>DASTAE010000001.1:0-14256 GCA_035712985.1 Actinospica sp.
CCTTCTCGACCTTGCTCCGGGTGGGGTTTACCGAGCCGCCCACGTCACCGTGGGCGCTGGTGCGCTCTTACCGCACCGTTTCACCCTTACCGCCGCGGGCTGTCGGGCCCGGGCGGCGGTCTGTTCTCTGTGGCACTGTCCCGCGGGTCACCCCGGGTTGGCGTTACCAACCACCCTGCCCTGTGGAGCCCGGACTTTCCTCGGACGCGCCGGTCACCCGGCCCGCTCGCGGTCGCCCGACCGACTCGCCGCGTCGGAAAGTGTAACGCCTGCCCGGGGTGCGGCGGATCAACCCAGGTGGCCGAGGGCGAGTCGCGCGAGCAGGGCGGCGCCGTCCGGCAGGACGCGGTCGTCGAAGGCGGCCTCGGGCGAGTGGTTGGAGGGGGCCGTGTCCACGTCCCTTCCGTCGATCGCGGCGCCGAGGAAGACCATGGCGCCGGGCACGCGCTCGAGCACGCGGGAGAAGTCCTCGGCGCCGGCCAGCGGGTTCGGCAGGCGCTCGAAGCGGTCCTCGCCGAACAGTTCGCCGACGGTGCGCTCGACGGTGTCCACCGCGGCCGCGTCGTTGACGGTGACCGGGTAGAGGCCGGCGAAGCTCGCGTCGACCTCCAGGCCGTGCGCCTGCGCTATGCCGTGGATCACGTCCAGCAGCACGGGGCGGACCTTCGCCTGCGTGGCGGGCGAGAAGGTGCGGACCGTCGCGTCGAAGTGCACGGTCTCGGGGATGATGTTCTCCTTCGTCCCGCCGTGGAACGAGCCCACGGTCACCACGATCGGGTCGAAGATGTCGAACTTGCGCGTCACAGCGGTCTGCATCGCGGTGACCATCTCGCACGCGGCCGGGATCGGGTCGTTCGCCCGGTACGGCGAGGAGCCGTGGCCGCCCTTGCCCTTCACGGTCACCCGCAGGTCGGCGCAGGAGGCCATCAGCGGGCCGGCCTTGGCGGTGAAGACGCCGCGCGGGATCTGGTTGCTGAACACGTGCAGCGCGTACGCGGCGTCCGGCGTGGCCCCGGTCGTGTCGAGCAGGCCCTCGGCCAGCATGTGGCCCGCGCCGTCCTCGCCCTCCTCGCCGGGCTGGAACATGAACAGCACGTTCCCGGCGATGCTCTCGCGGCGCGCGGCCAGCAGCCGGGCCGCGCCGACGAGCATGCTGGTGTGCAGGTCGTGGCCGCAGGCGTGCATCACGCCCTCGAAGCGCGAGACCGGCACGTCGTGCACCGAGGTCTCGCGCAGCGGCAGCGCGTCCATGTCCCCGCGCAGCAGCACGGTCGGCCCCGGCCTGCCGCCGCGCAGCACGCCGGTCACGGAGTTGAGCGACTTGCCGAGCGTCAGCTCGAGGCCGAGGCCGTCGAGCGCGCCGAGCACCTTCTCCTGCGTGCGCGGGAGTTCGAGGCCGAGTTCCGGCTCCAGGTGGATCGCACGACGGAGTTCGGCCAGTTCGGGGGCGAGTTCCTGAGCGTCTGCGGTGAGCGCCGCGGCATCTGTCGACATGCTGCGGAGCTTAAGGGGCGCTGAGGGGCTATGGCCAGTACAGGGCGGCCTTGTCGACGGCATCCTTGGCCACGTTCAGCAGCTTCCGCGCGACGAGGCCGGTGGCCAGGGCGGTGGCGCCGAAGAAGATCAGCCACAGGCCGAGGATCCAGGCGAGCACGACCAGGCTGGTGCCCGGGAAGACCATGATCAGCAGGCCGACGACGATCGCGAACACGCCGCCGGCCATCCCCGGGGCGCGGCCCAGCGCGGCACGGACCCGCTGCCGGGCGCCGAAGACCGTCAGCGCGCCGCTCACCAGCCAGAACACGCCGACGACGAGGGCGAGCGTGGCCGCCGCCTTGAAGGGCTGGGCGAGGCACACCAGGCCGAAGCCGACGGAGAGCACCGCGAGCACCAGCGCGACCACCCGCGCCACCGGGTCCACGTCCTTGAGCTGGATCGCCGCGATGAACCGGTATCCGCCGGTGATCAGCAGGTAGACGCCGAACAGCGTGGTCAGGGCCTTGACGGTGTGCCCGGGCCACATCAGCACGAGCAGGCCGAGCACGATCCCGGCCGAGCCGAAGACGACCGGCAGCAGCCACATCTTGCGGAAACGGCCGGTGTCCAGGGGGCCGGGGATCCGCGGATGGCCGCCGGGGCGACCGCCGCCCGCGCCGTCCCCGGGACCGCCTCCGACGACCTCTCCCTCCAGGGGCTCGCTCATGCCACTCCTCGCTCCGACCGGGGCTTACACCGTCTCGCTACGATGCTCTCATGTCCGCCACTCCTGAAGAGCCCGACAAGGAGCGCGAGGACGACTCGCTCGATCCGTGGCAGCTGCACCTGACCGCGCTCAACCACGCGATCAGCGCCGACTTCCGCCGCGCCCTGGCCGCCGCCGTCGTCGCCTGTCTCGGCCTCGCGCTCACCTGGGCCTCCGGCGGGGTGCTCGGCACCCAGCGGAGCGCCCCGGTCTCCTACTTCCACAACCACAGCACCGCCGCCACGCTCTGCGCGATCGGCGGCGCGGTGATCTTCTTCGCCTCGGGCGTGGTCGCCGTGCGCTCGGCCACCACGGAGATCCTGAAGATAGTCCCCTCCAAGGTGGGCGACGACCGGAAGGTCGGCCTGCGCTGGATCTGCCTGGTGACCGGCTACCTGCTGGTGATCTTCGGCACGCTCGGCGCGCTGAACGTGCCGATCGGTCGGCTGGCCCTCGGCGCCTCGATCACCGGCGTGATCCTCGGCATCGCGGCGCAGCAGTCGCTCAACAACTTCTTCGCGGGCCTGATCCTGCTGGTCGTACGGCCGGTCTCGGTCGGCCAGAAGATCTCGATCCGGTCCGGGCCGATCGGCGGCCCGTACACCGGCGAGGTGGTCGACATGACGCTCACCTACGTGCGCATGGACACCGCCCGCGGCGAGCTGCTGCTGCCGAACTCGACGATCCTGACGGCCGTGATCGGCCCGCCCGGGGCCTTCGACGAGCAGCCGCCGACGCCGAGTCCGCCGGCTCCCGCGGCCGATCCCCTGCTAGCCGCGGAGTTGTCGCAGCGCCGTGACTAGCTCGTCGGTCACCTCTCGGCCCCGCACGGCGATCCGCAGCCAGTCGGGGCCGAGCCCGGGGAAGGTGTCCGCGCGACGCAGCGCGAATCCGTGCTCCTCGCGCAGCCTGAGCCGCAGCTTGTCCGCGCCTTCCACGTGGACGAGCACGAACGGCGCGCGGGCGTGATCGCGTGCGGGCAGCGTGATCCCCGGCAGCTCGAGCAGCCGCCGCTCCAGATACAGACGGTCCGCCTCCGCGGCCACGGCCAGCTCCTGCGCCTCGGCCGACGCGCGCGGTTCGCTGCACGCGATCGCCGCCGCGAGCGCCGGAGCCGAGACGGACCACAGCGGCTGAGCCTCACTCAGCTTCGCGAGCACGGCCGCGTCGCCCACCGCGTATCCGATGCGCAGGCCGGCGAGGCCCCAGGTCTTCGTCAGGCTTCGAAGGACGACCAGGCCCGGCAGCTCCGCCGTGGCCAGGGTCTCCGGCTGTCCGGGGACCGCGTCCATGAACGCCTCGTCGACCACGAGCGTCCGACCGGGCCTCGCGAGCGCCGCGAGGTCGGCCGCGGAATGCAGCACGCCGGTCGGGTTGGTCGGATTGCCGACGACGACGAGGTCGGCGTCCTCGGGCACGTACGCGGGATCGAGCCGGAATCCGTCCGCGGCGGCGAGCAGCACCCGCGAGACCTCGTGTCCCGCGGCGAGCAGCGCGGCCTCCGGCTCGGTGAACTGCGGATGCACGACCACCGCGCGCCGCGGCCGCAACGCCCGCGCGAGCAGCACGAACGCCTCCGCGGCACCCGAGGTGAGCAGCACCTCGTCCGCCGGACGGCCGTGCAGCCGCGCGACGGCCGCCGTGGCATCCGTCGCATCCGGGTACGCGGCGAGCTCGGGCAGCGTGGCCGCGATCCGGTCGAGCAGCCAGCGCGGCGGCCGCGGAATCCGGACATTGACCGCCAGATCGACCAATCCGGGGCCGACCTCGCGATCGCCGTGGTGCCGGAGGTCGGGTGTGTCGGTCATGCGGCCATGATGGCTTGCCGGGCCGGGGCATCCAAACTTCCGCGGTGTCGCTACGATCCCCGAGTGAGCACGCAGACCCGGTCCACCACCACGGCCTCAGCCACAGCCCTAGCGGCCGGTCTCCTCGCCGGCTACGCGGCCGATTCGATACTCGCCGATCCGCAGAAGGGCCATCCCGTCGCCCTCTTCGGCCGCGCCGCGCGCAGGTTCGAGCAGGCCTGCTACGCGGATTCGCGGCCGCGCGGCGCGCTCTACACGGCGGTGTGCGTGGGCGGCTCCGCGGCGCTGGGCATCGCGGTGGACCGCGCGATCGGGCCGCGCCGCGGGCTCGCGCTGGCCGCGACGGCGACCGCCGCGTGGACGGTGATCGGCGCGCGCTCGCTGCGCCGCGAGGCCGACGCGATCGGCGAACTGCTCGAGCAGGGCGACCTGCCGGGGGCGCGGGAGCGGCTGCCGAGGCTCTGCGGCCGGGACGCGCGGGGCCTCGGTGAGACGGCGCTCGCGCGCGCGGTGATCGAGTCGGTGGCCGAGAACACCTCGGACGCCGTCGTCGCGCCGCTGTTCTGGGGCGCGGTCGCCGGGACGCCCGGGCTGCTCGCGTACCGCGCGGCGAACACGCTGGACGCGATGGTCGGCCACCGCAACGAGCGCTATCTGAACTTCGGCTGGGCCTCGGCGCGGCTCGACGACGTGCTGAACCTGGCGCCGGCGCGGCTGACCGGCCTGCTCACGGTGGCCGCCGCGCCGACCGTCGGCGGGCAGCGGCAGCAGACCTGGCAGGTGCTGCGGCACGACGCGCGCAGCCACCCCAGCCCGAACGCAGGACACTGCGAGGCCTCGGCGGCCGGGGCGCTCGGCGTGCGGCTCGGCGGCACGAACGTGTACGGCTCGCAGGTCGAGGAGCGTCCCCAGCTGGGCAACGGCCGGGCGCCGCGCGGCTTCGACATCGCCCGCGCGAACAAGCTCTCCAAGGCCGTCGGCACCACCGCCGCGGTCCTGCTCGCGGCGGGCGCCGTCCTCGGACGCAGGGGGCTGCGGCGTGGCTGACCGTCCGCGCGGCAGCCTGCTCGTCGCCGGGACGACCTCCGACGCCGGGAAGTCAGTGCTCACGGCCGGGATCTGCCGCTGGCTCGCGCGGCGGGGCGTGTCGGTGGCGCCCTTCAAGGCGCAGAACATGTCCAACAACTCGGCCGTCTGCGTGAATCCGGCGACCGGCGAGGGCGCCGAGATCGGCCGCGCGCAGGCGATGCAGGCCGCGGCCGCCGGGATCACGCCGGACCCGCGGATGAACCCGGTGCTGCTCAAGCCGGGCTCGGACCGCAGCAGCCAGGTCGTGCTGCTCGGCCGTCCGTACGCCGAGGCCGACGCGCTCTCCTACCAGGACCTCAAGGTCCAGTTGCGCGCGCACGTCCTGGACGCGTACGACTCGCTGCGCGCCGAGTACGACGTCGTGATCTGCGAGGGCGCCGGATCGCCGACCGAGATCAATCTGCGCAGAGGCGATATCGCCAACCTCGGCCTCGCCCGCGCCCGCGGGCTCGCGACCGTCGTCGTCGGGGACATCGACCGCGGCGGGGTCTTCGCGGCCTTCCACGGCACGGTGGCCCTGCTCGAACCCGAAGACCAGGCCCTGATCTCAGCGTTCATCATCAACCGGTTCCGCGGCGATCCGGCGCTGCTCGATCCGGCGCTGAAGATGATCCACGAGTTCAGCGGCCGGCCGACGCTCGGCGTGCTCCCCTACCTGCGCGACCTGTGGATCGACGCCGAGGACTCGCTCGCGCTCGAGGCCGCCGGGCCGATCGCCGCGCGGCCGCCGCTGCCCGGCGCCGCTCCGCTGAGCGTCACCGTCGTGCACCTGCCGCGCGTCTCGAACTTCACCGACGTGGACGCGCTGCGGCTCGAGCCAGGGGTCGAGGTCTCGTTCACCACCTCGCCGCGCGGTATCGCAGAGGCCGACCTCGTCGTCATCCCCGGCACGAAGTCGACCGTCGGCGACCTGCAGTGGATGCGCGAGCGCGGCATCGCCGACGCGATCCTGGCCCGGCAGGCGCGGGGCGGCGCGATCCTCGGCGTCTGCGGCGGCTACCAGATGCTCGGCCACACGATCGAGGACGAGGTGGAGAGCCGGGTCGGCCGCGTCGAGGGGCTCGGGCTGCTGCCGGTACGCACCACGTTCGCCGCGAGCAAGACCCTGGCCCGCCCGACCGGCCACGCGCTCGGCGCGCCGATCACCACCGCGTACGAGATCCACCACGGTCTCGTCGAGGTCCTCGGCGGCGCGGATCTGATGGTCGCCGACGACGGTACGGCGCTGGACGGCTGCTCCGAGGGCCGCGTCCTCGGCACCCTGTGGCACGGCGCGCTCGAATCAGACGCCTTCCGCGCCGCGCTGCTGGACTGGGTCGCCGGTCCGCGCCCGCGCTCCGGCGCCGAGTTCGCCGCAGCGCGCACGGCCCAGTACGACCGGCTCGCCGACGCGGTCGAGGAGCACCTCGACACGGCCGCGCTGCTGCGGCTGATCGAGGGGGGTCCCACATCAGGGCTCGCACTGCTTCCGCCGGGAGCCCAGCGGTAAGTCTGATATCGAATCTCATGAGGTGCATGAAGATTCTCGAAGGCCGCAACCTCTCGGGCGGTTTCCGCGTTGTAGTCAGCGGGCGACGTGCGCACGGGGCGCGAGCAGCGAAGAGAGTCGAGGGTACGTGGGAATGTTCGGCAGCCGGCCGGGTCTGATCGCAGGGCTCGTACTGGCCATCCTCGGCGTGCTCGGCGCGGCCTCGTTCTCGCTCGCGGTCGGCGGTCCGGGCCACCGGGCCGCCCGCACCTTCACCGCCGCGGACCCGCACGACGCGGCGATGCAGCAGACGCGGCTGGTGCAGACGGCCGCGGCGCGCTTCCGCTACCCGGGCTCGCTCAGCCTGGCCTGGCCGTCCTCCGGCAGCGCGGCGATCGAGGTCGAGGGGATGGGCCTGCTCGGGCACGACGGCAGCATGACCGCGCAGCACGCCATCGCGAGCATCACGAAGACGCTGACCGCGTACGTGGTGCTGCGCGACCACCCGCTGACCGCGACCTCCCAGGGCCCGACGATCACGCTGACGAAGTCGATGGCGCAGACCTACTCGGAGGCCATCGACGCCGACGAGTCCGCGGTGGAGACCGACGCCGGCGAGCGGATCACCGAGCGGCAGGCGCTGGAGGCGCTGATGCTCGCCTCGGCCGGGAACATGGCCGACATCCTGGCGATGTGGGACAAGGGTTCGATCAGCCCGTTCCTGGCCGCGATGAACGCGCAGGCGCGCGCGCTCGGCATGACCGGATCGCGCTTCACCGACCCGGCCGGGCTCGCGGCCAGCACGGTCTCCACGATGGGCGACCTGCTCAAGCTCGCCGAGGCCGTGCAGGCGATGCCCGCGCTGACCGCGATCGTGGCGGAGAACAGCGCCAAGGTCCCGGTCGCCGGCACGATCTACAACGTCAACCGCGACCTCGGCTCCTACGGCATCGACGGCATCAAGACCGGCACCACCGCCGCGGCCGGCTCCTGCCTGCTCTTCTCGGCGCACATCACGGTCGGCGGGCGGCGACTGACCGTGATCGGCGTCGTGCTCGGCACGCCCGGCTCCACGGGCATCCCGTACACCGCGCTGAACGCCTCGAAGGCGCTGATCGCGAGCGCCGAGTCGCAGATAGGGCAGGCGACGGTCGTGCGGACCGGGCAGCGCGTCGCGGCGCTGGAGCAGGACGGTCGGACGGTCGGCGCGCTGGGGGTGGCCGACGGCCTCTCCGTGGTCGGCTGGCCGGGCCTTGAGTACCGGGTCCGGGTGGCCGGGGACACCTCCGCCGCGGCGCTGTCCGTCACCCAGACGGGCGGATCCTCGGCGAGCGTGAGCACCCCCCTGCTCCGGCTCGCCGCACGGACCGCGACGGCCGATACAGTGATGGGCAAGCGCTGATGGGAGCCTGAACGGGGGCCGCGCCCGCGGGGTTGGGGCGCGTGATGCGCCGGCTGTCGCCCGAGTGGTGCCGGTAAGGAGCGCGACACCGGGGTCGGCTACCATCAACGGTGTTTCACGATCAGAACACGCCCTGTGCCGGGGCGGACCGAAGGGGGTGGAAGCGGGTGACCTATCTGGCTGCCCGGCGCCGACCGACCCAGCGTCAGATCGTGCTCGGCGCGCTCGTCGCGCTCGTGTTCACGGTGAGCCTGCTCACGTACCAGAACGGTTCGCTGAACTTCGGCGTCTACCGGCTCGACCTGGACGTCTACCGGGTCGGCGCGCAGGCCTGGATGCACGGCCGCGCGCTCTACGGGCCCCTTCCGCCGATCACCAACGGGATGCTCGAGCCGTTCACCTACCCGCCGATCTCGGCCGTGGTGATGGCGCCGCTGGCGCTGATGACGAACACCGCGGCCGGCATCACGATGACGGCGATCAGCCTGGCCCTGTTCATCAGCGTGCTCGCGCTGTTCCTGCGCTCCACCAAGCTGGCCCTCGGCGCCCGCTCCTGGAAGCTCGCCGCGGCGATGCTGCCGCTGGCCGTGCTGGTCGAGCCGGTCCGCACGACGCTGGCCTACGGTCAGATCAACATCGTGCTGATGGCCCTAGTGTCCTTCGACCTGCTGCTGCCGAGCACGTCCTTCACGGTGCTCGGGCGCCGGATCGGCTGGCCGCGCGGCGCGCTGGCCGGCGTCGCGGCGGCGCTCAAGCTCACGCCGATGGTCTTCCTGCTCTATTTCGTCGCCCGCCGGGACTGGCGCGGCGCCCTGAGCATGGTCGGCGGCTTCGCGGTCACCACGGCCCTGGGCTTCGCCTTCTGCTGGGCCGACTCGCGGCAGTACTGGACCTCGACGGTCTTCGACACCAGCCGTATAGGCCTCCACGACTTCTCCAGCAACCAGTCGATCTCGGGCGTGCTGTTCCGCGCGCACCTGAACGGGACCACCGAGAACCTGATCTGGCTCGCCTGCTGCGCGCTGATCGGCCTGGTCGCCATAACGGCCCTGTTCAAGGTCGCCAAGCAGGGCAAGCCGGTCACGATGCTCGCGCTCACCGCGTGCACGGAACTGCTGGTCTCCCCGGTCTCCTGGTCGCACCACTGGGTCTGGGCCTCCCCCGTGCTCATGTGCGCCCTGGTCAAGGGCTGGCGGCTGCGCCCCTCCCAGGGCTGGCGCTACTTCGCCGCGGCGGCCGCGGTGACCGCGGTCTTCCTCGCCGAGCCGCAGCTGTGGTTTCCGCACCAGAACAACCTGGAGCTGGGCTGGGGCTGGTGGGAGCAGATCATCGGCAGCGCCTACGTCTGGGTCGCCGTCGTCACCCTGCTCGTCTTCGCCCTGCGTCCCGCGGCCCCCGCCCGGCCGGGCGCCACCGGCGCCGGGACCGCCGAGGAGCCCCGCCCGCGCGCCGACCAGCCGCGGACCGACGCGCGGGACCAGGCGGCCATGGAGCGCCTCACCAAGGAGGCCTCCGCGGGAGCCGGGGTACCGCGCCGCTGCTGATCGCCGCATCGCGGATCGCACGTGAACGTCGAAGGCGCCCGGGTCGAGACCGACCCCGGCGCCTTCGACGTTCCGCGCTAGCTCACCACTTCTTGACCGGCTCGGCCTCGTCCGCGTCCGTAGCCGCCTCGAGGTCCTGCGCCTTCGCCTCCGCCTGGGAAACGACCGCTGCCGCCGCCGGGGCGGCCTCGGCGGCCGCCTTGCCCGCCGAGGAGCCGCCGCGCGAGATCAGCGCGCGCAGGCGGGGCGGCAAGAACGGCCCGTCCACCGTGGAGACCCACAGGTCGCGGAAGCCGAAGTACGTCGCGAGCACCAGCAGCAGGTCGCGCAGGCAGACGTCGAGCGTGACGACGAGGTGCGCGTGCAGCAGGTCCTGGAAGGCGAACGGGAACTCGTACTGCGTCAGCGGCAGGCAGATGAGCACCAGGAGCGAGCTGCGGCGCTGCGTCGTGTCCTTGTAGAGCAGGCAGAAGCCGGCGATCGCGAGCAGCCAGATCAGGTACTGCGGGCTGATGACGCGGCTGACCACGATGAACAGCATCGTGGCGACGAACGTGGCGTCCGCCATCACGGCCGGGCGCCAGGTCTTGCGCCACCACCAGTAGCCCATCAGCGCGAAGCCGGCGGCCAGGGCCGCGAGCGCCACGTAGTACGTCAGCGAGACGATGTAGTACATCAGGCCGTGGCCGTCCGGGACGACCTGGTACGAGCCGTAGACCACCTTGGTCGTGATCACGTGCTCGAGGTGCAGCCGCTTGCCGAGCACGAAGGGGATGCCCCAGATCGACTCGATCTCGATGCCGCGGCCGCCCTGGTTGCCGATGAAGCTGAGCGTGCCGGTGAAGAAGATCGACATGGTGGCGATCGACCCGAGGACGGACGCGACGATCGTGGCGATCGTCTGCCAGCCGCGCTTGGTGCGCGGCATGCCGAACACGGCCAGGCCCGGCCAGATCTTGATCGCGGCGCCGAAGCCGATCAGGACTCCGGCGACCCAGCGGCGCCGGTTGAGCTGGCGGCCCTTGGTGCCGTCCGCCAGGACGACCGGCAGGCCCCTGCCCAGCAGCGCCAGCGCGACGACCACGCAGAGCGCCGGGACGACGTCGTAGCGGCCGTAGACTATCGGGCCGAGCAGCGGGACGCCGAGGATCCAGTACCAGGGGCCGGACCAGGTGTCGCGGCGGGTGGCGGTCCACACCAGCATCGTGGTGATCACGCAGTCCGCGAGGAAGGTCATCGCGGTGAAGCCGGTCAGGTAGTGTATCCCGATCGTGTGCGAGAGCCACTCGGGGAACACCAGGATCGGCGCCAGCAGCGGCGGGTACTGCCACTCCGTGTCGTGCGGGATGTGGCCGTAGTACAGCGCCTGCTGCGTCCACTTCAGGTAGATGCTGACGTCGCCGACGCTCTCCTTGCCGTACTTGCCGAGGAAGTGCTCGGTAGCCACCAGGTACAGGACGGCCCGGGTCACGAACCAAACGGCCAGCGCCGTGATCACGCGCCGCTTGGTCAACGACAATTTCATCTGGGCCTTCTTCTCCCCGGGGGTACGGCGGCCGGAACGCTGACGGACCGTCACCGGCGCGCGAGGTTCTGCGGACCAGCGGCATCATACGGTTTCCGGCTAAGGTGGGGCCGCCAGCCCAGCGATCTATGACGGAACCGTTCCACGATGTTTATCTTCATTCCACCATCGGAGACCAAGGCCTTTCCGAGTGACGCCGCTCCGGCCGATCTCGGTTCCCTCGCACTTCCGGAGCTCGCCCCGACCCGCGAGGCGCTGCGTGACGCCCTGGTGCGGCTGTGCCGCGGACCGGCCGCCAAGGCCCGCGAGGCACTCGGCCTGAGTGAGGGCCAAACGGGTGAATGCGAGCACAATCAGAAGATCGCCGACGCGCCCGCGGCGCCGGCCGCCGACGTGTACACGGGCGTGCTCTACGACGCACTCGATCTGCCTAGCCTGCGCCACCGTGGTGTGATCTTGGATCACGTGCTGATCTTCTCCGGCCTGTGGGGCGTGGTGCGGCCGACCGACCGCATCCCGCACTACCGCTGCTCGGCGGGCGTGAAGCTGCCCAAGGCCGGCTCGGTCTCGACGGCCTGGCGCAAGGCCCTGCGCGAGCCCCTGGCGGGCCACGTGGGCGGGGACCTGGTCGTGGACCTGCGCTCCGGCGCCTACGCCGGCCTGTGGGCCCCGGGCGCCAACGCCGTGACCGTCCGCGTCCTGCACGAACGCGAGGTCGCCGGAGTCGTCAAGCGCACCGTCGTCTCCCACTTCAACAAGGCGACCAAGGGCCGCCTGGCCGCCGCCCTGCTGGAATCCGGCCAGCGCCCGCGCAAGCCCGAGGAGTTCATCGAGGTGCTGCGCGGTTTCGGGTACGCGGTGGAGGTCGGCCCGGCCGCCGGCCGCCCGGATTCGCCGACGGCGGTGGACATCGTGGTGAGCGAGCTCTAGGGGTGGGTCGGTGTCGCGAAACCGCACGTGTTCGGCCCGGACAGCCCCGAGACGATCCGGCAGCTCATGTTCCGCGACTGGCTCCGGACCCACCCGGACGACCGCGACCTGTACGAGCAGGCGAAGCGGCGGGCGATTCCGGGCGGGGGTCACGTGATGGACTGCAACCGGCGCAAGCAGGACGTGGTGCGGGAGATCTACGACCGGATGTTCCGCGCGGCGGGGCTGATGTGAGTCAGGACTCGTAGCAGGAGGAGCGCGGCGGCCGCGGAGGACTGCCTACAGATGCCCCACATCGTTCACGCAGCGCACGCTCGCCAGCCCGTCCTCGTAGTAGTCGATGACGGTCAGCGACGCCGGGCTCAGCTCCATCCGGTTCACCGCCGACAGGGGTGCGCCGAGCGCGTCGCAGACGAGGGTTTTGATCGGCGTCACGTGCGTGGCGATCAGGACTGTCTTGCGGTGGTGGGAATCGAGCACGCGGTCACGTGCCGCGGCGACTCTCGCGGCGACTGACCGCAGCGTCTCCCCGCCGGGGGGCGGGACGTCGGGGGACGCCAGGAACGCCGCCAGTTCTTTCGGGAACTGCGCGTCGGCCTCGGCGAACGACAGGCCTTCCAACCGTCCGAAGTCGAGTTCGCGGAAGCCCGGCTCCGGAAGGACCTCCAGGCCCACGGCCCTGGCCACGGCCTCGGCGGTGGCGGTGGTGCGGCGCAGCGGGGACGCGAGCACGGCGTCGACGGGGCCGAAGCGGACGTCCGTCTTGAAGCGCCTGGCCGCCCGTTGGGCCTGGTCCTGGCCTTGGGCGGTCAGCTCGGGGTCGCCGATGCCGGCGAAGCGCTTCTCCACCGTCAGGGGGGTCACGCCGTGGCGCAGCAGGAGCAGCCTGGTGGGGCGGCCCACGTCGGGGGACCAGGCGACCTTGGCGGCGGTCGCGGGGGCCAGCGGGGTCGGGGACTGCCAGACCTCGCCCCTGGCGGCGGCGTCCAGGGCCTGGTTGGCCAGTTTGTCGGCGTGCTTGTTCCGGCTGCGGGGGACCCAGGTGTACGCGACGTTCTGCGTCGGCAGGGCCGCTCTGGCCCGCGCCGCCAGCGGCTTGAGGTCGGGGTGCTTGACCTGCCAGCGCCCGGACATCTGCTCGACGACGAGTTTCGAGTCCATCCTGACCTCGACGTGCGCGGCGGGGTCGAGGGCGGCCGCGGCCTCGAGGCCCGCGATCAGGCCGCGGTACTCGGCCACGTTGTTGGTCGCGGTGCCGATCGCCTCGGCCAGCTCGGCCAGCGGTTCGCCGGTGGCCTCCTCGCGGACCACGGCGCCGTAGGACGCCGCGCCGGGATTGCCGCGGGAGGCGCCGTCGGCCTCGATGATCAGGGTTCGCATGTCCGGGCCGGGGTCGGGCCTACAGGCCGGAATCGGCGGTGCGCACCAGGATCCTGCGGCACGAGTCGTGGCGCAGGAGGGTGTCGGGGGATGCCGTCTTGGCCCCGTTGATCTCGGCGATGTCCAGCTCGATCTGGCACGCCTGGCAGCGGCGGTGCACGATGGCGGCCACCGCCACGCCGTCGTACTGCTCGCGCAGCTTGTCGTAGAAGGCGATCAGCGCGGCGGGCACCTGCTTGGCGACGACCTCGCGCTGGCTGCGGGCGAACTCGACGTCCTTGTCCACGGCCGCCTGCTCCTGGGCCAGCGCGTGCGCGGCGCGCTCGCGGTCGCCCTCGACCTCGGCGCGGTCGGCGGCGAGCTTGGCGGTGCGGGCGGCGGAGGCCTCGACCTTCTCCATCACCTCGAGCACGACGTCCTCGAGGTCGGCCTGGCGCTTGGCCAGCGACTCGAGCTCGTGCTGCACGTTCTCCAGGTCCTTGGCGCTGCCGCTGCCCGACTCCAGGATCTTCCGATCCCGCTCGGCGCGCGCCCGCACCTGGTCGACGTCGGCCTCGGCCTTCGACTGCTCGCGGGCAAGGTCGGAGTCCGCCGCGGCGGACACGGCGTGCACGTCGCGCAGCTGTCCGAACTTGGTCTCCAGCGCCTGCAGCGCGCCGATCTCCGGCAGCGTGCGGCGGCGGTGCGCGAGCTGGTCCAGCTTGGAGTCGAGGGCCTGGAGATCGAGCAGGCGCAGCTGGTCGGCGGGCTCGGCATTCACGTGGCGGTACTCCTCGGCTCGTTCGCTCTATGTATATGTAGTGCGGCGCGGTGTGGTGCAGCCCGCGTCACCGCTGCGGGCTGTGCGCCGTCCACGGATCGGTGACGA
>DASTAE010000002.1:0-26605 GCA_035712985.1 Actinospica sp.
CTACGCCACCACGCTGAAGAAGGGCGACACCGTCACCTGCGCGCGCGACGGCTCCCGCGCGGCGCGCGCCCTCAAGCGCGCGGTGATCGCGGCGCTGACCTCCAGCGCCCTCGACGTGCGCGACCTCGAGGCCGTGCCGACGCCGGTGGCCCGACTGCAGACCGCGCACGGGGCCGCGGGCGGCGTCGTGATCCGCACCACTCCGGGCGTGCCCGACTCGGTGGACATCGCCTTCCTCGACTCCACCGGCGCCGACCTCTCGCCGGGCGCGCAGCGCAAGCTGGACCGGGTCTACTCGCGCGGCGAGTACCGGCGCGCCTTCCCCGGCGAGATCGGCGACCTGAACACCCCGTCCCGGATCTTCGAGAGCTACACCCAGGAGCTGATGTCCCGGGTCGACATCTCGGGCATCGCGGAGGCCGAGCTCAAGGTCGTGGTGGACGTCGGCGGCGGCGCGGCCGGCCTGGTGCTGCCCTCGCTGCTCGGCCGGCTCGGCGTCGAGGCGTACACCGTGAACCTGGGCATCGACGAGGCGCACCCGACCGAGTCGCCCGGCGAGCGGCACACCGCGCTGCGCCGGCTCGGCGCGCTGGTCGCCTCCTCCGAGGCCTCCTTCGGCGTGCGCTTCGACCCGGTCGGCGAGCGGATCTGGCTGGTCGACGACACCGGCGCCCGGGTCGACGAGGACCGCGCGCTGCTGGTGTTCCTCGACCTGGTCGCCGCGGAACGGCGCGGCGGGAAGATGGCGCTGCCGGTGACCACCACCCGGGTGGCCGAGCGGGTGGCCGGGTTCCACGGCGTCGGCATCAACTGGGTCTCCACCGCCCCCGACCAGCTCACCAAGGCCTGCGCGCAGCGCGAGACCATCTTCGGCGGCGACGCCCGCGGCGGCTTCGTGGTGCCGGAGTTCCACAGCGCGCTGGACGGCATGGCCGCCTTCACCCGGCTGCTCGGCCTGGTCTCGCGCACCCACCTCTCGCTCTCGCAGATCGACGCGCGCATACCGCACGCGCACGTGCGCCGGATGGACGTGCCGACCCCGTGGGCCGCCAAGGGCATGGTGATGCGCACGGTCGTGGAGGCCGCGGAGGGGCGCGAGATCGACACCACGGACGGCGTGCGGATCGTCGAGCCGGACGGGCGCTGGACGCTGGTGCTGCCCGACCCGGCCGAGGCCGTCACCCATCTGTGGGCCGAGGCCCCCGAGCCGGAGGCCGCCGACCAACTCCTCGGCACCTGGGCCGAGGTGGTCGAACGCCCGGCGGGCTGAGCCTGCGCTCGCGTCGTACGGTGAGTGGCGTGTGGAGCGGTGCGCCGGGGGTCCGATAGGGTCCTTGGCGTAACCGCGCCGCGCGCCACGAGCGTCCCGCGGCGCGCGCAGTGTTGTTCCGAGCGTTTTTCGACGAAGAGAGCGATGGAAGAGCCGTGACCACGACTCCCGAGGACCTCAAGTACACGGCCGAGCACGAGTGGGTGCGCGGCGCCGGGCCGGTCGTGCGCGTCGGGATCACCGACTTCGCGCAGGACTCGCTGGGCGACATCGTCTTCGTCACGCTGCCCGAGGCGGGCGCCAAGATCGAGGCGAACACCCCGTGCGGCGAGCTGGAGTCCACCAAGTCGGTCAGCGACCTCTACGCGCCGCTCAGCGGCACCGTCACCGAGGTCAACACCGCGCTGGACGCCAACCCGGAGCTGGTCAACTCGGACCCCTACGGCGAGGGCTGGATCTTCGAGCTCGAGCTCGCGGAGGGGCAGTCGGCGGACAGCCTGCTGGACGCCGCGGCCTACACCGCGACCACCCAGGGCTGAGCGGCGCGCGGACGGGGCGGTGCGCCGGGGTGAGGTGTTCGTCACGCGGGGGCCGGGAACCTTCCCAGGACCCCGGCCGCACCGGCCCGGGCGCGCCCGGACGGGCTCCGTCGTGTCGGTTGACCGGGCCGGGCGCGTGCCTCTAGGTTTCGATGCGTTGTCAGCTGAGAACCGAGTATTCAGACGCAAGACATCAACAGTCCAAGGCGGATCCGGACCGTGGGGGCCGGGACGCGTCCCGATAGCGACAGGAGGTCGATTCGATGCCACCGTCGGAAGGCGCGGCTGACGCCTCGCTGTGCAGCCGCTGCGGGCACACGAACCTGCCGGGCAGCCGGTTCTGCTCGAACTGCGGGAACCCGCTCGTGGGCGGCCAGCGCTCGACCGAGGTCACCTCGACCATGGCCTTCGGCGCGCTCGGCCTGACCGAGCCGGTCGACGAGACCGGCGAGGTCCCCGCGTACCAGGAGGAGACCGGGGTCGCCTCGCTGGTGGTGCGCCGCGGCCCGAACGCCGGCAGCCGCTTCCCGCTCGACCGGGAGGTCACCACGGCGGGCCGCTCGCCGGACAGCGAGATCTTCCTGGACGACGTCACCGTCTCGCGCCGGCACGCCGAGGTGAGCCGGGCGGCCCAGGGCTTCCTGGTGCGCGACCTGGGCTCGCTGAACGGCACCTACGTGAACCGGGAGCGGATCGAGGAGCTGCTGCTCGCGGACGGCGACGAGGTGCAGATCGGCAAGTACCGCCTCGTCTTCCACGCCGGTCGCGGCTAGCGTGGCCTCGGCGGGCGGCACACGCCGCGGCCGCGCCCCGCTGACCATCGGGGAGGCGGTCGCCCGGCTGTCCGCCGAGTTCCCCGGCATCAGGCCGGAGACCCTGCGCGCGCTCGAGCAGCACGGCCTCGTCGTGCCCGAGCGCACCCCCTCGGGCTACCGCAGGTACACCGAGCACGACCTCGACGCGGTCCGCGACGCGCTCGCCGGGCCGCCGCCGCGGCCTGAGCCGGAGCCGCTGCCCGAGCCCGCCTACCGGGCCGTCCCGGAGCCGCGGCGGCTGGCGCCGAGCCCTGATACGCGCCTCGCCGCCCGGATCCCGGCGATCTCCGCCGCGCCCCCCGGAGCCGCCGTGCCCGCCGCGTCACCCGTGGCACAGTTCCCCGACGAGGAGCCCCCGTCGGCCGGCTCGGCCAATCCCGGCCGCCGCCGCTCGGCCCGCTGGCCCGAGCCCGAGTACTTCACCCCGGACCTCGGCGAGGTCGCCCTCGGCCGCGAGGGCCTGGCGCGGGCGGCCGGGATCGCCGAGGAGTGGCTGGACGAGCTCGCCGCCCACGGACTGATCAGCGGCCGCGAACCCGCCTCCGGAGCCGACCTGCTCGTGGCCCGCGCCGCCGCGGAGCTGCTCGGGTACGGAATAGAGCCAAGGCACTTACGCCAAGTGGCGGTGGCCGCCGAGCGCACGGCGGCGCTGGTCAAGGCCGCGAAGGGCGGCACCTCGCGCTCGGCGGGCGCGCAGACCGCGGCCGCGCTCGTGCGTCTGGAGGCGGCCCTGCTTCGCGCCGCGCTGCTGGACGACTAGGCTAGAGGACGTGAACGAGCTCGATGTCGTTGGAGTGCGCGTCGAACTGCCCTCGAATCTTCCGATCGTGCTGTTGCGGGAGACCTCCGGGGAGCGGTATCTGCCGATCTGGGTGGGGCAGTCGGAGGCGCAGGCGGTAGCCGCCGCCCTGGAGGGCGCGCAACCGCCGCGCCCGCTGACCCACGACCTGTTCCGGGACACGCTCAAGGCGCTCGGCCGCAGGCTGACCGCGGTGCACATCACCGCGCTGCGCGGCGGGACGTTCTTCGCGGAGCTGCTGTTCGACGGCGGGGTGACGGTCTCCTCGCGGTCCTCGGACGGCATCGCACTGGCGCTGCGCTGCGGGGCCAAGATCTTCGCGGCCGAGCCGGTGCTCGCCGAGGCGGGGATCCTGCTGCCGGACGACCAGGAGGACGAGGTCGAGCGCTTCCGCGAGTTCCTGGACCAGGTCTCGCCGGAGGACTTCGAGTCCTGAGGCGGTCGGGGTCCGGGGCGGGCGGAGCGCGGCCGGCCGGAGCGGTGGTCGGAGGGGTCGGCATGCCGCGTGGCGGCCCGTCGCCGTCCCGGTGGCCGGCCGTGGCGGATTCCCGCGCGCGGCGGTCGTTGACGGGGCACGGGGGTCGTGCGTAGCGTCGTTCCGCCGGTGCGCGAGCGTCATCCGTCACCGGTTCGGCCGGTCGGGAGGGTCGGCGGGGGTTGGACACGCCGCCGACGGGACAGGATCAAGCTGTGAGGTGCCTTCGCGCTCCGGACGGAGCGCGGGCGGCCCTCGACGGCCCGCCGGGTGGGTGGTGGCCGTCGAGCGATGAGGCCCGGGGGTCGCCGGGTCGCGCGGGTGGCCGCGGAGCTGGTGGAGAGGTGGTGGGCGTGGGCATGCGGAACGACGAGGCCGCCGGGCGCGAGCCTGCCCCCGCGACGCGCGCCGTCTTCGGCTACCGCGGCACGGTGGCCTGCGCCGCGGCCGGCATCACCTACCGCCAACTGGACTACTGGGCGCGCACCGGACTGGTCGGCCCCACCCTCAGGGCGGGCACCGGCCCCGGCCTCTACAGTTTCCGCGACGTCGTCATCCTGAAGATCGTCAAGCGCCTCCTCGACGCCGGCGTCTCCCTCCACAACATCCGCGCCGCCGCCGGCCACCTCGGCACCCGCGCCGCCGCCGAACTCTCCGGCATTACCCTGATGAGCGACGGCGCCGCCATCTTCGAGTGCGCGTCCCCCAACGAGGTGATGGAGCTGCTCGAGGGCGGCCAAGGCGTCTTCGGCATCTCGGTGGGCGCGGTATGCGCCGAGATCGAGGAAGCCCTGCGCCAACTCCCCGGCGAGGAGCCCAGCTCCGATGAGGTGGACATCCCCCGAGCCGTCCTCCCGCCCGGCGTGGTCGACGAACTCGCCGAGCGGCGCCGATTTCGCGCGGGGTGAGGGAGATCGGAAATAGTGCGGCAGCCTGCCGCACTATTGGGCGCTAGGAGAATCGCGACGTGGGCGGATCCTGACCGTCAGCCGCGACCGATTGTGCAACAGGCCGTTGCACAATCTCCCCTGTGTCAGAAAGCTGACGCGAAGTGCGCCGGCGCGGCCGCGGGTTCACTGACACCGCGTCGGTTAATTCGCCAGGTCTGCGGCCAAATACGCCAGGGCTCTGACAGTGCTGCGGACCTCGAGGAGGTACTTCGTGGGGGAGTAATTGGACAGGGGGAGTACGGGGCGGTTGGTGGGTTTGCCGCCGATGGTGTCCACCTCTACGCCGTAGGGGAGGGCGAGGATTCGGAGCGCGGCCACGTGTTGGGGCAGGACGTAGATGGCGGTGCTGATCAGCAGCAGGCGCTCGCCGGGCTTGAGGTTGGCCACGTGGTCGGCGAAGAACTTGTAGGAGTCGGGGGTGTCGGCGCGGCGGGTCGCGGGTTCTGAGGAGGGGGCGGCCACCACGCGGACGGGGAGGCCGTCGGTGGTTCGGTAGTGCTTGACGCCCCAGGTGCCGCCTATGTCGTCGCGGCGCTCGCCTTCTTCGAACTCGGGTTCGGCCAGGCCGAAGGCTCGGCGGGTGCCGGCGTCGAGGGCCTCGTACTCCTCGGTGAGGTCGCCCCAGCCCAGTTCGGCGGCCTGCTCGAACTCGTCGCCGACGAAGGGGCGGTGGGCGCCGAGGGTGGTCACCTCGCCCGCGGTGATCTCACGTTCGCGGATGATGTGGGCGGCGTAGGAGGGGCGGGCCACGCAGGCGCGGACCAGGCCGCCGAGCATGAGCATGTGGTCGTAGTGGCGGTGGCGCGGGGGGTCACCGCGCAGGCCCAGGGAGTTGGACGCGTCGATGACCAGGCGTTGCTGTCGGTCGGTGAGGTCCAGTTCGGTGGCCAGGTTGCGTTCCAGGCCTTGGCGGGTGTCCCAGCGCCGGGTGAACTCGTCCAGGGCGGCCAGACGGGCGGTCAGGGGGACGTCGCGGTCGAGGTAGCGGGCCGGGTCGCCGCCGAACTCGGTGATCAGTGCGGCCAGGGGGTCTGAGGCCAGCCAGGACTCGGTGTCGGCTGTCAAGTCGCCGCTGGAGCCGATCAGTGGGTGCCGCTCGAATCCGCACTCAGATTCGGACTCGGACTCGGGGTCCGTCACTGGCCACGCCCTCTCACCGCTCGCGCCCGCTGCGCCTACCGCGTCTGCCGCGGCTGTCGCGTCTATCGCGCCTGTTCGCACCCGCTGCGCCCGCTCCGGTCGCTGGCGGAAGCCTATCCGCTTCAACTAAACTGCTCCGTGTTTACGTGAACATGACCCCGCAAGAGGAGCACCATGCCGATCGAGACCGGCGAGTCGGGCCGTTTCTGGCTGCTTTCCGGAGGCCGCTCCAGCTACGCGATCGGCCTCTCCGACCAGGACGGACTCCTCAATCTGCACTGGGGCGCGCGCATCTCGCTCGCCGACGCCGCGGCGCTGGCGGGGGAGCCGGCGCCGGTCGCCCACGCCTTCGAGGGGGCCGCGGACGGGCGCGAGGAGTATTCGGCCGAGGGCGGGCTTCGGTTCGCGCGGCCCGCGCTCTCGGTGCGGGGGCGCAGCGGGGACACCGTCATCCGCGGGACGGAGTGGGAGTTCGTCGGGAGCGAGGTCTCGGGGGACGAAGGAGCGGCGGACGAGTTGCGTCTGCGGTTCGTGGACGCGCTGCTGTCCTTGGAGATCACGCTGCACTATCGGGTGCGGGCGGAGTTCGATCTTGTCGAGCGGTGGGCCACCGTGGCGTGCCGGCAGGACGCCGCCGCGCCGGTCGAGCTGCTGCGGGCCGACGCGGCCACCTGGACGCTGCCGCTGCGGGACTCCTGGCGGCTCTCCGAGCTGCACGGACGCTTCGTGGGGGAGTCGCGCCTTTCGCGGGGCACGCTGATGCACGGGGAGCACGTCTACGGCTCGCGGCACGGGCACACCTCGCACAACCACCTGCCGTGGTTCGCGCTGGAGGACGGTTCGGCGACCGAGGAGCAGGGGCAGGTCTGGACCGGGGCGCTGGCGTGGTCGGGGAACTGGCGGTTCGCGGTGCAGCTGCTGCCCTCGGGGCGGGTGCAGGTGACCGGCGGCGCGGGCGGGGACGAGTCGGGGCTGCTGGAGCTGGCGCCGGGCGAGTCGTATGAGAGTCCTGTCTTTGCGGCGCTGTACTCCGAGGACGGGTTCGGCGGCGCCAGTCGGGCCTGGCACGCCTATCAGCTGCGCTGTGTGGTGCCCAAGGCCGATCAGCTGCGGCCGGTGCTCTACAACTCCTGGGAGGCCACGCACTTCGACGTCTCCGAGGCCAGTCAGCGGAAGCTGGCTGATCGGGCGGCGGATCTCGGGGTCGAGCTGTTCGTCGTGGACGACGGGTGGTTCGGCTCGCGGCGCGACGATCGGTCGGGGCTCGGGGACTGGACGCCGTCCACCGAGCAGTTCCCGCAGGGCCTGCGGCCGCTGGCCGAGCACGTGCACGGGCTCGGGATGCAGTTCGGCATCTGGGTCGAGCCTGAGATGGTCAACCCGGACAGCGACCTCTACCGCGCGCATCCGGAGTGGACGCAGCACTATCCGGGCCGTCGGCGCTCGGAGTGGCGCAACCAGTTGGTGCTGAACCTGGGGCTCCCGGCCGTGCGCGAGTACCTGTTCGGGCAGCTGGACACGCTGCTGAGCTCCGCGCCGATCGACTACGTGAAGTGGGACTTCAACCGCAGCTTCTCCGAGCCCGGCTGGCCCGGCGAGCCCTATCCGGAGCGGCTCGGGCTCGAGCACGTGTACGGGTTCTACGGCTTGCTGGACCGGCTTCGCGCCGCGCATCCGGATGTCGCGTTCGAGTCCTGCTCGGGGGGTGGCGGGCGGATCGACCTCGGGGTGCTGGCGCGCACGGACATGGTGTGGGTCTCCGACAACACCGATCCGCTCGACCGGCTGCGCATTCAGCACGGGCTGAGCCAGCTGCACCCGGCGCGCGTGGCCTCCGCGTGGGTCACCGACAGCCCGAACGTGATCACCGGTCGGGTCACGCCGCTGAAGTTCCGGTTCGTCAGCGCGATGGCGGGGCTGCTCGGCCTCGGTGGCAACCTCGTCGAGTGGAGCGACGCGGAGCTCGACGAGGCGCGCGAGCTGGTCGCGAAGTACAAGACGATTCGGCACGTCGTGCAGCACGGTGAGCTCTATCGGCTGCGTGAGCCGGGGCGGGGCGTGACCGCCGTTCAGTATGTACTCGGCGACGAGGTCGTGGTGCTCGCGTGGCTCGCGGCGCAGGAGTTCGCTGTGCCGCCCGGACCGCTGCCCCTGGCCGCGCTCGAGCCCGAGGCCCGTTACCGGGATTTGGAATCAGGCATCGAATACAGTGGCACGCTGCTGCGGCACCGCGGCCTGGCCACGGGCCTGTCCGGGGACTACGCGGCCGGCGTCTACCACCTGAATCGAGTCCTCGGGTAAAGGTCGGACCATGCGCTGGTATGGGTTCGCGGTGGAATCGGGTGTTCCGCCGGAATTCGTTGACCATGGTTCGGCCCGGCTGATATGAAAGATCTGTGCCCGTCGAGTTCCTCGGCTACGCCGCCACCAATGACGGCTCGGAGACCCGTTCCCGCAGCGGGCCGAGTTTCGATCCCGAGTACACGCTTCGGCTGGCCCGCGCGCATGAGGAGTGGGGCTGGGACCGGGTGCTGTTCGCCTACGGTTCCGAGAGCCCGGACCCGGCCGCGGCCACGGCGTACGTGGCGTCCCACACCGAGAAGCTCGAACTGCTGCTCGCGCACCGCCCCAACGTCTCGTATCCGACGTACGCCGCGAAGACCTTCGCCACGTTGGACCGGATCAGCGGCGGCCGGCTCATGGTGCACTTCATCACCGGCGGCGACGACACCGAGCAGGCGCGCGAGGGCGACTTCCTGAGCATGGCCGAGCGCTACGCCCGCACCGGCGAGTACATCGACATCGTCAAGCGGGCCTGGCGCGAGCGCGAGCCGTTCAGCCATCACGGTTGGTACTTCGACTTCGACTCCTTCGTCAGCGACGTCTTCCCCGCCGGCGACCACTGCCCGCTGGTGTCGCTCGGCGGCTGCGTTCCCGAGGCGTACACGGTGGGCGCGGCGCAGGCGGACGTCTACTGCCTGTGGGGCGAGCCGCTGGAGCGCACCTTCGAGCAGATCGAGGCGATCCGCGCCGCGTCCGACGAGGCGGGCCGCGAGAGGCCGCCGCGCATCCAGGTCTCCTTCCGTCCGATCATCGCCGCGACCGAGGACGCGGCCTGGGACAAGGCGAACCGCATCGTCGCGGCCATCAAGGGCAAGCGCCGCCGGCTGTCCGTCGTCCCGGCGCAGAGCACCGGAAGCCGTCGGCTGAACGCGCTGGCCGGACACAGCGAGCGCTTCGACCGCGCGCTGTGGACGCCCGCCGCGCTCGCCACCGAGGGCGCCGACGCCTCCAACGCGCTCGTCGGCACGCCCGACACGGTCGCCCAGGCGCTGCTGGACTACTACGACCTCGGCGCGCAGATCTTCTCCGCGCGCGGATACGACCTCCTCGAAGACGCGATCGAGTTCGGCAGGCACGTCATCCCGATCGTGCGCGAGGAGGTCGCCAAGCGCGACGCCGCGCGCGGCGCCTCGGAGCTTCGGTACGCGCCCGAGTGCATGTGACCGCGCGTCGGCGCCGAGCCGTCTAGTCCCCGCCCACGCCCGGCAGCGTGTTGTCCAGCAGGGCATTGAGTTGGTCGAGGGAGCTCTGGGTCGGGCGCGCGTCCGGGTCGGTGCGGTGGCGCTCGATCTCGGCGCGGAAGGAGCTCACCTCGGCCTGGAGCTCGTGGACCAGGGCCTGGGTGCGCTGCTCGGCGCGGGTGCGCTCGCGGGCCTTGGCGCGCAGGGCCTCCAGGCCCGGATGGCTCGGGGTCTGCGCGGCGAGGACGGAGATCTCGCGATCCAGGCGCTTGCGCTGGGTGGTGATCTCGGCGAGGCGGCGGCGGGCGTGGCCCAGCAGGCGCAGTTGGCTGTCGTAGGCGTGGTCGAGCTCGTCGTGCAGCTGCTCGTCGGCGGCGGATTCGAGCGAGCGGGAGCGTTCGGCGCGGGAGCGTTCGATGCAGAACTCGTTGCCCTCGGGGTCGGCGAGGACGATCCAGCCGGTGCCGTCCGGTTCCCGGCGGTCGTCGACGAGCAGGGCGCCGAGCTCCAGCGCCCGCAGCAGCGCCTGGTCGCGCGTCAGCTGCGTCCCCTCGGCGGCATCGGGCCACACGTCGAAGTGCACGCGGTTCT
This sequence comes from Actinospica sp., assembly GCA_035712985.1. Taxonomy (GTDB): domain Bacteria; phylum Actinomycetota; class Actinomycetes; order Streptomycetales; family Catenulisporaceae; genus Actinospica. The sequence continues at coordinate 10,104 of DASTAE010000002.1, forward strand.
TGACCGCCTTCCGCTCCGGCACCCGGATGAACAGCAGTCCGGCGGTGCCGTGCGGGTCCAGGATCAGCGCCTCGCCCGCCTCGGGCCGGTTCGGGTCGCGCGGATTCTCGCGGTAGCCCAGTAGGTCGGCCCAGAAGCGGGCGAGACGGTACGGATCGGTGCAGTCGAGTGTGATGTGCCTGATGCGAAGGCTCATCTCCTCAGGGTGCCACGCCCCTGAGACAGGGTCCAGATCAGCGGCCCTCGGCCTTGCGGGCCACGGCGAGCAGGTGCGCGTTCGCGGCGAGCATGGCCGGATCGTCCTCGACCAGCCGCGCCGCGCGGGTGGCCGCCTCGAAGAAGTCCGGCCGGTCCTCGACGAAACCGCTGCGCAGCAGGGGGAGCAGCGGACCTTCGATGCCGTAGACGGTCGGTTCGGTGAGCCCGGCGGCCGCGAAGTCGGCGTGGACCTCGTCGAGCGTGTGGAAGTACGCGACGGTGAAGCCGGTGATCGGATCGTTCTCGCCGGTGTGCCGCAGACGCCGTAGGTGCCCGTACATCGCGTCGTCGTTGATCAGGAGCTTCGCGGACACGTCGAGGGCCGGCGCGTGCCGCGAGATGAAGGCCGCCGCGATCGCGCCGCCGGGTCGCACGACGCGGTGCGCCTCGGCGAGCGCCCGCGCGCGGTCGGCCGGATCGACGAGGTGGTAGAGCGGGCCGAGCATCAGGACCGCGTCGAAGGAGTCGTCGGACGCGGCCAGGGCCCTGGCATCGCCGTCCTCGACCTTGAAGGTGCCGTGGTCGGCCGCCTGTTCGCGGTGCCGGGCCACGGGATCGACGAGGGTCACGTCGTGGCCGAGCTCGGCGAGCCAGGACGCGTAGACGCCGGGACCGCCGCCCACGTCGAGGATGCGCGCCGGGGTTTGCGGCAGGAAGCGCAGCAGCAACTCCTTGGTGCGTTCACGTTCGAGGCGTCCGACGGCGTCGATGCTCAGCCGCTCGACCTCGTCGTAGTGTTCCGTGTACCAGCTGTCGATGTGCGCGTCGATTCCCATGGACAGATCTTTCCGGCCCGGGACGGCGGTGCGCCATGGATTATTTCGCGGGCCGGCGCGGGTGGAGGGTCTCGTGCGCGTGCAGCATCGCGACGAACTTCTCGATCCGCTTGGCCCGCGTGTCGGCCCGCTTCGCCTCGTTCACGCGGTAGAGCACGGCGTACCGGTTGGCGCTGTCGAGCGTCGCGAAGAACTCGGCGGCGCGTGGGTCGGCGTCCAGGGCCGCCTGGAGGTCGTCGGGGATGGCGGAGCTGCTCTGGCTCTCGTAGGCGGCGTCCCAGCGGCCGTCCTGCCGCGCCCGCTCGACCTCGCGCAGCCCCGAAGCGCGCATCCGGCCGGACTCGATCAGCGCCGTCGCCTTGTCCCGGTTGATCCGCGACCACCGGCTGCGCGCCTTGCGCGGGGTGAAGCGCTGCAGCCAGAAGAGGTCGTCGAGCGGACGCTTCTGGCCATCGATCCAGCCGAAGCAGAGCGCCGATTCCAGGGCGGTCGCGTAGTCGATGCCCGGGGTCTCGCAGCCCTTCTTGGCGATCTTGAGCCACAGCCCCGGCGAGTCCGCGGGCTGCGCCTCGAGCCACTGCTCCCAGTCCTGCGCGGAGGCGAAGATCAGCGTCGGTTCCATATCCGTCACCTTACGTGAGAAAGGGCGGGACCAGGTCGGGAGTCGCGGCGGTGATGAAGGCCAGGGCCTCGGCCATCGGCATGTCGGCCGCCGAGTAGCGCTGCTTGCCCGCGGCCGTGGTCACGGTGACCGTCACCAGATCGCGCCTGCGCTGGAACCACGTCTGGCGCAGTTGCCAGCCGATGATCCCGCGCACGTTCAGGATGCTGCGGCGCCGCACGAGGCTGCCGGTGCTCAGCACGATCCAGTCACCGACGAGCCGGTGCCCGAGCCCGCGATAGCGGTCCCGGCCGAGCAGGATCCCGAGGAGGACGCCGATCGCGGGGAGCGCGACGGTCCAGCCGGGAAGGCCGACCCCGAGGACGGCCGGCGGAATCATCGCGGCGACTCCGAGCAGGCCGAGCGGGACGGCCGCCCGGAACCTCCGCCGTCTGGAGGCCGCGCGGCCGTGCGGGACGAGGCCGATCGAGCCGAGGTCGAGCGGCACGCCCAGGATCTCGGCCGTGACCCGGTCCGCGACCCGGCGCGGCGCGGGCGGCAGCAGGACCGAGCCGCCGCGCTCGGCGCCGCCGCCGACGCGCAGCCCGGTGGTGATCGCCAGCAGGCGGGCGCCCTGCGCCGCGCGCAGCGAGAGCGGCTCGCTGATTTCCACGCCGCGCAGCCGGGCCTCGTCGATGGTCGTCGCGCGGGTCGAGAGCAGGCCGCGGGTCACCCGCAGCGAGCCGAGGCCGGTGCGCACGAGCCGGAAGTTCCAGAAGATCGCTGTGTATCCGAGCACGGAGACGAACACCAGGCCGAGGGCGACCGCGAGGACGCCGACGGGTATCGACTCGGTCAGCGGCATGCGCGTCACGTCGCGGATGCCCGAGTGCACCGGGCCGAGCGCGGCCAGGTCCACCCCAGCGTCGTGCTCGGTCTGCGAGACGAAGCCGAGGAGCACGCCGAGGATCACCAGGCCGGTCAAGGTGAGCGGCGCGAAGCGGATCCAGGACAGGCGCAGGTGCACGAGTTCCGTCTCGGCCGACGCGGCGCCGGCCGCGGTGCGCGGCACGGTCAGCAGCAGCGTGCGCAGGGCCTCGGCGTCGGCGACGGTGATCGCGTCGAGGTGGAAGTTCTCGCCCTCGCGCCGGTCGTTGCGCCCGGTGCCGATCTTGACCTTCGCCAGTCCGAGCACGCGGTACAGCACATGCGCCGTCAGATCGACGCTGCGCACGCCGGAACGCGGCGTCGAGAGCACGCGCGGCGAGAGCAGCCCCCGCTTGATGTAGATGCGGTCCCCGGTGACCTGGTACTTCGTGCCGAACCAGCGCCAGATGCCGGCCAGCACGGCGAGCGCGCCGAAGCCGATGCCCCAGTAGTTCGCGTGCCCGCTGCGGGTGCCCTCCCAGAGCAGGCCGATCAGCACGGGCGCCGAGCGCAGCAGGTCGGTGAGCGGGCGGACGGCCAGGGCGCGCGGGCTCAGTCGCAGCCAGCCGTCGGGGGCGGGGACGCCCTGGGCCGGCGCGGCGGGCAGGTCGACGGCCTCGGCGCTCACGTCGCGTCGCCGGGGATGCTCGCGGTGATCAGCGACAGCTCGGCCTGCAGCTTCTCGGCCGCGGCCAGGTCGAGGTGGTGCACCTTGATGTGGCCCGCCGCGGACGCCGTGGTCGCGGTCACGTTGGCCAGGCCGAAGATCCGCTCCGGCAGTCCGCGCTCGGTGTCGATGGTCTGGATCCGGCTGATCGGCGCGATCCGCCAGCGCACCGAGAACCAGCCGGTGCGGGTGTAGAGCGCGTCCGCGGTGACCTCCCAGCGGTGCACGCGGTAGCGCCAGCGCGGCATCACCAGGATCCGGATCAGCAGCAGGAACGCCGTGATCCCGATCGCGGTCCACCATCCGGAACCGAAGCCGCAGGCGGCCGCGATCCCGATCTCGATGCCGACGAGGACGACGGCCCCGACCGTCGCCATCGCCGTCCAGTACCAGATCGCACGACGGCTGACCCGGTTGCGCGGTTCGCGCAGACCCGGCGGAATCTCCGCCGCCACCCCTGTATCCGTCATGGCTTCAGCGTGCCACAACGGCCTGGTGGGTGGGGGCGGGCGGGGTCAGCCGGCCTTGCGCCGGAAGGAGCGCTTGCCGCCGGCCTGCCCGTGCGCGCCGTGCGCCTTGCCGGAGTTGCCGGCGGCCGACTCGGTGCGGTGCCGCTGCGCCTGCTTGCGCTCCAGGGCCTCCTTGAACTTGCGCTTGACCGCGTCCTGCTCGGTCTCCGCGGTCTCCGCGGTCTCGGCCGGTTCCGCGAGTTCGTGTTCAGCTTCGCTCATGGGCCAAGAGTGGCACAGCCGGGAGCGCGGCGGCGACGACTTAACCGGGAAACCTGGACGGGGCGCGCCGGGCAGTCGCGATATAGCTTGACTTTCGGGAGACGCGTTATATCGTGTTTCCCGGAGCGCGTCGCCGGACGCGCCGGAGTCAGGGGGTTGTCTCATGTACCACGTCGAGCGCGTCTACTTCGCCGAGCAGGACGCGAGCCGCCGGCGCCGGGCCGAGGAGATCCACCGGCACCGGCTGGCCGCGCAGCAGGGTCGCAAGCTGCGCAAGCGCGACGGCCGCTCGGAGAACGCCGAGGCGGGCGACCCTCGGCCGCCCGCCGTCGACTGCTGATCCCGCGCGATCAGCGCCTGCCTCCCGCCTCGCTCAGCTCGAGGAGCACACGTAGAGCGTGCCGACGCTCGAGCTGACCGAGGACGAGGAGACGGTCTTGCAGTTCGCCTTCACCCAGGTCTCGATCGCCGACGTCGAGCTGGAGCCCGTGCCGCCCATGCCGCCGCCCATTCCGCCGGAGCTGCTGATCAGCACGTACTTCAGCTCGCCCGCGGCGATCAGGGCCTTGAACCGGGCCAGCGAGGGGTAGCCGTTGTTCCCGCTGAACCCGCCGACCGGCAGGACCGAGGCGCCCGCGTTCGCGATGTAGTCCTCGGCGTCGCCGGAGCTCATCACCGCGAACAGGTACTTGGCGCTGCCCTGGTGGGCCTTGGTGTAGGCGATCAGCTGCTGCTGCGCGGTCGAGAGCGTGCTTCCGCTGCCGCCCGGCATGCCGCCGCCTCCGCCGCCCATGCCGCCGCTCGGCGCTCCGCTCCTGCCGGAGGACGAGCCGCTCGAGGAGCTGCTGCCCGAAGAGCCGGGGAAGCTGCCGCTCGGCGCGCCGCCGTTCGAGCTCGAGGAGCCCGAGCCGCTGGACGAGGAGCCGGGGAAGCCGCCGCTCGGCGCGCCGCTGCCCGAGCCGCCGGGGCCGCCCTGCATCGAGCCGCCGGGGCCGCCCGAGCTGCTCGAGGAGCCGCCGGGGCCGCCACTCATCCCGCCGGTCCTTCCGCCGCCGCCGAACTGGCCCGAGTAGGGGCCGGCGGCGGCGTTGATGGAGGTGCCGTTGTAGCCGGCCGAGGTGTCCATCGTGGACAGCGCCCAGGCCGCGGGGGTGGCCGCCATGGCCGTGGTGCCGAGCACGATCCCCGCGGCCAGCACGGCGCCGACCCTGCGGATCCGGTACGCGACCAGCAGCAGGATCGAGGCCAGGCCGAGCGCGATGACCAGCGGCGGCAGCCAGCCGAGGAACACGGTGTTCTCATAGGACAGGTGCGTCGCCCAGGCCACCGTCGCGGCGATCGCCACGATCAGCAGCCAGCCGAGCCTCTCGTCGTCCCGGAAGGCCCGGAACAGCCCCACGACGCCGGCCGCGCCGAGGGCCGCGAGGCCCGGGGCGAGCACCGTCATGTACTGCGAGTGCGGGATGGTGCCGGCGCTGAAGGCCAGCGCCGTGATGCCGAGCGTGCCCGCCCACATCAGGTAGCCGGCCCGCTCGCCGTTCGCCCGGCCGGAGCCGCGTAGCCTGATCAGGCCGAAGACCAGCGCGACCAGCGCGAGCGGGTAGAGCCAGCCGATCTGCGAGCCGAAGCTCGCGCCGAACAGCTTGCCCCAGTCGTTGCCCCCGCCGCCGAAGCTGCCGCCGCTGGTGGTGCCGGTGACGGAGCTGAAGCGGCTGGTGAAGTTGTAGTCGAAGACCATCGTGAAGATGTCGTTCGAGCCGTTGGAGCCGTCGATGAACGGACGGTCCGCGGCCGGGGTCAGCTGCACGATGACCATGAGCCAGAGCGAGGCCGCGGCCGTGACCCCGCCGAAGACCAGCGTCTGCCGGATCCGCTTCAGCAGCGGGTGCGGAGCGCAGATCAGGTAGACCAGCGCGAAGACCGGGACGACCGTCCAGGCCTGCACCATCTTGGTCTGGAAGGCCATGCCGATCCAGAAGCCGGACAGCGCCAGCGACTTGAGCCTGCCGTCGCCGATCGCCTTCTGGAAGGCGTCGGTCGCCAGGATCAGGCACATCGTCAGGGCGTTGTCCTCGAGCCCTGAGTGGCCGAAGGTGGCCGCCACGATCGGGGTCAGCGTGAACAGCCCCGCGGACAGCAGCGCGACGTCGCCGCGGCCCGTCCAGCGCCGGGTCAGCCGGTAGAGGACCAGGACGCTGACGACGCCCTCGATCGCCTCCGGCAGCGCCAGCGCCCAGGAGTGGTAGCCGAAGATCTTGATCGACAGCGCCTGCGGCCACAGGAAGCCCCAGAGTTTGTCGATGGTGACCGAGCCCGCCGGGTCGAAGGAGCCGTAGAGGAAGTTCTTCCAGCTCATCGACATGCTGCGGGCGTCGGCCGCGTAGAAGTTGTTGGTGGCCGTGTGGAACGCGCCCCAGGTGAAGATGAGCGCGGCCAGCGCGGCCACCGCGAGCAGTCCGGGCCTGGCCCAGGCCGGCTGATCCGTCGGGAACAGCCAAGCGCGGGAAGGCCGGAACCGGGTGCCCCTCGGCGGTTCGCTCGCCGAGGTCGTGGTGTTTTCCGTTGCCGTGATCGCCATGCCGACCAGGTTGTCGGGCCCCGATTAGAGCATCATGAGTGCACGGTGAGCCGCGATTCCGAATCTAGATCGAATGTTTTCAAAACGTATACACACGTGCATAACGGAAGCTCAGAACTGCGCGTCCTCTTCCGCGTTGAGCAGGGCGCGCTGGCTGTAATCGGCCTGGTGGAGCGTGCCGAAGAGCTTCGGCAGCGAGCTCTCGGCGACCGGGTCGTCGGACCCTGAGTCGACCGCGAGCGCCACGGCGTAGCCGCCGCGCTCGCCGATGTAGAGATAGTCTCCCGCGCCGTCGGAGGCGACCCAGCGGTTTACGCCGGTCTGCGCGCAGCTGAACTGGTCGCCCGACTCGACCGAGTAGTCGGCGCTCGCCCAGTCGATCGCGCACGGCGAGCCGGTGCGCGGCGCGACGATCACCTCGAGGTCGTCGGCGGCCGGGGTCGGGGTGTCGTGGCCGGAGTAGCTGATCGTGGCGACGCCGCCGACGTAGCCGTAGGAGCTCGGCGTATAGCGGCCGGGGGCCTTCACCAGCAGCAGCATCGCGTCCGGGGCCTCGGGCTCGGCGCTCGCGGAGCGGACCGGCATGTCCGCGGCGGTCGCGTTGCCGTTGCCGATGCTCTTCAGGGCGAGTCCGCCCGCGAGGAGCGCGAGGCAGGCCGCGCCGATCGCGTGCGTCCGGTAGCGCCGTATCCAGGTCGGGCCGGCGGCGGCGAGGACGGGGGCGACGACCTCGCCGGCGTTCGCGGCGACGGCGGCCACGACCGGCTGGAGCGCGCGCCGCTGGACGATCGCCGCGACCGCCGGATAGGGCAGCGTCAGCGCGCCCCACTCCAGCGCCAGCACGTCGATCGAGGGGCCGTCCGGCACGCCGAGGAACTGCACGGCCAGCCAGCCCGCGCTGCCGAAGCCGAGCACGGTCGCCGCGCGCCGGGCGGCGACCCGCCAGCCGGTCTCCAGCGTGCTGTGCGTCATCCACACGAAGGCCGCCCACACCGCCAGCAGGCCGGCGAAGGGCAGCAGCGCGTTCGCCGGGCTGAAGTGGACCTGGCCCTCGTCCGCGTCGCCGCTCGCCATCCAGTAGCCCGCGGTCAGCAGGGGTCCGGCGAGCCAACCGCACAGCGCGGAGTAGCCGAGCCAATGCATCGGGTGAGGCGATGCGTCGGCCGGCCGATTCTGCGCGCGGGGTGGGGTCACGGGCCGGTCCTCCCTTTCTGCGGAGATTGTGCACTACGGAGCTGAGAGTTCCTAGAGCACAGGTCGCGGAAATCCGGAAGGACCGGCAGATCGTGATCAGTCGCGTTCGTCCAGGCGGAACCAGAAGAAGCCGTGTCCGGCCATGGTCAGCGCGTAGGGGACGTCGCCGATCTTGCGGAAGGGCACGCCGCCGAGCAGCTCGATCGGCTCGGTGGCCTGGAAGCGCTCGAGACCCAGCTCGGTCGGCTGCGGGTAGCGGGACAGGTTCATCACGCACAGCACGACGGACTCGCGGCCGTCGGGGGACTTCTCGGCCTCGACCTCGCGGACGAAGGCGAGCACGGCGGGATTGCTGGACCCGATCTCGGTGAACGTGCCGAGCCCGAAGGCGGGATTCGCCTTCCGCAGCTCGATCATCCTCTTGGTCCAGTGCAGCAGGGAGGAGGTGTCCTTCGTCTGCGTCTCGACGTTGGTGCGCTGGTAGCCGAAGACCGGATCCATGATCGGCGGCAGGTACACCCGGCCGGGATCGCAGTGGCTGAACCCGGCGTTGCGGTCCGGGTTCCACTGCATCGGGGTGCGCACGCCGTCGCGGTCGTTGAGCCAGATGTTGTCGCCCATCCCGATCTCGTCGCCGTAGTACAGCACCGGGCTGCCCGGCAGGGACAGCAGGAGCGCGTTGAACAGTTCGATCTGCCGGCGGTCGTTGTCCAGCAGCGGGGCCAGCCGCCGCCGGATGCCGACGTTGGCCTTCATCCGCGGGTCCTTCGCGTACTGCTCGTACATGAAGGCGCGCTCCTCGTCGGTGACCATCTCGAGGGTCAGCTCGTCGTGGTTGCGCAGGAAGATGCCCCACTGGCAGCCGTCCGGGATCGCCGGGGTCTGCGCGAGGATCTCGGAGATCGGCGCGGCCGACTCCTGCTTGACCGCCATGAAGATGCGCGGCATCACCGGGAAGTGGAAGGCCATGTGGCACTCGTCGCCGCCGACGTCGGTGTCGCCGAAGTAGTCGATCACGTCGGCGGGCCACTGGTTCGCCTCGGCCAGCAGCACCCGGTCCGGGTAGTCCCGGTCCACCATCGCGCGCACCTCCTTGAGGAAGGCGTGCGAGCGCGGCAGGTTCTCCCCGTTGGTGCCCTCCTCGTGGTAGAGGTACGGGACCGCGTCGAGCCGGAAGCCGTCGATGCCGAGGTCCAGCCAGAAGCGCAGCGCCGCCATCATCTTCCGGCGCACCTTGGGGTTGTAGTAGTTCAGGTCGGGCTGGTGCGAGAAGAAGCGGTGGAAGTAGTACTGCCGGCGCACCGGGTCGAAGGCCCAGTTCGAGGTCTCGGTGTCGGAGAAGATGATCCGCGCGTCGGCCATCCCCTGGTCGTGGTCGGCCCAGACGTAGAAATCGCCGTAGTGGCCCTGCGGATCGGTGCGCGAGTTCTGGAACCACGCGTGCTGATCACTCGTATGGTTCATGACGAAGTCGATGATCACCCGGATGCCGCGGGCGTGCGCCGCCTCCACGAAGGTCACGAAGTCGCCGAGGTCGCCGAACTCCGGCAGGATCCCGGTGTAGTCGGAGACGTCGTAGCCGCCGTCGCGCAGCGGGGAGTTCAGGAACGGCGGCAGCCAGATGCAGTCGATGCCGAGCCAGTGCAGATAGTCGAGGCGTTCGGTCAGGCCCTTGAGATCTCCCGTGCCGTCCCCGTTGGCGTCGTAGAAGGTGCGGACGAAGACCTCGTAGAAGACGGCGCGCTTGAACCAGTTCGGGTCCCGCTCGCTGAACGGCAGGTCCAACGGCGAGTCGGCGACCGGCTCGATCGGCGGGGCCTGGCGCGCCCCCGCTGTGGTGATGTCGGACAACGCAGGGCTCTTCCTTCGCGGACGCGCTCAGCCTCGAGCGGTCGGATGAGTCATTCGGGTCTGCCAGTCTAAATAAAAGCCCGCAAACTCCGACATAACACCCGCGAAAGCGGACCGAAAATCACTTATTCAGCTTCACCTCGACGGGTGACCGCCGCGGGAGGCCGCCGTCCTTCGCCGGGGTCGCGCCGCGCAGCAGCGAGGCGAGCGCCGCGAGCAGGCCCATCGCGGCGGCCGTGCCGAAGACGATGGCCAGGCCGTGGTGGAAGGGGCCGGATATCAGGTTCGGGAAGAAGGCCTTGCCGGTGATCGTCGCCTGCGCGTGCGGGGAGAGCGAGTCCAGCACGCCGGTCGGACCGAGCAGCGTCCGCATCGGGTTGGCGCCGAGGAAGGCCGCGAACACGGTCGAGACCGCGGGCAGTCGCGCGGCGTGCTGCGCGGCGGCCGCGGAGACGCCCTGCGCGGTCAGGCCCGCGGACAGCGCGCCCGGGAGCCGCCCGGCCAGCCCCGCGATCAGCAGCGAGAAGAAGACGCCGATGGAGAGCGACATCCCGGAGTTCTGGAAGGTCGAGCGCATCCCGGACGCGGCGCCGCGGTGGCCCGCCGGGACGCTGCTCATGATGGCCGAGGTGTTCGGCGCGGAGAACATGCCGGAGCCGATGCCGTTCAGCGTGATCAGCAGCGCGAACGCCCAGTAGGGGAAGTCCAGCGGCAACAGCAGCAGGCCGACGAAGCTGAGCGCGAAGAGGGTCAGTCCGCCGGTGGTGAAGTAGAAGACCCCGTAGCGGTCGGAGAGGTAGCCGCAGAGCGGTCCGGCGAGCAGGAAGCCGGCCGTCAGCGGCAGCAGGAATATGCCGGCCCACAGCGGGGTGTCCGCGTAGTCGTATCCGTGCAGCGGCAGCCAGATGCCCTGCAGCCAGATGATCAGCATGAACTGCATGCCGCCGCGGGCCACGGAGGCGAGCAGCGCCGCCGCGTTGCCCGCGGCGAAGGCCCGGTTGCGGAACAGCGAGAGCCGGAACATCGGCTGCTCCACGCGCTGCTCGACGAAGACGAACGCGACCAGCAGCGCCACGCCGCAGATCAGCCCGGCGAGCACATAAGGGTTCGTCCACCCCATCGAGTGCCCGCCGTAGGGCTGGATGCCGTAGGTGATCGCGGCCAGCAGCGCCGCGCAGCCGCCCGCGAAGGTCAGGTTGCCCCACCAGTCGATCCTCGCCTGGTGCCGCTCGCCGACCTCGCGCAGGCTGCGGTAGGCCCAGATCGTGCCGAAGACGCCGAAGGGCACGTTGATCCAGAACACCGCGCGCCAGTCCCAGACCGAGAGCACCCCGCCGAGCACCAGTCCGATGAACTGACCGGCGAGCGCCGCGATCTGGTTGACGCCGAGCGCCATGCCGCGCTGCTCGGCCGGGAAGGCGTCGGTGATGATCGCCGCCGAGTTCGCCATCAGCATCGCGCCGCCGACGGCCTGCACCAGCCGCCAGATGATCAGCCAGAGCGCGCCGCCGGCCCCGTGCGCCGGATCGAGGGAGAGCGCGATCGAGGCCAGCGTGAAGACGACGAAGCCCAGGTTGTAGATCCTCACCCGGCCGAGGATGTCGCCGAGCCGCCCGAGCGTGACCACCAGGACCGCCGTGACCAGCAGGTAGCCCATGATGATCCACAGCAGGTAGCCGATGTTCCCGGGGGCGAAGGGGTTGAGGTCGATGCCCCGGAAGATCGCCGGCAGCGAGATGATGACGATCGACGCGTCGACCACCGCCATGAACATCCCGAGCGTGGTGTTCGAAAGGGCCACCCACTTGTACTTGTCGTCCGGCACGACAGCACCTCCCGAACCGAGGATAGTTCGTTAGAGGCGCTAAGCAAAGGGTGGTCCGCGACCCCCGCCGCTGTTCAGCAGCCCGGCTGGGCCGTCGCGGTCACCACGCCGTTCTTCGCGATCGGGGAGGTCGTGGCGGTCATCGTCACCGGGCCGCCGCAGTAGGGCTGGGCCGGGATCAGGTCGGCGAGCACGTAGTTCGTGTGCCCGGACAGCTGGACGGTCCGGGTCACGCTCGCGCGGCCGCCGGTCCCGGAGTAGGTGTAGGTGAGCGTGACCGGCGAGGTGTTGCTGGTGCCGACCGTGGCGACGTAGGCGATGGTCTGGTCGGACTGGTCCCCGCCGACCAGGGCCAGCGTCAGGTTCGTCACCGCGGCGGGCTTCGTGCTCGACGGCGACGGGGTCGGCTTCGCGCTGGGGGAGGGCGCGGCGGACGTCGTCGAGGGCTGCGTCGCCGGCGGCAGGCCCGGCGTCGGCTGGGCGCCGATGTCCGGCACCGGAGCCGGACTGACCCGCGGCTGCGCGGCGGTCGGGGAATCGGCCGGCTTCGCGGCGGCCGCCTTCTTCGCCAGGGCCCTGACGGACTCGGTCATCAGCACGCCGGGGACCTTCGCGATCGCGTGCCCCATCGCGCGGGCCTCGGGGGAGTGGCTCGGATCGTTCTCCGTGTCCACCGAGAGGCTCACGACCGGCGGGCCGTCCTCGTGCAGCAGCAGCGTGGCCAGCACCGACACCAGCACGCACGCGCAGGCCGCCGCGGCGAGCCAGCTCACCCGGAGCGTCGGCTGGTACCAGGCGCGGCGCACCCGGTCGAGCGCGCCGGACGTCGCCGCGCCCGCGGCCCCGGTCTCCGCCGCGGCGAGCGCGGCCGCGGAGGGGTAGAGCGTCACCGGGTACACCGCGCCGTCCGGCTCCACGCTGGAGGCCACGACCGGCCCCGTCGCCCCCGAGGACACCGCGAGCCCGACCGCCGCCTGGTACGCCGCGTCCCGCAGGTCCTGGCCGGGGCCGACCGCGACCGGGGCGTCGTTGACCGAGGCCGATCCGTCGGCGTGGTAGACGATCCGGACCTCGCCGTGGGTTGACGATGGGATTCGATTGTCGGCGCTCACGAGCCTCTAACGGCCGAGCCCGCGCCGGGTACTCTGCACGGGATGCCGAATTCATCAGATCGAGCGACCGCGAGCCGGGTCGCCTACGGGGACCATCCGTCGCAGTTCGTCGAGATCCACCGCGCGCCGGGGCCGGGCGCGCGGCCGGTCGTCGCGCTGATCCACGGCGGATTCTGGCGGCTGCCCTGGGACCGGACGCTGATGGACCCGCTCGCGGCCGACCTCCTCGGGCGCGGCTACGACGTGGTGAACCTCGAGTACCGCAGGCTCGGGGAGCAGGGCGGCGGCTGGCCGGGCACCTGCCGGGACGTCGTCGCCGGGCTCGCCGCCGCCGCGGGCGAGCTGGACCTCGGCAGGCTCGCGCTGGTCGGGCACTCCGCGGGCGGCCACCTCGCGCTCTGGGCCGCGCACCACGCGCCGAGCCCCGTGCGCCTCGTCGTCTCGCAGGCCGGGGTCTGCGACCTGCGCTCGGCCGCCGAGGAGGGGCTCGACGGCGGCGCCGGACGGCTCCCCGCCGCGCAGGAGTTCATCGGCGGCGCCGACTACGCGCCCGCCTCGCCGATCGAGCTGCTGCCGCTCGGCCCGGCCGTGCACCAGCTCGTCGTGCACGGGGACGCCGACGACCGGGTCCCCTTCCGGCAGGGCGTGGACTACGTCGAGGCGGCGAGGGCGGCGGGGGATTGCGCCGAGCTGGCCGCGTTCCCCGGGATGGGCCATTTCGAGCTGATCGACCCCGCGCACGGGTCCTGGCTGCGGACCGTCGCCGCGCTCGCCGAATTCCTCGGCGCGTGACCGGGCCGGGACCGGAGATCGGACGTACGCTGAGCGCGTGACTGATTTCGCGATCCGCGCGGCCCGGCCGGACGAGGCCGCGCAGCTCAGCGAGCTCGCCCAGCGCTCGAAGGCGCACTGGGGCTACGACGCGGCCTTCCTGGAGGCCTGCCGCGAGGAGCTGACGCTCGCCCCCGGGCAGATCACGGAGCGCCGCACCCAGGTCGCGGTCTCCCGCGAGCCGGACACCGACGGCGCGCTGCTCGGCTTCGGCACCATCGAGGGCGAGCCCCCGGCCGGCGAGCTCGGCATGCTGTTCGTCGATCCCTCCGCGATCGGCGCCGGCGTGGGCGGCGCGCTGTTCACGCACCTCGGCGAGCTGGCCCTCAGGCTCGGCTTCCGCCGCCTGACGATCGCCTCCGACCCCAACGCCGAGCCCTTCTACCTGGCCAGGGGCGCGGTCCGGATCGGCGGGGTGCCCTCGGGCTCCGTTCCCGGCCGGGTACTGCCGCTGCTGGCCCTCGCGCTGTAAGACTTAGGCCCATGTGCAGAAGCATCAAGACCCTCCGCCCGCCGATGGCCACCGAGGTCGGCCCCGAGGACGTGCACGCCGCCGCGCTGCAGTACGTCCGCAAGATCTCCGGCTTCCGCGCCCCCTCCACCCGCAACCGCGAGGCCTTCGACGCGGCGGTCGAGGCCGTTGCCGCGGCCACCCAGGTGCTGCTGGACGGCCTGGAGGTCAGGATTCCCGCGTCGACGGAGTCCGCAGAGCGCACAGCAGCAGGCTGAGCGCCAGGCCGAGCAGCGCGTAGCCGCCCATGATCAGCAGCGGATAGCCGGTCTGGGCGCCGTCGAAGTACGCGATCGACCGCACCGCGTCCGTGCCGGCGCCGGGCGGCAGGAACGCGCCGATCGCGCGCCAGAACGCGGGCAGCATCGAGCGCGGGAAGGCGCCGCCCGCCGAGGGGTTGCCGAGCACGACCACGAGCAGCACCGCGGCGCCGATGCCGACGACCCCGAACGCGACCTGCAGGGCCATCGTGACCGCGCCGACGCCGAGGATCAGCAGCGTCCCGGTCGCGACCATCGGCCAGAACCGGCCGCCGAGCGCGCCGAGGACGTGCTGCTGCACGATCCACGTCCCGACGACCGCCGCGACGAAGCCGGAGAGCGCGACCGCGAGCAGCCGGACCACCGCGCGGGTCAGCGTCGCCGGCCGCGAGCCCGCGCTGACGCCGAGGATCGAGGAGATCAGATACCCCGTCACGCACCAGCCGACGACCAGGTAGAACGCGGAGAGCCCGTCGAAGTCCTGCGAGCCGGCGGGGACCACGTCGTCCACCTTCAGCGTCCGGTTCTGCTTCTGGTCGAGCGCGGTGAACAGCCTCTCCACCGCGGTCGCCTGCGCGCCGCCGGCCGCCGAGGCGACGATCAGCGTGTCCTGCGTCCCGGTCAGGCTCGGCACGAACGCGGCCCCGGTCTCGCGGTCCCTGACCTGCTCGGTGGCCGCCGCCACGGAAGCCGCCGCCGTCGGCACGATCAGCCCGCTCGGCGCCGAGGACGAGAGCCGGCTCACGATCTGGCTCGTGGCCTGCGGGCTCGGCGAGGCGACCGCGACCGGAAGGTTGCGCAGCTGCGGATCGTGCAGCGCGCCGACGTAGGAGAGCACGAACCCGACGCCGAGCGCGACCGTCGCGAGGACCAGGAAGAAGGAGCGCGGCGAGACGGCGTCCTTGATGTCGGCCCAGACCCCCGAGCCGTCGCCCGCGCTCACGTCGTCGTTCCCGGTCCGCTTCTCGTTCGCGATCGTCATAGCGCCAGGATCCGCGCCGCCGTGGGCGCACGCATTTCCGATTGGTCCTTCCCAGCGAAGTTACCCGCGAGTACTGTCGGGCGGGCGAACCGCTTCTGGGAAATTCGGGAGGCCTGATGCGTTCGACACCCACCCGCAGTGCCGCGGCGTGCGCCATCGCCGCCGCGGTTCTCACCCTCACCGCCTGCACGGGCTCATCGACGCAGGCCCAGCCGGGGCCCGGGTCCTCGGCCGCCTCCTCGTCGAGCGCGGGCGCGAGCTACACCACGAGCTCGGACGTGGTCAGCGCCCTGAAGACGGCGGGCCATCCGTGCGCCGCGATCTCCGACAGCGGCGATACGAACATCAAGGCGCCGGGCCTGCAGAGCGCGTCCGCGTGCTCGATATCGAAGTCGGGCACGCCGGTCACCGCGGTCGTGTTCGACAACCACACCGACGCGCAGGTCTACGCGGACACGATGACGTCCTCGCAGGTCTCCGGCCTGCTGATCGGCGGCACGAACCAGCGGGCCGTGCTCGGCTCGAACTGGGTCGTGGTCGTCCCGGACGACGCCGCCTACGCGCAGCAGGTGAGCAAGGCGCTCGGCGGCGCGCTGGTCGGCGGCGCGACGAGCTCCGCGGGATGAGCCGGAGGGCGCGGCCGACCGGGCGTCAGCAGGTCTTGGCGGTCTGCTGCACGGTCTGCTGCGACTCCAGCACGCCGAACACGATCAGCCGGCGCCAGGCGTCGTAGACCGGGTCGCAGGTCGTCAGGGTGATGTAGCGGCCCGGCTTCGTCAGGCCCGAGTGCCCGGGGATCCGGTCGAGCACGTCGCCCTGGCCGGCCGCGACGTAGACCGGGTCCTCGATGACGCGGTAGGTGTAGGTGGTGTTCCCGTCCTGCACGACCACGGTGTCGCCGGTCTTGACCTCGTTGAGGTAGCGGAACATGTCGCCCCAGGTCCGCCGGTGCGCGGCCACGGCGAAGTTGCCGCTCTGCCCGGGCAGCGCGCTCATCGGGTACCAGCCGACGCCCTGGCTCAGCTCCGCCTGCGCGGTGCCGTCCAGCACCGGCCAGACCTCGGGATTGCGGATCTGCGGGATCTGGATCGTCGCGAAGGGCTGCGCCTGCCGCGGCTCGACGCTCACCGACGCCGCCCACTCGCGGTGCAGCGTGCACAGGTCCGCGCGCGCCTCGGACCGGGCCACGACGCCCGTCCAGAACAGCAGGTAGAGGATATACAGCCCGACCAGCAGCCCGAGCGTGATCAGCAGCTCGCCGGTGATGGAGGCCGTACCCTGCAGCGCTTTGCGTAGACCCGACATGCCAACGGATCATGCCATCGGATTTCCGGTGTTCCGGAAAGACGGGGCGTCAGGTCCCTCGGACGGCTTATATAAATGCTTATCGCCGGGACT
>DASTAE010000003.1:0-7275 GCA_035712985.1 Actinospica sp.
CGGGCCGTCAGCCGGCTGATCTCGCTGACGAAGGCCGGTGCGGCGCTCGTCGCCGAGGGCTGAAAACCCTTGGTGAACAAGCGGTAAACCTGACTCTCATTTCAGGTAAATCGAATACGACCCGGTGGTGCGTTCTCAGCGTTGGCATGCGAGAATCCGCTCATGGCGCAGAAGCAGGGCAAGCAGGAGAAGAAGTCCAAGCGGCCGGCCAAGGCGAAGGCCGCCCCGAAGACCGAGAAGGCCGAGCACACCGAGCGGCAGCGGACCAAGGAGCTGACCAAGGCCGTCCGCGCCAAGGCCGACAAGGCGGTCGAGGCGACCAAGGCCACCGCCAAGTCCGCCGCCAAGAAGGCCAAGGAGCTCGAGGCCGAGGCCCGGCGCGCCCAGGAGGACTACAAGGCCGCCAAGGCGACCGCGAAGGCCGTGCTGAAGGCCGAGGACGCCGAGCTGGCGCCCGAGGAGGCCAAGCAGCTCGTCGAGCAGGTCGCGGCGCAGATCGTCGCCGCCGAGGCCGCCGCCGTCAGCGGCGACATACCCGAGACCGGCCTGACCGACCTGCTGCGCCTCAAGCCCGGCGCCCCTGTGGACCTCACCGCCATCGACACCCGCGCCACGCCCGGCGTCGAGAACCGCGCCCAGGCCGAGGCCCAACTGCCCGCGCTCGCCGCCCGGGTGGCCGAACTCCAGGAGCGGCTCTACGCGGCCGCCGCCGGCGGCGACTCGAAGCGCCGCGTGCTGCTCGTGCTGCAGGGCATGGACACCTCGGGCAAGGGCGGCACGGTGCGCCACGTCGTCGGCCTGCTCGACCCGAACGGCACCCGGATCAAGGCGTTCAAGGCGCCCACCGCCGAGGAGCGCGAGCACGACTTCCTGTGGCGGATCCGCAACAACGCCCCGGACGCCGGCCAGATCGGCATCTTCGACCGCTCGCAGTACGAGGACGTGCTCGTCGCCAAGGTGCGCAAGCTCGCCCTGCCGATGCACATCGGCCGCCGCTACGGCTCGATCAACCGCTTCGAGCAGTCCCTCGTCGACGACGGCGCCGTGGTCGTCAAGTGCTTCCTGCACATCTCGCCCGAGACCCAGCGCGAGCGGCTGCTGGCCCGCCTGGAGAACCCGGCCAAGCACTGGAAGTACAGCCCCACCGACGTGGACGACCGGCTGCTGTGGCCGGACTTCCAGGACGCCTACCGGATCGCGCTCGAGCGCTGCGGCACCGAGGCCGCGCCGTGGAACGTGATCCCGGCCGACCACAAGTGGTACCGGAACTACGCGGTGCTGCGCCTGCTGGTCGAGGCGCTGGAGTCGATCGATCCGCAGTACCCGGCGGGCGACTTCGACGTGGCCGAGGAGCGGGCCCGGGTGCTCGCATCCTGATCCGCTGTCGGATGATTCCACCTGTTACTGCCACATGATCGCGGGAATCCGCCGATCGGGTCGAGAGAAGCAACCCCGATCTTGGAGCGTCGTTGTCCCTCGCAGACGCGTTCCGCGACAGAGGGAGTAACCATGAACAAGAAGATGCTGGGCCTGGCCGCCGCCGCCGCGGTGGCCCTGCCGATCGCCGCCCCGGCCGCCGCGCTGGCCGACGAGGCCCCGACGCAGAGCCAGCCGCCGCTGAGCGCCGACATGCAGGGCTGGTCGGCCGGCCTGGGCAACGTCGGCATGGGCGCCGGCGAGGCCACCATGGCCGCGGTTCACGGCCTCCCGATCTACGTCCTCGGCCTCGGCTGGGCCCCGCCGCAGGTGGCCACCACCCTGGGCTGGGACTACACCAACATGCCGCCGGCCTACGGCGTGGACGTGACCAAGCAGTAGGTCCGCCGTATCAGCGTCGCAGGGCGCTTCCGCTCCGGATTCCGGCGCGGGGGCGCCCTCCGTGCTTGCGCGCGTTCCGAGCAGCAGTCAGCACGGCGCCGGCCCGCTGGAGCACCAGCCGGAGCAGCGCCGGATCCACGTCGCACGGGGTGGCGAACGGGGCGGCCATCGGGATACCCGGGGCCCCGGCCGCGACCCGGTCGGCCAGCAGTCCGGGAGCGAGGAAGCAGCTTGCGATCACGACGTCCCGCGCACCCGCCGCGCGGGCCTCGGCGACCGCCCGGGCCGCGTCGGGTGCCGCGGCCCCCGCGTAGGCGGGGCTGACACTGTGCCAGCCGGTGCGCGCCCAGTCGCCCGCCACCGCCTCGAGCACGCCGCGCGCCGCCGGGTCCGAGGTACCGGCGGACGCCAGGATCACCGCGGTGTCCGGATCCCCGGGCCACACGCCGAGCTCCCGCAGCCGGGACTCCATCGCCTCGACGAGCAGCGCATCGGGCCCCAGCGGCTCGGCGGCCGCGATGCTCTCGTGCCCGCCGAGGGCCGCCCGCGCGGCCGCGACCGCCTCCGGCACGTCGTGCGCCACGTGGTAGCCGTGGTTCAGGAACATCGGCACCGCGACCATCGGCTCCGAGCCGCCCTCGCGCGCCAGCAGCCGCGCCGCCTCGACCACGTCGGGCGCGCAGAGCCCGAGGTGGCCGACGCGCGCGGAATGCCCGAGCGCGCGCAGTTCGCCGCACAGGTGCTCGAAGGACGCCGCGTAGCGCGGATCCCTGGAGCCGTGGGCGACGAGGAGCAGTTTCACGCGCGGGCCAGTCCTCTGCTGCGCAGCAGGCGCCGCTCGATCGGCGCGAAGAAGACCGCGTTGATGCCGATGCCGATGACCAGGATGATGATCAGCACGCCGAAGGCCATCGCCATGTCGGTCTGGTCGCCGGCCTCCGCCATCGCCTGGCCCACGCCCGGGCCGAGGTGCGGGGAGACGGCGATCAGCTCTGCAGCCATCAGCGAGCGCCAGGAGAAGGCCCAGCCCTGCTTCAGGCCGCTGACGTAGCCCGGCAGCACGGCGGGGAACAGCACGTGCCGCGCCGCCGCGAGGCCGCGCGCGCCGAGGTTGCGGCCGACCCGGGTGTAGATCGGCGGGATCTGGTCGATGCCGTCGATCAGGCCGATGGTCACGGACGGGATCGCGCCGAGCAGCACCACGGTGTAGATCGTGCCGCTGGTGATGCCGAACCACATGATGCCGATCGGCACCCAGGCCACGGACGGCAGCGACTGCAGGCCGGACAGGATCGGCTGGATCGCCGCGCGCAGCCACGGGTTGCGCGCGATCGACATGCCGAGCACCGTGCCGACGACCACCGAGATGGCGAAGCCGAAGACGCCGCGGGAGACGGAGTCCCAGATCGCCTGGGTCATCTGGTAGGTGCCCCACTGCGAGGTCAGAGCGTCCCAGACGTCGCCCGGGCCGGGCAGCACGTAGGCCGGCTTGATCTGCAGGACCACCAGCAGGTCCCAGATCAGCAGCAGCGCCACCACCGCGACCACCGGCGGCAGGATCTTGGCCAGCAGCACCCGGCGCCACCAGGGCTTGCGGGTCTCGGCCGGGGACTCCAGCGCGTCCAGGCCCGCCTCGAGCGAGGTGAACTCGGCCTCGGGCTCGGGGGTCAGCGCTTGCGCGGTGTCAGTTGCCATGGCGGCTGATCTCCTTGTGCAGCTCGGCGGTGATCTCCCGGGTCAGCGCGGTCACGTCGGCGTCCTCGATCCGGCGCGGCTGCGCGATCTTCACCCGCCACTCCTTGGCGATCCGGCCCGGCCGGGAGGAGAGCAGGATGATGCGCTGGCCCAGGCGGGCCGCCTCGCGCACGTTGTGCGTCACGAAGACGACGGTGAGGCCGGTCTCCGACCAGAGCTTGACCAGCTCCTCGTGCAGCACGTCGCGGGTGATCGCGTCCAGCGCGGCGAAGGGCTCGTCCATCAGCAGCACGTCGGCCTGCTGGGCCAGCGAGCGGGCCAGCGCGACCCGCTGCCGCATGCCGCCGGACAGCTCGTGCACCCGCTTGTCGTACGCGGAGCCGAGCCGGACCAGGCCGAGCAGCCGCTGCGCCTCCGCGCGCCGCTCGGCGCGGTCGCGCACGCCGCGCAGCTTCAGCGCCAGCTCCACGTTGCGTCCCGCGGTCAGCCACGGGAAGAGCGCGGACTCCTGGAACATCAGGGCCGCGTGCCCCGGGCGCGCGCCCTTCCCCGGCAGCTCGATGGTGCCCGAGCTGGCCGGGTCCAGGCCCGCGATCAGGTTCAGCAGCGTCGACTTGCCGCAGCCGGAGGCGCCGAGCAGGCAGACGAACTCGCCGGGCGCGACGGACAGGTCGATCCCGTCCAGCACCGGCACGCCGCCCTTGCCGAAGGACTTGGTCACGCCGGTCAGCCGGACGGCCGCGTCGGCCGCTCCGACCTCGGCGCCCACGGTCGCGGTCACAGTCATAGCAGCGTCCTTATCTCCGAGGTCGGTCGATCACGAGGTGGGGACGGCGGATTCCCCGGCCTTGGCCAGCTCCTGGTTGAGCAGCGCCAGGTCGAAGATCCCGGTGAGCGAGGTCTGCTTCAGCAGCCCGTCGGACACGGCGTGCGAGAGCGAGGTCTGCAGCGAGGAGACCAGCGGGTCGTCGGTCACCGACTCCTCGGTCCAGGAGCGCTCGATCTCGGCCGGCTTGATCGTGGAGCCGGACAGCTTCTTGATCGCGCCGCTGATCAGGGTCTGCGCGGCGGCCGGGTTGGCCAGGATCCACTTGTTGGTGGCGATCTGCGCGTCCAGCAGCTCGGCCACGGTCTGCGGGTGCGCCTGCAGGTACGCGGTGTTCACCACCAGGTTCGTCGTCGCGAACTGGCCGCTCGGCCACAGCGACTTCTCGTCCACCAGCACGTGGCCCTTGCCCTCGACCACGAGCCGCGAGGCCCAGGGCTCGGGCACCCAGGCGCCCTGGATCTTGCCCTGCTCGAACAGGCTGAGCGTGGTCGCGTTGGCCTCCGGCTGGATGCTCACGTCGCCGCCGCCCTGCAGCGTCGTCGCGTAGCCCTGCGTCTTGAGCCAGTACCGCAGCGCCACGTCCTGCGTGTTGCCGAGCTGCGGGTCCGCGAGCGTGGTGCCCTTGAGCTGCGCGGCGGTGGTGATCGAGGAGTTCACGACGAGCTCGGCGCCGCCGGTCTCGGCGCCCGCGACGATCGTCAGGCCCTGCTTGTTCGACTTGGTCCAGGCCGAGAGCGCGGAGGACGGCCCGACGTACGCGGCGTCCAACTGGCCGGAGAGCAGGGCCGTCATCTCGGCCGGGCCCGCGTTGAAGATCGTGGTGCTGAGCGTCGTGGAGCCGAGGTCCTTGGCGAGCGTTCCGTTGGCGACCTCGGCGATCGCGCTGGAGTGGGTGACGTTGGCGAAGTAGCCGAGGCGCAGGGCCGAGGCCGGGGTGCCGGAGGAGGTTCCGGATGCGCCGGCTGCTGCATTGCTCGTGGTTCCCGCGGTCGCGTGCGCGCAGGCGCTGGTGACCGCGAGAGTCAGCGCGCCGACGGCGAGAGCGGAGGCAGTGCGCAGTGCTAAGGGGAACTTTCCGGTTCTGGGCATGAAAATCCTCGCGTCGAGTCGAAGGTCGGGAAGAGCTTTTGCTGTGATTCGGCCTCAGAACGGTTGGTACACCCGTTCAGCCGACCCGTGCTCCTCGGCTCGATCGCGCCGGATATCCCGGCCAAGATGAAATCGAACACTGACATAGTCGTTACTGATCCTCCGAGCCCAGCGGCACGCCCACCATGCCAGCGGTCAACGTCGTCCCGTCGGAGTCGTCGATCAGCAGGAAGGAGCCGGTGCGCCGGTGGTCGGCGTAGTCGTCCAGCGGCAGCGGGGCCGCGGTGCGCAGCGTGACCTGGCCGATGTCGTTGGCGTGCAGCGCCTCGGGCCCGCGGTCGCGGTGCAGCGTCTCCAGGTTCAGCGTGGAGTCCAGCGAGCGCACGATCGCCTTCACCGTCGAGGTGCCGTGCCGCAGCAGCACCCGGTCGCCGGCGCGCAGCGGCCGGTCCGCGATGTGGCAGACGGTGGCCGTGACGTCCTGGGTGACCTCCGGGGCCCGGTCCGCCGCGACGATCACGTCGCCGCGGGAGACGTCCACGTCGTCCGCGAGCCGGAGGGTCACCGACTGCGGCGCGTAGGCCACGTCCACGTCCTCGTCGCCGAGCCGGTCGATCCCGGCGATCGAGGTGCGCTTGCCCGAGGGCAGCACCAGCACCTCGTCGCCCGGACGGAAGGCGCCCGCGGTGACCTGGCCCGCGTAGCCGCGGTAGTCGCGGAACTCGGCGCTCTGCGGCCGCAACACGTACTGGACCGGGAACCGCGCCGCGCAGAACTGCGGGTCGTGGTCCACGTCCACGCTCTCCAGGTGCTCGAGCAGCGTCGGCCCCGCGTACCAGTCCATGTGGTTCGAGGGGTCCACGACGTTGTCGCCGGCCAGCGCCGAGATCGGGATCGCGGTCACGTCCGGCACGCCGAGCTCGCGGGTGTAGGCGGCGAACTCGTCGGCGATCGGCGCGAACACCGACTCCTGGTAGTCCACCAGGTCCATCTTGTTCACGGCCAGGACGACGTGCGGCACCTTCAGCAGCGCCGCGACGGCCGCGTGCCGCCGGGTCTGCTCGACCACGCCGTGCCGCGCGTCCACGAGCACGACGGCCAGCTGCGCGGTCGAGGCGCCGGTGACCATGTTCCGGGTGTACTGCACGTGCCCGGGGGTGTCGGCCAGGATGAAGCGGCGCTTCGGGGTCGCGAAGTAGCGGTAGGCGACGTCGATCGTGATGCCCTGCTCCCGCTCGGCGCGCAGGCCGTCGGTGAGCAGCGCGAGGTCGGCGCCGTCGAGGCCGCGCTCGCGGGAGACCCGCTCCACGGCGTCGAGCTGGTCGGCGAAGACCTGCTTGGTGTCGTGCAGCAGCCGGCCGACGAGGGTGGACTTGCCGTCGTCGACGGAGCCCGCCGTGGCCAGCCGCAGCAGCGTGCCGGTCGGGGTCTCCAGGGGCGGTTCGTGGATGGCGGTCATCTTTAGAAGTACCCCTCGCGCTTGCGGTCTTCCATGGCGGCTTCGGAGAGCTTGTCGTCGGCCCGCGTCGCGCCGCGCTCGGTGAGCGTGGACGCCGCGATCTCAGTGATGATCGACTGCAGCGTGACTGCGGTGGAGTCGACGGCGCCGGTGCAGGACATGTCGCCGACGGTCCGGTAGCGCACGCTGCGCAGCTCCAGCGTCTCGTCGCCCTTCGGTCCGCCCCACTCGCCGGGCGTGAGCCACATTCCGGCGCGCTGGAACACCTCGCGCTCGTGCGCGAAGTAGATCTCCGGAAGCTCGATCTTCTCCTGCTGGATGTACTGCCAGACGTCGAGCTCGGTCCAGTTGCTCAGCGGGAACACGCGGACGTGCTCGCCGGGCC
>DASTAE010000004.1:0-6266 GCA_035712985.1 Actinospica sp.
CACCCCTTGAAGTACGGCAAAATCTGCGCCTCGGATCGGGCACAAGTCCGGCTCCCGAAACGTTACGTGCCCAGAACGAGAGAACCGCCTGAAGGGGGAGAA
This sequence comes from Actinospica sp., assembly GCA_035712985.1. Taxonomy (GTDB): domain Bacteria; phylum Actinomycetota; class Actinomycetes; order Streptomycetales; family Catenulisporaceae; genus Actinospica. Next base: position 103 of record DASTAE010000004.1, read on the forward strand.
GGAAAGATGGCTACCGATTACGACACGCCGCGCAAGACCGACGACGAACTCAACGAGGACTCCCTGGAGGAGCTCAAGGCACGGCGGGTCGACAAGACCGCCGCCGTGGTCGACCTGGAGGAGGGCGACAACGAGTCGCTCGAGCTTCCGGGCGCCGACCTGTCGAATGAGGAGCTGAGCGTCCGCGTCCTGCCCCGGCAGGCCGACGAGTTCACCTGCTCCCGTTGCTTCCTGGTGCACCACCAGTCGCAGCTCGCCTTCGAGCGCGACGGTATGCCAGTCTGCCGGGATTGCGCGTGAGCCACGTTCGGGCTGCTCAGCTGCCGGCTGCCGCGTTCGCCCTCGCGAACGCGGCGGCGAACCTCTCGGGATGCCGAGAGGACAGGTACAGGTAAGGGTGCGGATCCTGCGGGTCGACCACTTCGACCCGCACCGCGGTCTTCACGTAGCTGCGCAGCAGCATGAAGGCGCGGGGATCCGCCTCGTGCATCCGCAGCGCCCTGGCCTTCTCGGCCGACAGGGCGCTGGCCTCGCCGAGGGCGGAGAGCGGCAGCGTCGCCGGCCCCGCCTTGAGGGTTTCAGCCGTGAGCTCGATGCCGACGCGTCCGTACGCGGCCACGACGTAGGCCGACAGCAGCGTGCCGCCGACCAGTCCGGCGAGCGACTGCCAGGGGCCGAACCAGAGGAAGATGCAGGCCAGCGCGACGCCGAAGAGGAATCCGATGAGGTACCAGGACGCGGGGGCGCGCAGCTGCTCGCGGTAGGCGGGCGATTCGGCGGAAGTCATGCGCCCTAGCCTCACACACGGATGCTGAGCCTTGCGCAGGGGTGGCTGGCTTTTCAGAGTTACCCGTGAGTAATATGCGGGCCATGAACGACGCCCAGGACGCGCGCGCCGCTTACCGCGGCCCCACGGAACCGCCCGCAGACGCCGTCCTGCCCGAGCGTCACCCCGACGCCCCGCAGCCCGGCGAGGGGCTCGGCACGCACTATCCGCACTGCTTCGGCTGCGGCGGGGACCATCCGCAGGGGCTGCACCTGCACGCCGAGGCGGCCGAGGGCGTGGCGGTCACCGCCAAGTTCGAGGTGACCGCGGGCCACCAGGGCGCGCCGGGGCTGATCCACGGCGGGCTGCTGGCCACCGCGTTCGACGAGGTCATGGGCTCGGTGAACTGGATGCTGCGGGTCCCCGCGGTGACCGGGCGCCTGGAGACCGACTACCTCAAGCCGGTGCCGGTCGGCCGCGTGGTGCACTTCCGCGGCTGGTGCGTCGGCCAGGCCGGGCGCAAGATCTACCACCGCGCCGAGGCGCGGCTCGACAGCCCGGACGGGCAGCTCGTGGCCCGGGCCGCCGCGCTCTTCGTCGCGGTGCGCCTCGAGCACTTCACCAGCAACGGCCGGGCCGAGGAGGTCCAGGCCGTGCTGGACGACCCGCAGACCTTCCGTTCGCTCAAAGCGTTCGAACTCAACCCCTGATCCGCCGTCCCGGCACGTGCGTACGGGATAGGGTGCGCGGTGTGGAAACCGCGCAGCCCGCAGTCGAGCCGGTCGACGTCCTGATCCGGCGGCTCGATCCGGAGATCCCCCCGCCCTCGTACGCCCTGCCGGGCGACGCCGGGGCCGACCTGCGGACCGCGGTGGACGCCGAGCTCGCGCCGGGGGAGCGCGCCGTGCTGCCGACCGGGATCGCGATCGCCATGCCGGAGGGCTACGCGGCCTTCGTGCATCCGCGTTCCGGCCTCGCCGCGCGCTACGGGGTGTCGCTGGTGAACACGCCGGGCACCATCGACGCGGGCTACCGCGGCGAGATCAAGATCATCGTGATCAATCTGGACCCGAAGGACCCGGTCAGCTTCCGGCGCGGGGACCGGGTGGCCCAGCTGGTCTTCCAGCGGGTCGAGCGGGCCCGGTTCACGGAGGTCGCCGAACTGCCGGACAGCGAGCGCGGGGACGGGGGCCACGGCTCCACCGGGCGGTAGCCCGGGCGCTCGGCCGGGAAGGGTAAACCGCGTCAGGCGGGTTATAGTCCGCCTGTGGCGAATCACGGATGGGGAGAGTAGAGCGATGTTCCGACGGCGAGGCCGCGCGGCCGAGGATGCCGAGCTGGAGTCCGAGGAGGAACTCGGACAGGAGCCGAAGGACGACGCGGCCCCACGCAAGACGGCCGAGGCCCCGGAGGAGCGCAAGAACGGCCCCTGGGACGAGACCGAGGTCGACAAGCCCTTCGAAGGGCGGGTGGATCTCGGCGGGCTGCTGGTGCCGGCGGTGCCCGGCATGGAGGTGCGCCTCGAGGTCTCCGAGCAGCAGCAGGTGATGGCGATCACCGTGGTGCTCGGGCAGAGCGCGATCCAGCTGCAGGGCTTCGCCGCGCCGCGCAGCGAGGGCATCTGGTCCGAGGTGCGCGACGAGATCTCGGCCGAGGTGACCAAGCAGGGCGGCGTGATCGACAAGGGCATCGGCGCCTTCGGCCCCGAGCTGCGCGCCCGGGTCCCGGTCCGGCTGCCGGACGGCAGCCAGGGCGTCCAGGTGGTGCGCTTCCTCGGCGCCGACGGGCCGCGCTGGTTCCTGCGCGCCGTCATCTCCGGGCAGGCCGCGGTGCAGCCGCAGGCCGCCGCCGTGGTCGAGCAGGTCTTCCGCGACGTGGTCGTGGTGCGCGGCACCCAGGCGATGGCCCCGCGCGACCCGATCCCGCTGCGGCTGCCCCCGCAGGCCAGGCCCAGCGACCCGGCCGCCGCCGCGGGCACCCCGGCGCCGCCGGCCTCGCCGTACAGCGGGGGCGGGGAGCTCAACCCCTTCGAGCGCGGGCCGGAGATCACCGAGATCCGCTAGCGGCCGAGGCCGGGGTTCGGGGCGCCACCCGCGCAGGCGGTACGCCGCCGATTGGTGCGCCGAACCCCCGACAAGCTCAGCCGCGCCGGGTAGCATGCCTGACATGTCTGCCGAAGCCGCCGCCGTGACGCCGGGTCAGAACTCTGAGGGTCAGTCGCCGTCGCACGAGGAGCGCCTGGCCGCGTACGAGGCGTCCGTGTTCGCCGCTTTCGGCGGCCGGCGCGGGCTCGCCGAGGTCGGCCTGCCCAGCGTGCTGTTCATCGTCGTCTACGGGATCACCCGCAACCTGACCGGCGCGATCTGGTCCGCGGTCGCGGTGGCCGCGGTGCTCAGCGTGGTGCGGCTGGTCAGGCGGGACACCCTGCAGCACGCGCTCGGCGGCCTGTTCGGCGTCCTGGTCTGCGCGGCCGTGGCGCACTTCTCCGGGCAGGCCAAGGGCTTCTACCTGCCGGGCGTGCTGCTCAACATCGGCGAGGCGATCCTGTTCTCCGGCAGCGCGCTGCTGCGCTGGCCCGTCGTCGGCGTCGTGCTCGGCCCGGTGACCGGCGAGATGATGGCCTGGCGCGCGCACCCGGCCCGGCTGCGCGCCTTCACGATCGCCACCTGGATGCTCGCGGGCTTGTTCGTGCTGCGGGTCTGCGTCGAGGTGCCGCTGTATCTTTCAGGCCAGGTGGACGCGCTCGGCGTCGCCAAGATCATCCTCGGCTACCCGCTCTACCTCGCCGTCGCCTACTGCTGCTGGCAGGTCATCCGCAAGGCCCCGCTGCCCGAGGTCGAGACCGGGACCGAGGCCGCCGGGCGCGACGAGAGCGCGCCCGGCGGCGAAGGCCGATCCGCCTAGCGGTTCAGCAGATCCTCGAGCTGCTGCTCGCGGTCGGGGGCCGCGACGAAGAGCAGCTCGTCGCCGCCCTCCAGCGGGTCCTCCGGGGTCGGGACCACGACGCGGCCGCCGCGCAGGACCGCGACCAGCGCGGTGTCCTCCGGCCACTCCACGCCGCCGATGGTGGTGCCGACCAGCGGCGCGTCGGCCGGCAGGGTCAGCTCGACCAGGTTCGCGTCGCCCTGGCTGAAGCGCAGCACCCGGACCAGGTCGCCGACCGAGACGGCCTCCTCGACCAGCGCGGACATCAGGCGCGGCGTGGAGACCGCGACGTCCACGCCCCAGGCCTCGTTGAACAGCCACTCGTTCTTCGGGTGGTTCACCCGGGCCACCACGCGCGGCACCCCGTACTCGGTCTTCGCCAGCAGCGAGACGACCAGGTTGGCCTTGTCGTCGCCGGTCGCGGCGATGACCACGTTGCAGCGCTGCAGCCCGGCCTCGTCCAGCGACGCGATCTCGCAGGCGTCGGCCAGCAGCCACTCGGCGCGCGGCAGCTCGTCCACGGCGATGCGGTGCGGCTCCTTGTCCACGAGCAGCACCTCGTGGCCGTTCTCCAGCAGTTCCACGGCGATGGAGCGGCCGACGTTGCCGGCTCCGGCGATCGCGACGCGCATCAGTGCTCCGGTCCCTTCGCGAAGATCTCCTCAACCTGCGGCTGCTCGGCGGTGCGCAGCGCCACGTGCACCAGGTCGCCCTCCTGCAGCACGGTGTCGTGGTCGGGCAGCAGGCCCTTGCCGAGGCGCGTGAGCATCGCCACGCGCGTGCCGGAGACGGCCTCGAGCCGGCTCACCCGCTGGCCCACCCACGCCGGGGCCACGTGCACCTCGACGACGGCGACCGCGCCGGAGGGGTCGCGCCAGTGCTCCTCGGAGCCGCCGGGCAGCAGCCGGCGCAGCATCTGGTCCGCGGTCCAGCGCACGGTGGCCACCGTGGGGATGCCGAGCCGCTCATAGATCTCGGCGCGGCGCGGGTCGTAGATCCGGGCGCAGACGTTCTCCACGCCGAAGGTCTCGCGCGCCACCCGGGCCGCGATGATGTTGGAGTTGTCGCCGCTGGAGACGGCGGCGAAGCCGCCGGCCCCCTCGATGCCGGCGGCGATGAGGGTGTCCCGGTCGAATCCGGTCCCGGTGACCCGGCGGCCGCGGAAGGTCCCGCCGAGGCGGCGGAAGGCCTGCGGATCCTGATCGATCACGGCGGCGCTGTGCCCCAGTTCCTCCATGCTCAGGGCCAGCGTGGACCCCACGCGGCCGCAGCCCATGATCACGATATGCACAGTTACCGGGTCTCCTCGTCGGTGTGTCGCTCGGGCGGGTGAGGGGGCGCACGCCCGGCTCACGGTGTCGTGTCTATCATCCGCCCGTTGCTCCTGTCTGTGCGGGTGCGGCGGCGGACGGCCTACCCTTGAGTGTCCGATCCCCTTGCGACAGAAACGACAACCGCCGTGCCGCGCACTTCCTCCCCCCGTTCCGCCGCCCGTGCCGAGTCCGGGCGTTCCCTCGTCGGCGAACGCTTCGAGGTGACCGTGGAGCGGGTGGCGCACGGCGGCTTCTGCGTCGGCCGCCACGAGGGCCGCGCGATCTTCGTCCGGCACGCGCTGCCCGGCGAGCGCGTGGTGGCCCTGGTGACCGAGGGCGAGGACGGCGACCGCTATCTGCGCGCCGACGCCGTGGAGGTCCTGCAGGCCTCGCCGGACCGCGTCGAGGCGCCCTGCTGGTACGCGGGCCCCGGCAAGTGCGGCGGCTGCGACTGGCAGCACGCGACGCCCGAGGCGCAGCGCAGGCTCAAGGCCGCGGTCGTCGAGGAGCAGCTGCGCCGGCTCGCCGGGATCGAGCGCGAGGTCGTGGTCGAGGAGGCGCCGGGCACGCCGGACGGGCTCGGCTGGCGCACCCGCGTGCAGTTCGCCGTGGACGGGGAGGGGCGCCTGGGGCTGCGCAAGAGCCGCTCGCACGACGTGGTCCCGGTGGAGACCTGCGCGATCGCCTCGGACGGCGTCGAGGAGGTCGGCGCCGAGCAGCGCGTGTGGCCGGGCGTCGCGAGCGTCGAGGTCATCGCCGCGAGCGGCTCCTCGGACCGGGCCGTGGTCGTGACGCCGCTGCCGAAGCCGCACGGCCACATGCCGATCGTCGAGATGGACGTGCCGGTCTCGGTGCTGCGCGGGGACCGCGAGGGCGCGGCGGCGCGGGTGCACGGCCGCGCGCAGGTGCGCGAGGTGGCCGCGGGGCGCACCTGGAAGGTCAGCGGATCCGGTTTCTGGCAGGTGCACCCGGCGGCGGCCGACGTGCTCAGCGAGGCCGTCCTGGCGGCCGTGGACGCCCGGCCCGGCGACACCGCGATGGACCTCTACTGCGGCGTGGGCCTGTTCGCCGCCGGGCTGGCCGAGGCGGTCGGCGCCGAGGGCGAGGTGGTCGCGGTCGAGACCGACAAGGGCGCGGTCGAGGACGCGCTGGTGAACCTC
>DASTAE010000005.1:0-6730 GCA_035712985.1 Actinospica sp.
CATTCCTGGCGCGGGGCGGGGGCCGTGCGCCGCGGTCCAGCCGGCTGGGATCTCGGCGAAGACGGCGCGACAGCCTCGTGGCCGCCCGCTCCGTGAGCGGGCGGCCACGAGGGTCGTCAGCGGCGCGTTTCGGCGGCGCGGGCGAGGATCAGGTAGGCGCTGGCCGTCCAGGTGTAGGCGCGGTCGCGCAGGCCGGCGCCGGTCAGGGCGTCGAAGTTCTCGGCGAAGCCGGAGGTTTCGCACAGGCGGCGGAAGCGCTCGCTGATGGTGTCGGCGAGTTCGGTGTGGCCTGCGCGGCGCAGTCCGTCCTCGATCAGGACGGTGGACGGCGCCCAGATGGGGCCGCGCCAGTAGCCGTCGCTCTCGTAGTGCGCGGAGTCGGTGCGTTCGGTGGCCGGCCCGTGGTCGGTCAGGTGCCGTGCGATGCGTTCCGCCAGCGCAGTGTGCACTTCGGTGGGCAGATGCTCGCCGAGGATGATCGGCATCAGGTCGAGCAGGCTGCGGCTCGTGTGCCGGTCGCCGGTTTCGACGGTCCGGGCCACGAAGCGGTCGCCGGCCCACAGTCCGTCGAGCATCGCCTGCAGCAGTTCGTCGCCGCGGGCCTTCCAGGAGCCCGCGTGATCCGGTTCGCCGAGTCGGGTGGCGAGTGCCGCGAGCTGGCGTGTCTGCAGCACGAGGAAGGCGGTGAGGTCGGCGCTCTCGACGAGGCGGCCGTGATCGAAGGTGGTGGCGTTGTCCCAGCCGCTGTCGTTGCCGTGGTGGTAGTGCGGGAGCGCCGAGCCGGGGGCGCGGCGGGTCAGCCAGTATTCGGTCCACCGCTCGAGGACCGTGTACAGGTGCTGGAGTTCGGCACCGGTCGGCTCGGCGCGGTCGCTTAACCGCGCGGCGGCCCAGCCGTGGATCGGGGGCTTGACATAGTTGTAGAGCACTTCGGAGTGCGTGACCGAGTCCGGGAGCGCGCCGGCGGCGTCCTGGTGGTCGAACGGGAGCAGGAACTGGTGCCAGGCGAGTTCGGGGTCGCCGTCGGCCAGGGCGAGGGCGTTGAAGCAGTGATCCCAGCTCCACACCTTGTTCATCCAGTGCTTGGACATCAGCACGGCGGGCCGCGCGAGGAATCCGGCCGGCCCCACGGTCGCCGACCACAGCACGTAGGCGGCGAGTTCCGCTGCCGGGGTCCGCTCGCCGCGCCAGGGGGCGATGCGGTCGGCGAACGCGGTGAACGCGGCCGCCGCGCGCGACCGTATCGCGTCGAAGGACTCCGAGGGCCGGTACGTCGGCCTGGCCGCTTCGTATTCCTCGACGGCGATCTCCCACACCGGTGACGCGGCGTCGGGCGCGCTGATCGTCAGGGCGCGCTCGCCCTCGCCGAGCGCCTGGTCGCCGAGTACGGACGCGGTGCCGGCCAGCACCGTGACCCGGTAGCGGCGCCCGGTCTCGTAGCTGGTGAACACGAAGGCGCCGTCGACCGGGTCGCGGTAGAGGTAGCTGCCGGAGAACGGGGTGAGCGCGGGTGCCGCGGCCGCGATGCGCAGGCCGAGTGCTTCGCCGCGCAGCCGGATGGTGTCAGGCCGCTCATACGCCGCGTCGACGCGCCCGTCGCCGCCGACCCAGCTGAGCTGCGCCGGACTCGCCTCGATGCGGACGCCCGCCCCGACGTTCAGGCGCAGCACGGGGTGCATGCCCTGTCGGTGGGAGACGAGGTGCACGTCGTCGCTGCGGCGAGCGTTGGCGGTGACCGGGGAGAGCGCGATCCAGGAGCCGTAGTGGCTGAACGGGATCTCGCGGATGTCGAAGCGCGGGCCGGCTGGCTGTGTGGGGAGCATGGTGGTCTTTCAGTCCTTGACGGCGCCGGCGGTGACCCCGGCGGCGACGTATTTCTGGGCGATGACCAGCAGGATCGTCGCGGGAACGGAGGCGACGACGGCGGTGGCCATGATGGCGTTCCACTGCTGGTTGTTGTTGCCGATGTAGTGGTACATGCCGAGGGTGATCGGCTGCCTGCCGCCGCCGGAGTCGAGGGTGGAGGCGAACACGAAGTCGGACCAGGACCACAGGAAGGCGAACAGCGAGACGGTGACGACGGCGTTGCGGCTGACCGGGAGCACGATCGACCAGAAGGTGCGCAGCCGGCCGGCTCCGTCGGTCAGCGCCGCCTGGAGCATCTCCTCCGGGATGCCGGACATGAACGCGGTGAAGATCAGCACCGCGAAGGGGACCGCGATGGTCGAGTCGGCGAGCACGAGGCCCGGGATGGTGTTGATGTAGCCGGTGGACAGCAGGATCGCGTAGAAGCCCATCGCCATGATGATCCCGGGGATCATCTGGGCGATCAGCAGCGCGAAGCTGAGCACGCCGCCGCCGCGCGGCCGCAGTTTCGCCAGCGAGTACCCGGCCGGGGCGGCGATCACCAGGGTGAGCGCCACGGTGAGCAACCCGATCATCAGGCTGTTGCCGAGGTAGGGCAGCTGCTGGCTGAGCACGGCGCGGTAGCCGTCGAGGGTGCCGCCCGTCGGGATGAGGTTCGGCGGGGTCTTGCGCAGGTTCGCGTCCGTGGTGAAGGAGACGTTGACCATCCAGTACACCGGGAACAGCATGACCGCGGTGAGGAACACGCCGACGGCGGTCTTGGTCCGGTTCTTCGTGGTCTTGCTCATGCCGCCTGCCTCCTCTGCACCCGAACGTAGACGAGCCCTGCGATCAGGGCCATGATGACCAGCAGGTTGCCGACCGCGGCTCCGGGGCCGAAGGCGGGCAGCAGGTTGCCGAATCCGAGCCGGTAGGACCAGGTCGCGAACGTGGTCGAGGCGTCGACCGGGCCGCCCTTCGTCATGATCCAGATGATGTCGAACACCTTGAGGGTGTAGACGAGCCCGAGCAGCAGGGTGATCGCGGAGACCGGGCGCAGCAGCGGCCAGGTCACCCGGCGGAAGCGCTGCCAGGCACTCGCGCCGTCGAGCGCCGCCGCCTCGTAGAGGTCCTTCGGGATCGCCTGCAGGCCGCTGTAGAGCAGCACCAGGTTGAACGGCACGCCGATCCAGATGTTCGCGATCGTCACCGAGGGCAGCGCCCAATGCGGGTCGGTCAGCCAGTTCACCGGCCCGATCCCGACCAGGTGCAGCCCGTAGTTCACCACACCGGAGCCGGAGTCCAGCATCCACGCCCAGGTGGAGGCGGAGACGATCAGCGGCAGCAGCCACGGCACCAGGAACAGCGCGCGCAGGACCGGGGAGAGCGGGAAGTGCTGGGCGAAGAACACCGCCAGCGCCAACCCGATCACGAACTGGAAGGCGAGCGAGACGAGCGTGAACACGAGCGTGTGCTCGAGCGCCGGAGCGAACGTCGGGTCGTGGATCACGGCGGTGTAGTTCGCGAACCCGGTGAACGGCGCCCCGCCGTGCACGAACGAGAAGACCGTGTAGTTCCGCAGGCTCAGGTCGAGATTGCGGTAGAGCGGATACGCGTAGAACGCGAGCAGGTAGATCGTCAGCGGGGCGAGGAATCCCCAGGCGGCCCACTGGCTGCCGCGCGGGCCGGAGCGGGCGCGGCGGGCCGGGGCCGCCGCCTTGTTCTCGCGGCGCCGGTCGCGGCCCGCGGCCGGGACGGCGGACGCCGTCCCGGCCGGGGTCTGCGCGAGCCGGTTCGCCGACTGTCGCAAAGTACTCATCGGAGACAAGGCCTTACTTGCCGCCGGTCGCCGACGCCGCGGCGGACTGCGCGGTGCCCAGGGCGGAGGCCGGCGAGGCCGAGCCGGTCAGCGCGGACTGCACGGCGGTCCACAGCTGCTGGGAGATCTTCGGATAGTTCGTGCCCAGGTCGTCGCCGGTGCGCGCCTTACCCGCGTGCACCGCCGTCACCCACACCTGCAGGGCCGGGTTCGCGGCGACCTGCTTGGCCTGCACGGCGCCGGCGGCCGCGACGTAGGAGAGCGTGGAGTCGGTGGTGAAGGCGTTGGCCGCGTTGGTCAGGCAGGACACCAGCTTCTCGGAGGTCGCGTACCTCGAGGAGTCGGACTGCTGCGGCAGGGTGACGAACTCGCCGCCGGTGGGCACCGGAGCGGCGCCGCCGTTCTCGGCGGGGATCGGGATGATGCCGTACGGGAAACCGGCCTTGGCCGCGTTCGACAGCTGCCAGGTGCCGTTCTCGGCGAACGCGGTCTTGCCGGCGGCGAACTCCTGCCAACTGGTCGTCTGGGTGTCGTTGATCACCGAGTTCGGCGCGTAGCCGTCCTTGAGCCAGCCGGACCACAGGCCGAGGGCCGCGACGCCCTGCGCCGAATCCAGCTTCGTCAGATTCGCGCCGGAACCCCAGAACCAGGGCTCGAACTGGAAGCTGCCCTCCTCGGTGCCGATCGCCGAGAACGTGATGCCGGTCTTGCCCGCCGCCTTCACCTTCGCGAGCGCGGCCGTGAGCGTCGACCAGTCCGTGATGGTCGACGGATCCACGCCCGCGGCCTTCAGGATGTTCTTGTTGTAGTACAGGGCCAGCGTGTTCGCGCCGATCGGCACCCCGTACGTCTTGCCCTGGAACTCGCCGGCGCCCAGCAGGTTCGGCTGCACGGCCGAGGTGTCGAGGTGGTTCTGCGTCGTGTCGGTCAGCACTCCAGCCTCGGCCAGCGTGGAGACCACCGGGTTGTCCAGGATCAGCACGTCGGGCGCCACGCCCTGCTGCGCGGCCAGCAGCACCTTGCTCGTCAGATCGGTGGTGTCGTAGGCGGTGCGCTTGACCGTGACGCCGGCCTGGCTGCCGCACGAGTCGAGCAGCGTGACCCAGGCGGAGGAGTTGTCGAACTGGGGGTACGGGTCCCAGATCGTGAAGCTCTTGCCGCCGGCGGCGGCCGTCCCGGAGCCCGAGCCGGAGCCCGAGGAGGAGGTGGAGCAGGCTGTCATTCCCGCCGCGAGCATCAGCGCGGCGACCGGGAGAGCGGCGGCGCGATAGGCGCGGCGGCGTGAGCGTGGCCGAGCGGAGTTCGTCGGCGTAGTCGTGGTTTCCACGGCGCATCCTTGAGTTCGTCGGTGAACTGGTGGAGGGGAGCCCGCACCCGGGGCTTGGCACTCGCGAACGCGGTCCGCCATGTTCAGCGAATCGGTTCGCGAATCGGTTCGCCAGACATTAGACCGGGCGCCGCCCGCGCGTCAATAGCGTGACGGGAACGTTCGCGACCCCGCTCGCCGGGCTCCGGGCAGCGCCGGGGCAATCCGTGTTGCCGCGGCCCGCCGAAGTGGCTAAAGTCTTTCGAACCGATTCGCCGCGCGGCGGCGAACGACGGACCGGCCGGCGGCGAACGGAGCGCTATGAACATCGGGGAGATCGCCCGGAGGGCCGGGGTCTCGCGCAGCACCGTCTCGTACGCCCTGAGCGGCAAGCGGGTCGTCTCGGAGGAGACCCGCGCGCGCATCCAGCGGGTCATCGACGAGCTCGACTACCGGCCGAACGCGGCCGCCCGCGCCCTGAAGGAGGGCCGGACCCGCACGATCGGCCTGTTCATCCCGCCCCCCTCCCGGCGGCTGACGTACATGCAGCTCGAGTTCGTCGCCAGCGTGCTCGAGGCGGCCGCCCACGCCGACCTGGACGTGCTGCTCTCCCCCACCGGCGATCTGCAGGAGCACTCCTTCAACCGGCTCGTCGACGGACGCCGGGTGGACGGCGTGCTGCTGATGGAGATCAAACTGGACGACCCGCGGGTGGCCCGGCTGCAGAAGGCGAACATGCCGTTCGTGACGATCGGCCACACCGCGCACCCCGAGGGCACCTGGTGGGTCGACGTCGACTACCAGGGCCTGGTCGCCCGCTGCGTCCGCCACCTCGCCGACCTCGGCCACCAGACGATCGCCCTGATCAACCGGTCGGCGGAGATGATCGCCGGCGGCTACGGACCCGGCCTGCGCGCCCGCCAGGGCTTCCAGGACGCGATCGCCTCCTGCGGCGTGTCCGGGGTCGAATACCCCTGCGGGGACGACGCCCCGGCCGGCGACGCCTGCATGGCGCGGATCCTGGAGCAGCACCCCGAGGCGACCGCGGCCGTGACGGTCAACGAGGCCGCGCTGCCCGGCTTCCAGCGAGCCCTGCAACGCGCCGGACTGGACGTGCCGCGGGACTTCTCACTGATCGGCGTCGCCGCGCAGCACTGGGCCGAGGAATTCCACCCGCCGCTGACCTCCGCCGACGTCCCGGCCGCCGAGATGGGCGAGGAGGCCGTGCGCCTTCTGGTCGAGCACATCGCCGACCCCGCCGCCACCCCCACCCACCTGCTGCTCTCCCCGCCCATCTCGCTGCGGGACAGCGTCGGGCGCGCCCCGGCCGGCGACCGCGGCTGACCCTCCGCCCGGCGCCCGCACGAACCGGCGCCCGCGCGCCGCCCTGCGAATCGATTCGGATTTCCGACCGCTGATCGCCGCCCTCGGCGAGCCGATTCTTCCTGCACCGTTGACAGAGCCGATCCGGCGCCCCTACCTTGCTGAGCGAATCGATTCGACACTCACAGAGCGCGCCTCGGCCGGGGCGTCCCTGTTCATCCCCGCACCGCGTCTAGTCATTTCGAAGGAGAAGTGACGTGGCATCATCCAAGATCAAAACCTGGCTCGCGCTCGGTACGGCCGCGACCTTCGCGCTGGTGGCGGTTCCGTCCACCGCCAGCGCCTCGACCGAATCCCTCTCCGTGAACCTCGCGAGCACGCAGGGCGCGATGACCGGCGTCGGCCAGGGCTTCCTGTACGGCCTGAGCCAGGACGGC
>DASTAE010000006.1:0-11505 GCA_035712985.1 Actinospica sp.
GATCGTGACCGAGGCCGGGAACCATCGTGCGCCGCCGACCGTCTGCGGAGCCCCGCAGTTCGTTTGCAGGTACCGCATGTCGTCGCCGACGTTCCCGACGAAGTGGTCGTTCGTCGAGAAGCCGTAGCTGTCCTGGATCGTGTAGGTGAGCGTGCCGGTGTAGTGGCCGTCGACGAGGCGACCGGTCCCACTGACCGTCAAGCCCTGAGTGCCTCCGAACGAGTACTTCAGATCGTTGGGCAGGTACAGCGCGATCCGCTGGAGCGCCGGTTGGCTGAGCACCACGGTGTTCTGGCCTAGCTTGAGGGCGTCTGCCAGAGCGTGTTGCGCGGAAGAGTTGAGCGCCACGAACTGAGAGTTGGACAGCAACTGCTGTGACAAGGTCGAGCCCGCCGGGAAGTTCACCGGAGTTCCGGAACCCTCGATGAAGTGCTCAAGCAACGTGGCCGCGTCACGCGCGTCCACCTCCTCGAGGTATGCCTCGACCGCTGTCGCAGCCCCCTCGTACTGATGGAACTCACTGCTCGAGCAGACGGCGTCCGGGTAGGTCGCGTGCGTATCCTGACTCGAACTCACCTGCACCGGAAGCAAGCCCGAGACGGTGAAGTCCAACGCGCCCTGAACCGCCGTCATGTGCGTCGACGTCAGGGCGCCCTTGAGAGAGAAGTACGCCGACCGGCGAGGCGCGAGCCCGTGGGCGAATTCGATCTGCGCCGAGTCCGGCAGCGACGGGTCGGTGACGAACGAAGTCCCCGGTCCTTCGTAGCCGGTCGGACCGTAAGGGCAGTCAGCGGAGCCTGTCCAAGAGGAGTGGCCTCCGCCGCAGATCCCGCCCCCGTCGAACCCGGACAGACCCGATCCCGGCTCGGTCACGGTGACGGCGTGAACCGCCTGGCGCGAGTCGTTGACGATCCCCACCAACGTGTCATCCTTGCCATCGCCCCGCCCGGCGGACGCGTTCCCCTTGACGCTGATCGTCCCATCGGCGTTGACGACCAGCAGGATCTCGCAGCTGGGCGACAGGCCCGCGGGCACGCAGTGCCTGACGGCCGCAGCCGGAGTGTGTACGACCCCCACTCCCGCGGCAGATCCGAGCCCGAAGGCCAACCCGACCGTGATGACGCCCACAGTCGTAGAGCGCGCTCGCCACGTGAGTGCCTGTGTTCCCTCCACGGGCCGATCCTAGGGCTCCCGCCGCCGCAACACCTTCGCAGGTCAAGTATTGAGCACCTGGACGGCGAGTGGGCCGATTGCCGGGTCGCCGAGCTTTGCGCCGCGGCGGGTTCTGCCTTGCTTCAGCCGATGGACCTGCTTCAGCTGACGGAGCGGTAGAAGCCGATGTGGCGGCTCGCGGTGTCGGCCCAGCTGTGGCGGGCGGCGAGGCGCCGGCCGGCGGCCTTTCGTGCGGCGTCCTCGACGGTGAGACTGTGGTCGAGTTCGGTGGCGAGGTCGGCCGGGTCGCCGGCGAAGCGGGCCGCGGGGCCGAAGACTTCGCGCAGGACGGGCAGGTCGCGCACGACCAGGGGGACGTTCGCGGCGAGGGCTTCCATGGCGGCCAGGCCGAAGCCCTCCTTGACGGAGGGGAAGGCGAAGGCGTCGGCGGCCGCGACGAGCGGCGGGAGCTCGTCGTCGGGGACGGGGCCGAGGACGGTCGGTTCGATGCCGAGTTCGGCGGCGCGTTGGTCCCAGCGGGCCCGGTAGTCGCGGTAGTCGAAGAGGGTCTCGCCGCCTGCGATCACGAGGCGGTGGCCCGGGTGGCGCTCGCGCAGTTGCGCGTAGGCGTCCAGGAGGTCGATCGAGCCTTTGCGGGGTTCGATGCCGCCGACGGTCAGCACGTAGCGGCCCAGCCGGTCGCGCCAGCGGGCCTTTCCCGCGTGGTCCCCGGTAGCGTCCGCGAAGCGCTGGTAGGCGACGCCGTTGGGGATCACCGCGGCCTTGATGCCCCAGCCCTCATCGAGTTCGGCGGCCACCGCGGCCGAGACGCAGATGTGGGCGTACGGCTCGACGATGGCGCGTTCGTGGCAGGCGGCCAGTTCGGGGGTGGTGAAGTGGTCGATGTGGTGGACGGTGCGGATGCAGCGGCCGACGGCGTTGGCGCTGATGCAGTCCTGGGCGTGCACGATGTCGTACTCGGCCGCGCGCGGGGTGAAGGCGTCGCGCAGGGTGCTGATGGATCTCAGGATGCGTCCGCCGACGCCCTCGCCGTCCGGCCCGTCGGAGAACGGCACGATCCGCAGGTTCACGGCCGGGTCGACGGGGCGGAAGAACGCCCGGTCGCCGCCGCGTCCGAGGGTCCAGACGGTGACGTCCTCGCCGTGCGCGGCGAGGGCTTCGGCGAGGGCGAGGGTGTGCACGACGCCGCCGCGCGGTTTGGTCGAGTAGCTCAGCAGGGCGATTCTCACGAGGGCCGCTCCCGGTAGGTCTCGGGCCTGCGCTCGAGCAGGTGGTGCAGGACGTGCCGGGCGCGTTTGATCTCGTCGGCGGCGTCGACCTCCGCGACGGCCAGCCCCGCCTTGGCCCAGGTGCGCGCGAGGATGTCGCCGCCGGGGCCGACGACCTTGGCCTGGCCGAGGAAGCGCATGCCGCCCATCGCGCCGGTCTGGTTGGCGGAGGCGAGCACGACCTGGTTCTCGGCGGCGCGCGCTTGGTCGTAGAGGTCGAACAGCCGGGCCTGGCGGTCCTGGGCCATCCGCGGGGCCCGGTTGGTGATGCTGGTGGGCCAGGCGCACAGGCAGGCGAGGACCTCGGCGCCGTCCAGGGCCAGGGAGCGGGCGGACTCGGGGAAGGTCTTGTCGTAGTCGATGAGCATGCCGATCCGCCCGACCGTGGTGTCGAAGGCGTCGAACCGGCCGCCCGCCGCGTAGGCGGCGGTCTCCCCGACGGGCAGGTGGACCTTGCGGTGGCGGCCGAGCACGCCGTCGCCGCTGACGCAGACCGCCGCGTTGTAGCGGACGTCGCCGGCGTCCTCGCAGTAGCCGAGGCAGACGACCATCTCGGCGGCGAGCGCGGCGACCCGGGCGATCAGCGGGTCGTCCGGCGCCAGGGCCGGGGGCAGCGCCTCGGGGTCGGGGTGGCGCAGGTCGGCGAGGTATCCGCCGAGCGCGGCGTCCGGGAGCACCAGCAGCCCGGCGCCCTCCGCGCGCGCGTCGCCGATCAGCTTGCCGATCCTCGCCAGGTCGAATTCCAGATCGCGGCCGAAGTGGGCGGCGGCGGCCGCGATCCTGATCGTGCTCATCTGCGGGCTGCTCCCGTGGGGACGACGTAGGCTTCCGGGCGCCGGTCGCGCAGGTGTCCCATCGACCGGCGTGCGGTCGCCAGGGCCTGCGGCACGTCGAGTTCGGCGACGGCGATCCCGCCGCCGACTCCGGTGTCGGCGAGGACGTCGCCGCCGGGATCGACCACCTTGGCGCTGCCGACGAAGCGTAGCGAACCGAAGGTGCCCGCCTGGTTCGCGGAGAGCCAGACGATCTGGTTCTCCAGCGCGCGCGCCCGGTCGAACAGGTCGAAGCGGCGTTTCCAGCGGTCCTGTTCGAGGTCGGCGACGGCGTTGGTGCGGGCGCCGGGCCACGCGGAGACGCACACGCCGATCTCGGCGCCGTCGAGGGCGAGCGCGCGGGCGGACTCGGGGAAGGCCTTGTCGTAGCAGATCATCATGCCGATCCGGCCGACCGGGGTGTCGAAGGCGTGGAAGCTCTCGCCGGAGGCGTAGGACGCGTCCTCGCTCAGCGGCTGGTGCACCTTGCGGTGGTTGCCGAGCACTCCGTCGCCGCTGACGCAGACCGCGGAGTTGTACCGCGTGTCGCCCGCGTCCTCGCAGTAGCCCGCGACGACGGTCATCTCCCCGGCCAGTCGCGAGAGCCGGAGGATCTCGGGGCCGTCGAGGGCGAGGGCGGGAGGTCCGGCGTCGAGTTCGGCGTCGTCGTCGAGGCTGAGCAGGTATCCGCCGAGGCAGGCTTCGGGGAGGGCGAGCAGGCGTACTCCGTCCGCGCGGGCCTGCTTGATGAGGCGCTCCGCGATCGTGAAGTCCTCCTCGAGGTCGCGGCCGAACTCGGCGGCGACGGCCGCCATCCGCAGGGCGGTCATGATGCTGCTCCCATTCCGGTCGCCGCGGCCGGGACCGCTTCGGTGACGTCTCCGTCGGGCCAGCGCAGCCCGACGCCGTGTCCTTCGGTGAGCTCTCCGCACTCGGCGCCGGTCGCGGGCCCGGCGGGCAGCGGCGGCGCGCCGGGTTCGTCGGCGGTGAGCATCGCGTAGCCGGGGAAGCAGGTGAGCCAGTCCCCCGCGCTCGCCTCCGGGGGCCTGGGCACGGCTGCCACGTCGAGCACGGCGCGGCAGCCGCTCGCCTCAGCCAGCATGCCGAGGGTGCCGGCGATCCCGGCCATGGACACGTCCTTGGCGGCGGCGGGCCGCGCGGCGGCGACCGCGCCGATCATGGTTCTGAGTTCTTCGGCGGCGCGATGCGAGGTCGAGTCCCACTGGCGGCCTCGGTAGCCGGGACGCCAGCCGCCGCCGAGGTCGGCGGTCAGGCGCACCGTGTGCCCGGGCCGTCCTCCGCCGCCGGGGACCGGATGCGCGGTACGGCCGAGGGCGGTCACCGACAGCGCGGCCGGGACGCCGAGCTGGGTGTGGCCGCCGAGGATCGGCACGTCGTAGGCGTCCGCCGCGCGGCGTAGACCGCGCAGGACCTTCGCGGCGTGCGCGGCGTCCTTGGCGCCGAGCGCGTCGAGCAGGCCGAGCGGGGCGGCCCCCATCGCGGCGAGGTCGTTCACGTTCACGAGTACGGCGCACCAGCCGGCCCACTCCGGGTCGCGTTCGACCATGGACGGGATGATGGCGTCGCACGCGGCGATCACCTCGGTTCCGGGCACGGGGGCGCCGTCGTCGCCGACGAATCCGGCGCCGCCCGGGCTCAGCCGCGTCAGCAGCGGGCCGAGCGGGGATTTGGTGGCCTTCACGAGGGCGGCGATGCGGCCGATCGGCCAACGCATGAGCACGTGCCGCCTGTCGGCGACGGTGATCGGGCGCACGCGCTGCCAGCCGAGTCGTGCGAAGAAGACCTCGTTGTCGGCCTGCACGCTCGCCTCGAAGCGCAGCACGCCTTCGCTCTCGGCTCGCGCGCACGCGGCACGGACCAGCGCGGCGCCCACGTTGCGCACGCCCCGCTCGCCGGGCGCGACGACGAGCCGTCCGCCGTACCACCAGCCGATATCCGGGCCGACGCGCGCCGGGCCGAGCCGTACGCCGCCGATGATCCGGCCGCTCCGGTCTCGGGCGACGAGGACGATCGTGCGCGGGTCCTCGTCGCGCGCGTCCAGATCGTGTCCGTCGAACAGGCCCTGTTCGTGGACGAAGACCTCGCGGCGCAGGGCGCGGTAGGCCTCGATCGCGGCCGTGTCCTTCGCCTGCTCGATCTGAAGCTCGGGGATTCGCGCCAGGGTGCTGCGATCCCCGAGCAGTTCAAGGATGTCCTGCATGCGCCTTCAGCCTCCCGCCGTCTGCAGCACGCTGCACGCCCCGCACGCCGCACAACCGGCCTGCTGGTCGGCGCCGGTCATCCCGGCCGCGCGCAGTTTCGCGGCGACGCCCTCGGTCACATACGTCAGCAGTTGCGCGCTCGGCGCCTTGACTCCGTCGCGCGCGGCCAGTGTGCCGCTCATCGGCCGGAACGGGACGACGAACGGGTACACGCCGCGCTCGATCAGCCGTCCGGCGCCCTCGATCAGCTCATCGGGGTTCTCGCCGAGTCCGACCAGCAGATAGGTCGAGACGCGGTTGCGGCCGAAGACGCGCACCGCCTCGTCCCACGCGGCCTCGTACTCGGCGATCGGGACGGTGGACTTGCCCGGCATCCAGCGGCGGCGTACCGCGTCGTCGAGGGATTCGATGTGGATGCCGATCGAGGTCGCGCCCGCCTCGTGCAGGGCGCTGATCCAGGACGGGTCGCCGGGCGGTTCGCACTGCACCTGGATCGGCAGGCCGGGCACGGCCTCCAGCACCGCGCGCACCGAACGCGCCAGGGCCCGCGCGCCGCGGTCCGGCCCCGTGGTCGTGCCGGTGGTCATCACCATCTGCCTGACTCCGTCGAGCCGGACGGCGGCAGCGGCCACCTCCGCGAGCTGGGCCGGGGTCTTCGCGGCGACCGTGGCGCCGGCGCGCAGCGACTCCTCGATGGTGCAGAACCGGCAGCGGTCCGCTTCGGCGTAACGGATGCAGGTCTGTACGACGGTGGTGGCCAGCACGTCCGCGCCGTGCAGCCGCGCGATCTGCTCGTAGGGGACGCCGTCCGCCGTGGTCAGGTCGTAGAAGCGCGGCCGGGCCACCGGCGCGAGGGACAGGCCGGTGTCGTCCTCGCCGAGCCACACCTTGCCGTCGCGGACGGAGTAGGGGCTCCGCGGGTTGGTGGGCAACGCGGCGTTGGCACCGTCGACCAGCACGTGGCCGTCGTCGCTGGGTCCTGCTCCGTCCGGCCGCCGCACCGGGGCCTCGACGCGCACGCCGCGCAGCGCGAGTTCGGCTCTGGTCAGGATGCGTACGTCCACCGCGTGCGGGCGCTCGGTGCCAACGCTCACGTCGATCCCCTTTACAGCTGGTAGGTGGAGTTGATGATCGCGCCCTTGCGCGCGTAGTGGATGATCGCGTCCTGCACGTCCAGCGGGTGGGTCGGGATGACGCCCTCGATCAGGTCCTCCTCGCGGGCGCCGTGCAGCGAGAGGCCGAAGCGGCAGCAGTAGACCTTGCCGCCCTCCGCGATGAAGGTCTTGAGCTGGTTGTTGATGTTGTGCTCGCCCGGGAACGCCGAGTTGCCCGTGGTCGGGAAGCCGCGGGTGGCCAGGCAGTTGAGCGAGCCGGGACCGTAGAAGTAGATCGCCGCCTCGAAGCCCTTGCGCAGCGCGCGCGTCGCCTGGAGCACGGCGACGAAGCTGACCGAGGACTCGTGCGCGATGCCGTGCACGAGGGTGAAGTAGGTCTCGCCGTCCTCGGCCTGGTAGTCGGGGAACACCTTCGTGGCGCCGTAGATCGTCGAGCCCTCGGGCAGCGAGGGGTGCGGGATCTCGGTGAGGGACTGCTTCTCGATGTCGGACAGGTCGACGGTCATGCGTCTGCTCCTTGGGGTGAGGGGGAATCAGGGGTCGGTTGGTCGTAGAGGGCGGCGAAGGTGCCGCGGAAGACCAGTTCGGCGAGTTCGCCGCCGCCGGTCGCCTCGGCCAGTTTCGAGAACTCGCCGGCGAAGTCGCCCCAGGGCTGGTCGCTGGCGAACAGCACCCGGTCGTGGCCGACGCCGCGCCGGTCGATCTCCTTCGCCAGCCAGGCGGGGGCGAATCCGATGGCCCAGGACAGGTCGGTGTACACGCGCTTGCCGGATTCGATCCAGTCGAAGAAGCGCGAGCCGATGAGCTTGATGTGGCCGCTCATCCCGCCGCCGAAGTGCACCAGGTGCAGCGGGACGCGGTCGGCGTACCACTCGACGAGGTTGCCGACCTCGTCGATGTCGGAGGCGGCGCCTGGTGAGGTGTGCACGTGCACGACCAGGCCGTGCCGCTCGGCCTCGGCGAAGATCCGGTCCAGGTGCGGGCGGCACTCGGGGTCCGTGGCCCGGCCGCCGAGCAGGAAGCTGAGCTTCAGGGCCCGTACACCGGCTTCCCCGGCGAGTTCGAGGGCCTGTCCGGTGCGTTCGGCGTCCTGCGGGCGCGGGGAGACCCACAGTCCGGCGCGGATGCGATCGTCGGTCTGCGCGGCCTCGACCGCCAGTTCGTTGAAGGAGAACGCGATCGCGGGGTCCGGCACGCCGTAGTTCGGGATCACCAGGGCGCGCTCGGTGCCCTCCCGATCCAGGTCTTCCACCAACTGCTTAATGGTCGCGCGGGCCGTGGTGTCGGGGTTGACCGGTGGTCCGCCGTAGAAGGGATAGGCGGGCAGTACGCCGATGTGCCGGTGAGCGTCGTAGACCACGGGCGCGTCACCCGACCGGCAGCGCGGAGGCGACGGCCGTGGGCGCGCCGGTGAGCGTGCCGCAGACATCGGCCAGGCGGCGTCCGGCGTCGATGTGGTCCGCGAGGAACTCCGCGTCCCGGCCGACGGCCTCGAAGCGGCCCGAGCCCCAGCTGTACTGCCAGGGCAGGCCGAGGAAGTAGAGCCCGGGGCAGCTCGTGGCTCCGCGCCGGTGCATCGGGTAGCCGCGTCCGTCGAAGGCGGGGATCTCGATCCAGCGGTGGTCTCGGCGGAATCCGGTCGACCAGACGACGCAGGTGATCCCGGCCGCCGCCAGATCCAGCTCGAGGGGCTGTTCGGCCGGCTCCCACACCGGCACGTACCGCGCCTCGGTCGGGGCCTCGATCCCGCGCGCCGCGATATGCGCGTCGATCGCGTCCTTGATGCCCTCGGCCACCGCGTCGGCGTGGTCGAGATTCGCCTTCAGGTCGTCGGCGAACTCCAGCCGCGTGCCGCTGATCCCGGTCAGCCGCCCGTACAGCCGCATCCCCTCACGCGCGAAGGCCCGCAGGTCGATGTCGCGGCCGCCGTCGCGCCCGGTGACGTAGTGGTTGACCCGCATCCGTACCGCGCCGGCGTCGTCGAACTCGTCGATGCTCTTCGCGTAGTGGCCCATCTCGTCGAGCCAGGCGACGCAGTCCCGCCCCCGGTAGAAACGGGCCACGCGCGGCGCGCTGCCGACCGCGAGGTGCACCTGGCGCCCCGCCAGATGCAGGTCCTCGGCGATCTGGCAGCCGGACTGGCCGGTGCCGACGACCAGGACCGCGCCGTCGGCGAGCTGACCGGGATTGCGGTACGTCGAGGAGTGGATCTGCTCGACGCCGTCGGGAAGCCGCCCGGCCAGGGCGGGCACCGACGCCGTGTGGTACGGCCCGGTGGCCACCACGACCTGGTCGGCCGTGAAATCCCCGGCGCCCGTCGAGACCTCGAACCTCCCGGCGCCGCCCCGGCGCACCCGCTCGACCCGTACCCCGCGCGCCAGCGGCGGCTGGAAGAAGGCCACGTAGTCCTCGAGGTAGCGGATGATCTCCTCGCGGACCATGAAACCGTCCGGCTCATCCCCCTGATAGGGGAATCCGGGCAGCTTGCACTGCCAGTTCGGGGTGACGAGGCAGAACGAGTCCCAGCGCCGCTCGCGCCACTCGTGCCCGACCTCGTTCGCCTCGAGAACGACGTGCTCGATGCCGCGTCGGCGCAGGCAGTAGCTCATCGACAGCCCGGCCTGGCCGCCGCCGACCACCGCCACCGGGAAGTGCGCCCCGGGAAGCGATATGCCGCTCATCGACCGCCCCCGTCCGCGCCGGTGAGCGCCTCGACGGTGACCTTGGCGCCGTCGACCGTGCCGTACGCGGACGCGGCCTGCTCGATCTGCGCGAGTTGTCCGGAGGCGCCGGTGCAGGAGAAGCCGTACTTCTCGCGCACCCGCTCCCCGGCGATGCCGAGCGCCGTACGGCTTCGCTCCACGAAATCCGCGAGGTCGTATGCCGTACCCGCGGTGAAATACTCCGCGACTACCGTCGAGGGCGAATAGCAGCGCTGGACCGCCCCGTCGGGCCAACGCACCTGGAAATACATCTCGGGCATGAGGGTCCTCCATGCCTGGCGCCGAGGTACTGACCCCTCGTCGCTGCTGGTGAGGACCACTTCAACCCGCGGCGATTACCGAACAACGTCATCCGGAATAAAGCACGGTTAGTGAAATCTCACGGTGGACCGACAGCCGCCGGCGAGCCGGCGAAGCCAGGAGCAGCCGTTGCCGACGACCCCTTGACTCCGGTGCAGGCGGTCGAGGATCCTGGAAGGTCGCCCTGCCGACGGCTGTTCCTGAAGAGTTACCCAGATCTCCATGAAACAGACCATTGCCACAAATCGGCACGCGATGCCACACTAAGTCATGCCCCTGACATACCCACGTTAGGTCAACGACATGTCTCTATACTCGTCCACCCGCTCGCGCGCCGCCGGTGCCGCGGCGGCGGTCACCGCCGCGACCGTCGCCGCCGCCCTCGGCCTGTACGCCGTCACGAATGCCCCGCACGCCCACGCGGCCACCGTCAAGCACCGCGTGCTGTTCGACGACGCGCACGCCGAGACGGCGGGCAACGCGGACTGGATCATCAGCACCGCGATGCCCGACCCGACGGTGCAGAACCCCAACCCGTCCGCCGAGACCGACTGGACCGGCGCCATCTCCTCCTGGGGCGTCGCGCTGCAGAAGACCGGCGACTACACCCTCGAGTCCAACACCAAGGCGATCACCTACGGCGACAGTTCGAACCCGCAGGACCTTTCGAACTTCGACGAACTCGTGCTGCCGGAGCCGAACACGCTGCTCACCGCCGCCGAGAAGACCGCTGTCATGAAGTTCGTGCAGAACGGCGGCGGGCTGTTCCTGATCGTCGACCACACCGGCAGCGACCGGAACAACGACGGCTATGACTCCCCCGCCATCGCGAACGACCTGATGACGAACAACACCGTCGACAGCAGCGATCCGTTCGGGCTGTCGGTGGACCTGCTCAACATCGCCAGCGGCTTCCCGAAGGCGATCAGCGACTCGACCAACCCGGTGATCAACGGCCCGTTCGGCACCGTGACCGCCGGCGCCATCTACAACGGCACCACGATGACGCTGCACACGGCCGACAACCCGAACGCCAAGGGCCTGCTCTACGTCTCCGGCGCCACGTCCGGCGGCAGCACCGGTGCCTTCTTCGCCACGAGCACCTTCGGCAGCGGCCGGGTGGCGATCTGGGGCGACAGCTCCGACATCGACGACGGCACCGGCGAGAGCGGCAACACCCTGTACGACGGCTGGAACGACCCCAACGCCACCGACGCGGCACTGGGCCTGAACGCCACCGCGTGGCTGGCCGGCGGCGGCACCTCCACCGGCTCGCCCACCCCGACATCCACCTCCACTCCCACCTCGACGCCGACCGGCACGGCCTCCCCCACGCCGACCGCCACCGGTACCGGAACCTCGTGCAACGCGTCGCAACTGCTCGGCAACGCCGGATTCGAGACCGGCTCGGCCTCGCCGTGGACCGCGAGCTCCAGCGTCGTCAGTGACAGCTCCAACGAGCCGCCGCGATCCGGCAGCTGGGACGCCTGGCTCGACGGCTACGGCACGACACACACGGACACGCTCTCCCAGACCGTAACCCTCCCGGCCGGCTGCTCCACCGAGTCGTTCGGGTTCTGGCTGCACATCGACACCGCCGAGACAAGCACCTCGACCGCCTACGACAAGCTGACGGTCCAGGTGCTCAACAGTTCGGGCACGGTTCTCTCCACCCTCGGCTCCTTCTCGAACCTCAACGCGGCCAGCGGCTACGTCCAGCACAGCTACAGCCTCGCCGCATACGCGGGGCAAACGGTCACGCTCAAGTTCACCGGGACGGAGGGCTCGCAGCTGCAGACCTCCTTCGTCCTCGACGACACCTCGGTGAACGTCTCCTGACCCGGCCCGGCGTGACGGCCTGCGCCGCCGCGCCGGCACAGTCCGTCGCGGCC
>DASTAE010000007.1:0-4230 GCA_035712985.1 Actinospica sp.
GCGGCCACCCTGTCACGTGACAGGGTGGCCGCTTCACTTCGCTCCATCCGACCGTCAGGCCGACTTCTCCCGGGGCAGCCGGGGGTTCGGCCCGCCGCGCAGCGGCGAGTCCCGCGGGATCAGCGTCGGATTGGCCCGCTCCCGGACCGTCTCCGCGGTGATCAGCACCTGGGCGATGTCGCGGCGGGAGGGGACGTCGTACATGATCGACATCAGCACCTCCTCCATGATCGCGCGCAGCGCGCGCACCCCGGTGCCGCGCAGGATGGCCAGGTCGGCCAGGGCCTGCAGCGCGTCGTCGGAGAACTCGAGCTCCACGCCGTCCAGCGCCATCAGGTGCTGATACTGGCGGACCAGGGCGTTCTTCGGCTCGACCAGGATCCGGCGCAGCGCGGCCGAGTCCAGGTTGCTCACGTGGGTGAGGACCGGCAGACGTCCGATGAACTCCGGGATCATCCCGAACTTGATCAGGTCCTCGGGCATCACGTCCGCGAAGACGTCCTCGGCCTCGAGCTCGGCCCGGCTGCGCAGTTGCGCGCCGAAGCCGATCCCCTGCTTGCCGACCCGCGCCTGGATGATCCGCTCGAGGCCGGAGAAGGCGCCGCCCACGATGAACAGGATGTTCGTCGTGTCGATCTGGATGAACTCCTGGTGCGGGTGCTTGCGACCGCCCTGCGGGGGCACCGCGGCGATCGTGCCCTCCAGTATCTTCAGCAGCGCCTGCTGCACGCCCTCGCCGGACACGTCCCGGGTGATCGAGGGGTTCTCCGACTTGCGGCCGATCTTGTCGACCTCGTCGATGTAGATGATCCCGGTCTCGGCCTTCTTCACGTCGAAGTCGGCCGCCTGGATCAGGCGCAGCAGGATGTTCTCCACGTCCTCGCCGACGTAGCCTGCCTCGGTCAGCGCGGTGGCGTCCGCGATGGCGAAGGGCACGTCCAGCATTCGCGCGAGGGTCTGCGCCAGGAAGGTCTTGCCGGAGCCGGTGGGGCCGAGCAGCAGCACGTTGCTCTTGGCGATCTCCACCGTCTCGTCGCGGTTCGAGCGGCTGGTGTCGCCCGCCTGGATCCGCTTGTAGTGGTTGTACACGGCCACCGCGAGGGCCCGCTTGGCGTCCTCCTGGCCGATCACGTACTGGTCGAGGAACTCGCAGATCTCGCGCGGCCTGGGCAGCTCCGACCACCGGTGCTCGGCCACCCCGGCGAGCTCCTCCTCGATGATCTCGTTGCACAGGTCGATGCACTCGTCGCAGATGTACACGCCGGGGCCGGCGATCAGCTTCTTGACCTGCCGCTGGCTCTTTCCGCAGAAGGAGCACTTGAGGAGGTCGCCCTCACCGATGCGTGCCACAGAACACTCCTCCCGAGCCCCCGCGCGAGGAGATCGCACTGTGATGACCGATGCGTGCCACGGGGCGGTTCTCCTTAACGGAGTGGTGTGGTGGATGACTCTCTTATCTGAAGGTACCGCTTCGCGGGCCCTTGCGGGGCCAAGCGGGCCCGGACCACGCCCGGAACCCGCTCGGCGATCACCCGTCAGGCCCCGCTGGCGAGCGCGTCCGCGCGGGTGGAGAGCACGCTGTCGACGATCCCGTACTCGAGGGCCTGCTGGGCCGTGAGGTACTTGTCCCGCTCGACGTCCGCGCGCACGTCCTCCTCGGACTTGCCGGTGTGCCGGGAGAGCATCTGCTCCATCGTGGTGCGGATGCGCAGGATCTCCGCCGCCTGGATCTCCAGGTCGATCAGGTCGCCGCGACCGGTCTCGGTGTACGGCTGGTGGATCAGGATCTTGGAGTGCGGCAGCGCCATCCGCTTGCCCTTGGTCCCGGCCGCGAGCAGCACCGCGGCGGCCGAGGCGGCCTGCCCGATGCACACGGTCTGGATGTCCGGCTTCACGAACTGCATGGTGTCGTAGATCGCGGTCAGCGCGCTGAACGAGCCGCCGGGCGAGTTGATGTACATGGTGATGTCCCGGTCCGGGTCCATCGACTCCAGCGTGATCAGCTGGGCCATGACGTCGTTCGCCGAGGTGTCGTCGACCTGCACGCCGAGGAAGATGATCCGCTCCTCGAAGAGCTTCGAGTACGGGTTGTGCTCGCGCAGGCCCTGGCTGGTGCGCTCGACGAAGCTCGGCAGGATGTAGCGGGACTCGACGCGCGGGCCCTCGTGCCGCGCGTCCAGGCCGAAGTGGTTGGACATGATGCTCCTTCGTGACTGGGCGGGCGGATCAGGCCTCGACCGCGGCGGCGTGCGCGGAGGTGGTGAAGATCTCGTCGATCAGGCCGTACTCCTTGGCCTCCTCGGCGGTGAACCAGTTGTCGCGCTGCGAGTCCTTCTCGATGATGTCGAAGGTCTTGCCGGTGTGCTGGGCCGTCAGCTCGAGCATCCGGTGCTTCATCCGCAGCAGGCGCTCAGCCTGGATCTTGATGTCGGAGGCGGTGCCGCCGAGGCCGGCCGAGCCCTGGTGCAGCAGCACCTCGGCGTTCGGCAGCGCGAAGCGCTTGCCCGGGGTGCCCGCGGTCAGCAGGAACTGGCCCATCGAGGCCGCCATGCCCATCGCGACGGTGGCCACGTCGTTGCTGATCAGCTGCATGGTGTCGTAGATCGCCATGCCCGCGGTGACCGAGCCGCCCGGGGAGTTGATGTAGAACCAGATGTCCTTGGTCGGGTCCTCGGCGTTGAGCAGCAGCAGCTGGGCGCACAGCGTGTTGGCGATGTCGTCGTCCACCTGCTGGCCGAGGAAGACGATCCGGTTCCGCAGCAGCCTGTTGAACACCTGGTCGTTGAGCCCGCCGGGGCCGTCCAGGCCCGCCATCCGGGGTGCGTGGGAGTTCTGATTCGTCACGTCGTCCACCTTGTTCCGCTGGGGGTGTTCCACCCCACGGCTCTCGCCGCTTGCCGACTCATTGAAAACGACCCTAACCCGTGCCGAGGATTCGGCAGCGGATTAGGGTCGCTTGTTCGCTCTAGGCGTAGAAACTCAGGAGCCCTGAGCCTTACTCGTGCGCGTGCCCGAAGTGCTCGTCGCCCGGGGGGCGGCCGAAGGCGTCGGTCTCGGCCTCGGCCAGCTCGGCGAGGTCCACGGCGTTGCCCGAGGCGTCCTTGACCACCGCGGCCTCGAGGATCTGCTGCAGGGCCTTGCCCCGGCGCACCTCGCCGACCAGGGCCGGGATCTGGCCCGACTGGACGACGGACTGGGCGAACTGGTCCGGGCTCATGCCGGAGCCGGCCGCGCGCCGGATCAGGTGGTTGGTCAGCTCGCCCTGGTTCACCGAGAGCTCGGCGGCGTCGGCCACCTTGTCGAGCACGAACTGCGCCTTCATGCCGTCGCGCACCTGCTTGTCCAGCTCGGCGGCGAACTCCTCGGGCGTCTGCTCCTGCAGCTTGAAGAAGCCGTCGCGGGTCATCCCCGCGGCCTCGATCTGCTGGTCCAGCTGCTCGTTGCGCCAGGCGATCTCGGCCTCGACGGCCTTGGCCGGCAGCGGGAAGTCGAGCTGCTCGAGCACGGCCTCGAGGACCTTGTCGCGGGCCTGCGCGCCCTGCTCGAACTTCTTCGACTTCGCCAGCCGCGCGGAGATGGACTCGCGCAGCTCGGCAAGGGTGTCGAACTCGCAGGCCAGCTGGGCGAAATCGTCGTCCAGCTCGGGCAGCTCGCGGGTCTTGACCGAGCCGACGGTCACCTTGATGTCGGCCTCGTCACCCGCGCGGGTGCCGCCGACCAGGGTGCTGCGGAACTCGACCTCGTCGCCGCCGTTCTTGCCGAGGATCGCCTCGTCCAGGCCGTCGACCATGTTGCCGGCGCCGACCTCGTAGGAGACGCCGGTCGCGGTGCCGTCCTCGAGGACCTCGCCGTCGATCGAGGCGGTCAGGTCGAGGCTGACGAAGTCGCCGTCCTCGATCGCCCGGTCGACGCCGACCAGCGAGCCGAAGCGCTTGCGCAGCGCGTCGATCTGCTCGTCGACCTGCTCGTCGCCGACCTCGGCGTCCTCCACCTCGACCTCGAGGCCCTGGTACTCCGGCAGGTCGAACTCGGGGCGGACGTCCACCTCGGCGGTGAACTTCAGCGCCTCGCCGTCGGTCAGGTCGGTGACCTCGACCTCCGGACGGCCGACGACCTCGAGCTTGGCCTCGTTCACGGCCTTGCCGTAGAGGTCCGGCAGCGCCGAGTTGATGGCCTCCTCAAGCACCGGCCCGCGGCCGAACCGCTGGTCGATGACTCGCGGCGGCACCT
>DASTAE010000008.1:0-9559 GCA_035712985.1 Actinospica sp.
CGCCGTCCAGCTGGTCGACCAGGGCGTGATCGACATGGACGAGGCGCTCCGCCGGGTCACCGGCGAGCAGCTAGCCCAGCTGATGTTCCCCCGGTTCGGCGCCAACTCGGGTGCGACCACGATCACCAAGGCGATCAGCGCGTCGCCCGGCGCGGCGGTCGGCAAGGCGGTGTTCGACTCGGCCACCGCGGTGCAGTGGGCCGAGCGCGGCGAGCGGGTGATCCTGGTCCGGCGTGAGACCAACCCGGACGACCTGCACGGCATGATCGCGGCGCAGGGCATCCTGACCAGCCGCGGCGGCAAGACCAGCCACGCGGCCGTGGTGGCCCGCGGCATGGGCAAGACCTGCGTCTGCGGGGCCGAGGAGCTTGACGTGGACACCCGGTCGCGGCAGTTCACCGCTGCGGGCAACGGCTCGCCGGTCACGGTCCGCGAGGGCGACCTGATCTCGATCGACGGCACCTCCGGCGCGGTCTACGTCGGCGAGGTGCCGGTCGCCCCCTCCCCGGTGGTCGAGTACTTCGAAGGCCGGCTCGGCGCCGACTCCGCGCGGGCCGGCGAGCTGGTCAAGGCCGTGCACCGGATCATGACCTGGGCCGACGAGAAGCGCGCGCTGTACATCCGCGCCAACGCAGACACCCCCGACGACGCCGCCCGCGCCCGGCGGTTCGGCGCGCAGGGCATCGGCCTGTGCCGCACCGAGCACATGTTCCTCGGCGAGCGCCGCACCCTGGTCGAGCGGCTGATCCTCGCCGAGGACGACAGCGAGCGCTCCAAGGTCCTGGCCGAACTGCTGCCCATGCAGCGCGAGGACTTCGTCGGCATCCTCACCGCCATGGGCGGCCTCCCGGTCACGGTCCGCCTGCTCGACCCGCCGCTGCACGAGTTCCTGCCCGACCTGACGGAGCTCTCGGTCCGCGTGGCGGTCGCCGAGGCCCGCGGCGAGGACAACGAGTCCGACCTCCGCCTCCTGCAGGCCGTGCACAAGCTGCACGAGCAGAACCCGATGCTCGGCCTGCGCGGCGTGCGTCTCGGCCTCGTGGTCCCCGGCCTGTTCATCATGCAGGTCCGCGCCATCGCCGAGGCCGCGGCCCAGGTCGCCAAGGCCGGCGGCGTGGCCCGCGTCGAGATCATGGTGCCGCTCGTCGGGGCGGTGCAGGAACTCGAGATCATCCGCGACGAGGCCCGCGCCGTGCTCGGCGAGGTCACCGAGACCACCGGCGCCGATATCAGGGCCCTGATCGGCACGATGATCGAGCTGCCGCGCGCCGCCCTCACCGCCGGGCAGATCGCCGAGGCCGCCGAGTTCTTCTCCTTCGGCACCAACGACCTCACGCAGACCACCTGGGGCTTCAGCCGGGACGACGTGGAGGCCGCGTTCTTCTCCGCGTACCTGGACCGCGGGATCTTCGGGGTGAGCCCCTTCGAGACCCTGGACCGCGACGGCGTCGGCCGCCTCGTGCAACTCGCCGCCGAGGAGGGCCGCGCCACGCGGCCCGCGCTCAAGCTCGGCGTGTGCGGCGAGCACGGCGGAGATCCGGAATCGGTGCACTTCTTCCACAATGTCGGGCTGGACTACGTGTCCTGCTCGCCGTTCCGGGTCCCGGTGGCCCGGCTGGAGGCCGCCCGGGCGGCCGTGCGGCACCCGCGCGGCTGACTTTGCGGCACAATGACCGGGTGAGCCGACGCGTCAGGATACTGATCACAACGCTAGTGGTCGCTTGTCTGGCCGTCGGCGCCTGGTTGTGGTCCGCGAGGACCGGCGGCGCCGTCGGAGCGAAATACGAGCCGTCCGACGGGCAGGTGTACCTCGGCGTGTCCACCGACATCGGCCGCCTGGGCGCCTTCGACGCCGCCGCGGGCCTCGGCATGGCCGAGCACCCGGCGATCTACGACCAGTGGACGACGCCCGACGGCGGCGTGCAGTCGATCCTGGCCAACGCCAAGACCCG
Source organism: Actinospica sp. (assembly GCA_035712985.1). GTDB lineage: Bacteria > Actinomycetota > Actinomycetes > Streptomycetales > Catenulisporaceae > Actinospica. The sequence goes on from DASTAE010000008.1 coordinate 1,953, forward strand.
CGACGGCATGGCCCCGATGATCTCCTGGAACCTGCCGATGACCGGCGGCCAGGTGACCGACGGAAGCAAGGACACGTACCTCAAGGCCCAGGCCCAGGCCGTGAGGAACTTCGGCGGCCCCGTGTTCATCCGCCTGGATTGGGAGATGAACGCCAGCTGGTACCCCGACTGGAACCTCCCCGGCGTCACGCCGGCCCAGTTCATCGCCTCCTGGCGCCACGTCTACCAGGTCTTCCAGTCCGAAGGCGCCGGCAACGCCGCCTTCGTCTGGTGCCCCACCCTCTGGAACGGCCCCGGCGGCCTCAGCCCCGACACCTGGTACCCCGGCGACGCCTACGTCGACTGGCTGGGCATCGACGCCTACCCCCAGAGCGCCGTCACCGACTTCATCCTGAGCGGCCCCGGCGGCCTGAACGACACCGCGAAGTTCGCCGCCGCACACAAGAAGCCCCTCATGGTCGCCGAATGGGCCCCCGCCCTCCCCCAACCCGACACCGCCGCCGCCATGAACCTGGTCTTCGACTTCGCCGCCGCGCACCCGAAGACCGTCAAGGCCCTGGTCTACTTCGACTTCGACACCAACGGCAAGGACTACACCCTCAAGGACCACCCGGTCGGCGCGGCGGAGTTCCGCAAGCGGGTGGACGGGAATCCGGATTTCCTGTTGTCGTTGAAGTGATCAGGTGGGGGGTCGTCGTCGCGGTGGTCGGCGGTGTCCGGTCTCCGCGGGTGGGCGAGCTGTCCGTTACCCACTCGCCCGCCCCGGTCCCAGCGTGGTGAGGCTACGTCGGCAGCCTGCGGTCAAGGGCGGCACCCCCATGCGTCCCCACACCCCGCCACCAGCCCACCCTCCCCGAACCCCCAGCTCAGAACTCTATTGACCCGGGGTATACACCGAGTGCATACTCATCCTCGTGAGCGTTCCTCTGACTCTTCTCGGGCTGCTCGACCGTGAGCCGAGCCACGGGTACGACCTGAAGCGGGATTACGACGCGTTCTTCGGGCGGGACAAGCCGTTGCCGTTCGGGCAGGTGTACTCGACGCTCGGGCGGCTGGCGCGGGACGGGAAGGTGACGGTGGGGGCTTCCGAGCCGGGGGACGGGCCGGATCGGAAGCGGTACACGATCACGGAGGCGGGGCGCAGCGAGGTCGAGGCCTGGCTCGCGGAGCCGGCGGCGCCGGAGCCTCATCTTCAGTCGGTGCTGTTCGCGAAGGTCGTGCTGGCGCTGATGCTCGATCGGGACGCGGCACGTTATCTCGACGCGCAGCGCGGCATGCATCTGCGCCGCATGCGTGAACTGACGGAACTACGCCGTGCGGGCGCCACGATGGACGTGCTGCTCGCCGACTACGGCCTGTTCCACCTCGAAGCGGATCTGCGCTGGATCGACGCCACGGAGGCTCGGCTCGGCGCACTCAGGGAAATGGTGGGCAAGTGATGAGCGGTATCAGGGACAGCGGTCCGGGTTCGGCGGAAAGACCCGGGGCCGAGGGTGGGCCGGAGATACGGCGGCGGGCGGTGCTCGAGGCGCGCGGGGTGCACCGGTCCTTCGGGGCCACGCCCGCCCTGCGCGGCGCGGAACTCGCGGTGGGTAGCGGGGAGATCCTGGCGGTGATGGGGCCGAGCGGCTCCGGCAAGTCGACGCTGCTGCACTGCCTCGCCGGGATCTACACGCCGGACGAGGGCGAGGTGCGGTTCGACGGGGAACGCATCGACACATTGAGCGACGCGCGGCGCACCGAGCTGCGGCGGACCGCGTTCGGGTTCGTGTTCCAGTTCGGGCAGCTCATTCCGGAGCTGACCGTGTCGGACAACATCGCCATGCCGCTGCTGCTCGGCAAGGTCCGCCGCAAGGAGGCCTATCAGCGGGCTGACGGGTGGCTGGAGCGGCTCGGGCTCGGCGGCCTCGGGGGACGGCGGACCGGGGAGCTGTCGGGCGGGCAGGCGCAGCGGGTCGCGATCGCGCGGGCCCTGGCCCCGCGGCCGAAAGTGCTGTTCGCGGACGAGCCGACCGGCTCGCTCGACTCGCTGACCGGTGAGACCGTCATGGATCTGCTGGTGACCACGGCGCGCGCGGAGGGCACGACCGTAGTCCTGGTGACTCACGACGCCCGGATCGCGGCGTCGGCTGAGCGCACCGTCATGGTGCGCGACGGCAAGGTCTCGGCGCTCACCGAGTTCGAGGTGGCGCGCTGATGTACCGGCTCGGTCTCCGCCTGACGCTGCGCAGCGGCAAGGAGGCGCTCGCCCGGCTCGCGGTCACGATGGCCGCGGTCGCCGCCGGGGTCGCGATCCTGCTGGCCGTGCTCGCCGACTTCCACGCCTTCGAGTACACGAACGACCAGCCGCGCTGGCAGGCGACGCAGGGTACGACGATCACGGGAGGATCGTCGTACGCGTACTCGGCGACGGGTCCCGACGCGAACAGCGAGCTCTGGAACTTCAGCGAGACGGTCTTCCAGGGTAAGACCATCGATCAGCTCGATGTGGCCGCGCTGGGGCCGAACGCACCGCTGCCTCCCGGAATCAGCAGGCTGCCGGGGGCGGGGCAGTACTACGCGTCGCCGGCGCTGGCCGCGCTCATCGCGTCGACGCCCCGGGACGAGCTCGGTGACCGGTTCCCGGGGACGCTGGTCGGGATCGTCGGGGACAGGGCTCTGACCGGGCCGGATTCGCTCGTCGTGTACGTCGGGTACTCGCCGTCGCAGTTGGCCGCGCGGCCGTCGACCATGCAGGTCAGGACGCTGGATGTCGGGGCGCAGACCAGCGTTTGGACGAACTACTTCCGGTACGCGTTCGCAATCGGCGCGGTGGCGTTCGTACTGCCGATCCTGATTCTGATCGGCATGGCGACGCGGTTGGCCGCCACGCGGCGCGAGGAGCGGTACGCGGCGCTGCGGCTCGTCGGCGCGACGAACCGGCAGATCGCGGTGGTCTCGTCGGTCGACGCGGTCGTCAGTGCTCTGGCGGGCACGGTGCTCGGCATGCTCCTGTTCGTGCTGCTGCGGCCGCTGCTCGCGGACATGGCGCTGTTCGGCAGCAAGTACTTCGCGTATGCCGTCACGCCCACCGCGCTCGGCTACCTTGCGCTGCTGGTCTGCGTGCCGCTGGCCTCGGCGATCGCGTCACTGCTCTCGTTGCGGCGGGTTCGGATCTCGCCGCTGGGCGTCACGCGGAGGCAGACGCCGCCTTCGCCCCGCTTCCTCCGCGTCATCCCGCTGCTCCTCGGCATCGCGCTGTTCGTATACGGGGTGACGACCACTACTACGCAGGAGATCGGTCCCGGCGTCTACCCGGGCCTGCTGCTCACGCTCGTCGGGCTGGTCATCGCAGGGCCCTGGCTGACCTCGGTCACGGCGCGGCTGCTGGCCCGGCGGAGCGGCGCGCCGGCCCAGATCCTCGCGGCACGGCGTCTGGCGGACACGCCGCGGGCGGCCTTCCGCGCGGTCAGCGGGCTCGTCCTCGCCGTCTTCCTCGGGTCGATGCTCGGCGGCCTGATGCCGACGATCAACGACACGACGGCCACGCCGTCCGCGACCGCGCTCTCGAACGTCCTGCTCGACACGTTCACGTACTCCCCCATCTGCGGAAACGACGTGAACTGCACCGGAGGCAGCCCGGAGAAGAACGCGACCTCGACGGCCGGCGTCCTCGGTCTGGACCCGGCTACAGGCGGCGCGCTCGTGCGGCGGTTGCAGGGCTTCCACGGGGTCGTCGTCGTGCCCTACTACTCTGTGTCACAGGATGCTGTCAGCGCGGACGCTGCGCAGAACAGCGGAGGCGGCGATGCCAAGGGCGGAGGCGGCGCTCCCCCGCCGTCCGAGGCGCCGCACCGGGGATACGACGCGGTCGTCAGCTGCGCGGCGCTCGATCAGCTGACCGCGCTGGGCGCGTGCGGCCCCGGCAAGACGCTGATCGCGGCCGATACGAGCGGTCTGACCAGCGACAATCCGCGTGACTCGACACAGCCGATCGCGACGACCGCGAACCCGGCCGTGACCGCCGACATCAGCACCCTGTATCTGCGGGGCGTGCTGATCAAGGTCACCGACGCGACCACGCTCGAGCAGATCCGCACGTTCCTGGTGACGCACACGCCGATGTCGGAGTCCGGCCAGGCGCCGCGCACCTTCGGCGAGGCGGTGCAGGCTCGGGAGCAGGTCGGCGGCATCGTGCAGCGCATGATGAACATCGCCGTCGTGCTCACGCTGCTGGTCGCCGGGTGCAGCCTGGCGGTGGCGGCGGGCGGCAGCCTCGTCGAGCGTCGGCGGCCGTTCACGCTGCTGCGCCTGACCGGAACGCCCACCCGCGTGCTGTACAAGGTCATCCTGCTCGAAGCGGTCCTGCCCCTCGCCGCGGCCACGGTGCTCGCCGTCGCCACCGGCTACGGGCTGGCCGTCATCGCCGCGATGAAGGTGGCGCCCGCGGGGACCCCCGTCCCCACCCCGTCCGGCTCGTACTACCTGACGATGGGTCTCGGCCTGCTCGCCGCGCTAGCGCTGATCAGCGGCACGCTGCCGTTCCTCAACCGGATCACGCGGTCGGACAACGCGCGGTTCGAATAGCGACCATATATATAGAGTGTGCCCCTGCCCATCGGGTCAGGGGCACACCCCGTCTTCTAACTGAACTTGAACCAGTTGACGTTGACGAAGTTGTCGCTGATCGTCGTCGTGAAGGTGATGTACAGCGTGTGCGTGCCGCTAGGGATCGGGCTCGCGGTCGCGGAGTTGGTGACCCACGTCTGCCAGCCGCCCGTTCCGCTCACGTTGACCGTGGCGAAGGGCGTCGCGGTCAACGAGTCGAGGCGGAATTGGACGGTGCCGATTTCGGTCCCGGTGGCCGCCGAAGCGACGCGGGCCTGGACGTTTCCGCTCAGTCCGCTGCCGAAGTCGACGCCGGTGTACTCAAGCCAGCTCGCCGAATTGATCCAGCCGACGTCGTTACCACCGCCGGTGTCGGACGTCGCCTCGGTACCGGTCGAATTCGTCGCAGCGTACTGCGAGGCCGTGATGGTCACCGGTCCGGCCGCCCCGCTCGTGGTGCCTCCGGTGAACTCGAACCAGTTGATGTTGACGAAGTTGCCGCCAGTAGACGTGGCGAAGGTGACGTAGAGCGTGTGCGTTCCGGTAGGCGTCGGCGAGGTTGCGGCATCTGAGCTCGTCACCCACGTCTGCCAGCCGCCGGTTCCGTTCACGGTGATGGTGGCGAACGGTGTCGCGGTCAGCGAGTCGAGGTGGAACTGGATCGAGCCGACGTTGGTGCCCGTGACGGCCGAGGCCTCGCGTGCTTCGACGCCGGTGTATCCGGACCCGAAGTCGACGCCGGTGTACTCCAGCCAGCTCGCCGAATTGATCCAGCCGACGTCGTTGCCACCGCCGGTATCGGACGTCGCCTCAGTCCCAGTCGAGTTGGTCGCAGCGTACTGCGAGGCCGTGATCGTCATCGTTCCCGAGCCGCCGCCTGTGGAGGACGAGGTCGGCAGTTTCCATTGCTGCTGTGTCGAATCCGTGCACGTCTCGATGTCGAGTCGCGAGCCCGTGTTGCCGCCCGGATCCGTCAGGCAGAGGCCTGAATTCGGGTTGACCAGTTCGCCGTTCGACTCATAGCTCCAGTTCTGCGCGTTCGAGGCGTTGCATGGATACCAGTCGACGTCGGTGCCCGAGGTCGTCCCCGCGCTGACCACGTCAAGGCACCCGCCCTGGACGCGTACCGTGCCGTCCGAGTAGGGCGACCACTGCTCGCCGGGGTCTGCGTCGCAGGTGGCGAGCACCATCGGATTGCCCTCGGTGTTGAGCGTGCTCTGATTCGCCGCGCACAGGCCGTTGATTCCGGTGAGCGCGCCGGTCGCGGTGGCCTTGCCGGTCGGCGTCGAGTTGCCGCCCTGCTCGTAGACCGCGACGTAGCCGACGCTCATCGAGGCGCCGGACGACGTGGCCGCGGTCGGGGTGGTCGAGCCGTAGACCCCGTTCGGGTAGTTACCGCCCATCGCCAGGTCGAAGATGATGAAGAAGCCGTGGTCGACGGCCTCCTGCCACGCCGTCGTGCCGACGGAGGCCTCGGTGACGGTGCTCTCGACCGTGCCGTCCATCAGGAATTCGAGCGTCTCGGCGCTGGTGTTCTGGCGGTTCAGGATGACCGAGTACGTGTGGTAGCCGGTCTGGCAGCTCGAACTCGTGTCCGGGCACGAGATGAGCGCGTGCCCGCTGCTGCCGGCCGCGTCGTGCAGCGTCTGCGAGGCTTGGTTCAGGCCATTGACGTCCTCCATCATGTCGATCTCGCCGGAGGTAGGCCAGCCGCCGCCGGTGCGCATCGGCGAGCCGAGCGCCCAGAAGGCGGGCCAGTAGCCGAGACCGTTCGCCGGATTCGGCTGCTCGATCGAGGCGGTCATCTCGAGTTCGCCGCCGGCCGGGGCTTGGAAGTCGTCGCGGGTGCTCTCGATGCGCGCGGAGGTCCAGGTGCCGCCGTTGTCCACGGCCTTGAGCACGAGGTGCCCGCCGCCGTCGACGTAGACGTTGCCGGTGGAGCTGGTCGTCTGCTCGATCTCGCCGGTGCCGTAGCCGGTCCCGAGGTCGTAGAACCAGTTCTGCGCCGAGGGCGCGGTCCCGGCCGCCCCGGAGAAGTCGTCGCTGAACACGGTGGTCCACCCGGAGGGCGCCGGCGGCACGGTCGCCGCCGCGGCGGAGGGCGCGGCGGCGAGCGTGACGGCCGCGGCGCCGGCCAGGCTCCCGGAGAGGAGGGCGGTGCTGGTCAGTAAGGAGCGGAGGCGGAGGTGTGCGGGCATGCTGGAGTTCCCTTTCAGCGTGTCGCGGAACGGGAGAGCGCTCTCCAATCAGGGAATTGTTTACGTCCGCGTTACACCGCTGTCAAGGCGTGCGCCGGGTTTCGGAACCCGGCGCACGGATCTCCGCACCTCAGGAGCTGTCCGAGCGCCAGATCCAGTAGTAGCCGGTGCCGAATTGGTCGCTGTCCTTCACCTTCGCGATCAGCGTGTAGCCCTTCTGGGCCATCAGCGCGCCGTCGATGGTGTTGTCGAGGCCCGCGGTGGGGCCGAAGCGCAGGACGATGAGGCCGAAGTACTGGTCGGCGATGGCCTGCTGATAGGCGGGGACGCCGCTCAGCACCTGGCCCTTCTTCGTCGTGTAGGTGAAGGAGAAGGTGCTGTACCACTGGTACGGCTCTGTCAGGTCACTGAGGTAGTACCGCGGGACCTCGTCCTCCTCGGCGAGGATGCGGTCGGTGATCGGGCGGACCTGGGTCTTGAGGTCGACGACCATCTGGCTGGAGTTGGGCCAGCCGTCGTACAGCGTCGTGGACTGCACGATCGCGGCCCAGGTCAGCGTGAGGCAGACGAGCAGGCCCGCGAGCAGGCGCCGCGGATCCCGGGCGCCGATGCGCAACAGGGCAGCCAGGGCGACGCCGGCGACCGGGGCCGCGAAGAGCAGGCCGAAGCCGACGTGCTTCTGCAGGGACGTGGCCGTGTGCAGGTGCACCTGGTACGCGGGGGCGAGCAGCGCGGTGAACGCGAGCGCCGAGCTCAGCAGGACGCGGACGACGACCGCCGCCTTGCTCTCGCCGTTCCTCCTGGCCAGCCGCGCGTCGACGT
>DASTAE010000009.1:0-9728 GCA_035712985.1 Actinospica sp.
GCTGTGCAGCGAGACCACCGACCAGCGGACGTTGCCGTCCTGGATGTTCGGGACCTGCTGCTCCCACTCGCGGCTCACGGGTTCTTCCCCTTGTCCGGCTCCGGATACAGGGTCACGAGGTGGTACTCGCCGGTCGCCGGGCAGCCCGTCAGTCGGGCTCAGGGGCCGTTTCCGGCCCCGCGGGAGCGGTCGGCACAGGGGGTGCCATCGGAGGCACGTGAGGTGACGTCAGCCCCGCGTACGCCGCCTCGGTCGCCGCGGTGTACTTGGTGTAGCGGCGGCGCGAGGCGCGGTCGGAGAGCTCGATGCAGAGCACCACGACGAGCATCACCAGGGTGCCGAAGCCGAGGGCGAGGATGAGCAGGCCGCCCACCGCGGTGGGGGCCACGGAGGCGAGGTACTCGATGAAGTCGTACGTGGCGTGGGCGAGCACGATGGGCCACAGCAGCCGCCAGCGGCGGTAGACCCAGATGTTCACGACGGTGAAGATGATCACGCCGAGCGAGGCCCAGCCGTAGTACAGATGGAAGGGGATGCGCAGGCAGACGGCGACGACGTAGATCAGCCAGGCCTTCTTGCCGACCGCCCCGGCCGCCTCGAGGGAGTTCACGGTCAGGCCGGTGACGAGCATCTCCTCGCCGAAGCCGGCGGCGAACGCCACGAAGAAGCCGACCGGGATCAGGTACGGGCTGCTGCCCTGGCTCGGGGCGCCGGTCGTGTAGTGGGTCACGGCGGTGTAGATGACCACCGAGAGCAGGAAGCCGACGACGCCCGCCATCGAGAGGAAGTAGGCGCGGGAGAACTGCCAGCCCTTGCCGCGCTGCGTCGGCGGACGGGGCGGCAGATAGTTCGCGTAGCCGGGCCAGTAGTAGCCGTTGGGCGGGGCCACCGATGGGGGCGCCCCGAAGGGGGGCACCGCCTGAGGCTGGGGCGGCTGGGGCGGCTGGGGCGGCTGGGGCGGCTGCGGAGCGAACTGCTGCGGCGGCGCCGGGTACGGCATCGCGTAGGCCGAGGCGGGGTACTGCGGCGGCTCGACCAGCTTGCCGAAGAGCGAGCGCAGGGTCACGCCGCGCTGCAGACAGAAGAAGGCCACGCCGAAGATCGTCACGCTGGCCTGCATCACGTACTGCAGGATCTCCTCGAGCGCGCTGACCGGACCGGTGATCTGGGTCTCGCTCAGGTTCGGGTTGTGCAGCAGCATGAGCGCGCTGAGGATGCCGAGACCGAACGAGGGCACGTACACGGCGAGGATTTCGCCGAACGCGCGCGCCAGCGGGATGCGGCGCCCCGCCGCGGCCGGCGGCCGGCCGTTCGGTATCTGCTCCCGGATCTCCTCCACGCGCCACGAACCTCACATATCTCGGCACCGCTCGACAAGTCCCCGCCCCTCGAGTTTGCTTTGTATCACGAGTCAGGGCCACGCGCCTTAAAGGAGCGGCATGCTCAGCATCCGGGAGATCACCGCGGGATATCCCGGCGTACCGGTGCTCGACGGGCTGAGCCTGGAGGTCCCGGCCGGCCGGCTGACCGGGCTGATCGGCGCGAACGGGGCGGGCAAGTCCACGCTCTTCGACGTCGTCTGCGGGCGGCTGCGGCCCCGGCGCGGGCGGGTGCTGCTCGGCGGCCGGGACGTCACCCGCGTGCCGGCCCACCGCAGGGCCAGGCTGGGCCTCGGCCGCACCTACCAGCGGCTGGAGGTCTTCGGCTCGCTCAGCGTGGCGGAGAACCTGCTCGTGGCCGCGCGCGCCACCGGCCGCGGCGACCCGGGCAGGTCCGTGGCGGACACGCTGCGCCGCCTCGGCCTGGCGGACTTCGCGGCGTACCCCGCGGGGAGACTGCCCACCGGCATAGCCCGGCTGGTCGAGATCGCCCGCGCGCTCGCCGGGGGCGCCGAGGTGCTGCTGCTGGACGAGCCGTCCTCCGGGATGGCCGCGGCCGAGCTGGCCGAGTTCGCCGGGAGCCTGCGCGGGCTCGCCGCGGACGGCCTCGCCCTGCTGATGATCGAGCACGACCTGGAACTGGTCGACGCCGTGTGCGACGAGGTCTACGAGCTGCGCGGCGGCCGGTCGCTGCCGCGCGCCGGCTAGCCGAGCAGCCGGATGGCCTCGACGGCCCAGTAGGTGAGGATGATGCTCGCGCCCGCGCGGCGGATCGCCGTCAGGGTCTCCAGGATGGCGCGCTCGCGGTCGATCCAGCCGTTGGCGGCGGCCGCCTCGACCATCGCGAACTCGCCGGAGATCTGGTACGCCGCGACCGGGACGTCCACCTCGGCGGCGACGCGGGCGATGACGTCGAGGTACGCGCCCGCGGGCTTGACCATGACGATGTCGGCGCCCTCCTCGATGTCGAGGCGCACCTCGCGCAGCGACTCGAGGGCGTTGGCGTAGTCCTGCTGGTAGGTCTTGCGGTCGCCGGTGAGCTGGGAGTCGACGGCGTCGCGGAAGGGGCCGTAGAACGCGGAGGCGTACTTGGCCGTGTAGGCGAGGATCCCGGTGTCCTGCAGGCCGTGCTCGTCCAGCACCCGCCGGACGTAGCCGACCTGGCCGTCCATCATGCCGCTCGGGCCGAGCACGTGCGCGCCGGCCTCGGCCTGCGCGATCGCCATCTCGCCGTAGATCTCGAGCGTCGCGTCGTTGTCGACCGTTCCGTCGTCCTTGAGCACGCCGCAGTGGCCGTGGTCGGTGAACTCGTCGAGGCAGAGATCGCTCATGATCACGCTCTCGTCGCCGACCTCGTCGCGCACCTCGCGCAGCGCGCGCTGCAGGATGCCGTCCGGGGCGGTGCCCTGGCTGCCGATCGCGTCGCGGTGCTCGGGCACCGCGAACAGGCTCAGGCCGCCCACCCCCGCGGCCACGGCCTCGCGCGCGGCCTTGCGCAGGCTGGGCAGCGTGTGCTGGACCACGCCCGGCATCGACGGGATCGGGGCCGGCTCGCTCAGGCCCTCCTTGACGAACATCGGCAGGATGAAGTTCGCCGGGTGCAGCCGGGTCTCGGCGACCAGCCGCCGCATCGCAGGGGTCGTACGCAGTCGGCGCGGGCGGTACGGAAGATCGATGGCCATGAACGGAATCCTACGCTCGCCGACGGCGTGCCCGGGTCCGTTCCGAGGGACGGGTGACCGGGTCCCCGGCCTCGATCTGGGCCGCCCGCCGGGCCGCGCCGAACTCGGCCAGGGCCTCGGCCAGCGCGGCCGCGCTCGGGCTCGGCGCCAGCACGTCCACCCGCAGGCCGTGCTCCTTGGCGGTGGCCGCGGTCTGCGGGCCGATGCAGGTGATCACCGTCGCCGCGTGCGGCTTGCCCGCGATGCCGACCAGGTTCCGCACCGTGGACGAGGAGGTGAACAGGACCGCGTCGAAGCCGCCGCCCTTGATCGCCTCGCGGATCGACTCGGGCGGCGGCGCGGCGCGCACGGTCCGGTAGGCGGTCACGTCGTCCACCTCCCAGCCCAGCTCGACCAGGCCCGCGGAGAGCGTCTCGGTGGCGATGTCGGCGCGCGGCAGGAAGACCCGCTCGATCGGGTCGAAGGCGGGGTCGAAGGCCGGGAACTCGGCCAGCAGGCCGGCCGCGGACTGCTCGCCGTCCGGCACCAGGTCGGGCACCACGCCGAAGGCCTTGAGCGCCTTCGAGGTCTGCTCGCCGACCGCGGCGACCTTGATCCCGGCGAAGGCGCGGGCGTCCAGGCCGTAGTCCTCGAACTTCTCGCGCACCGCCTTGACCGCGTTGGCCGAGGTGAAGGCGACCCATTCGTAGCGCCCGGTGACCAGGCCCTTGACCGCGCGCTCCATCTGCTGCGGGGTGCGCGGCGGCTCCACCGAGATCGTCGGGACCTCGGTGGGCACGGCGCCGTAGCGGCGCAGCTGCTCGGACAGGGCGCCGGCCTGCTCCTTGGTGCGCGGCACCAGGACGCGCCAGCCGAACAGGGGCTTGCTCTCGTACCAGGAGAGCTCGGTGCGCTGCTCCACGACCGCTCCGACCACGACGACGGTGTTCGGGCCGAGGCTGGAGACGCGCTCGGCCTTGAGGGCGGCGGTGATCCGGTCCAGCGTGCCGGTGACGGTGCGCTGCGAGGTGAGCGAGCCGTCCACGGTGACCGCGACCGGCGTGCCGCCCGGGCGCCCGGCCGCGAGCAGTTCCGCGGCGACCTCGTCGATCCGGTCGCCGACACCCTGCAGCACCAGGGTAGACGCGCCGGCGCCCGCCTCGCCGAGCTGGCGGTGCCAGTCGGACCACGCGGTGAAGTCCTCGCCGGCCAGCGGATGCGGGGCCGAGAGCAGCCGGACGTCGCCGATCGAGCCGCGGCTGAGCGGGATGCCGGCGAACATCGGCACCGCGGTGGCGCGGGCCAGGCCGGGCACGACCTCGAAGGGCACCTCGCCCTTGACGCACGCGGCGGCCTCGGTCTCCAGTGGGCTGAACAGGCCCGGGTCGCCGTCCAGCAGGCGCACCACGTGGTCGCCGGCCGCGACCGCGTCGGCCATCGCGTGCAGCACCTCCTCGGGACAGCAGGAGTGCACCGGGGTGTCCGCGCCGAGCTCGATCACCCGGACGTCCGGGCGGGCCAGCGGCCGGAAGCGCTCGGCCAGGGCCTGGTCGAGCACCAGCACGTCGGCCTCGGCCAGCGCGGCGGCGCCGCGCACGGTCAGCAGGTCGGGGTCGCCGGGACCCGCGCCGACGAAGCTGACCCTGGCCTGGTGCGCCGGGCGCGGCTCGGCGGCGGGGGCCGCGACCGGCTCCGCGGCCGCCAGGGCGCGCGGCTCCGGCAGCACCGCGCCGTCGAGCGCGCCCTCGATCTTCTCCAGCGGGGTCAGCGTGCCACCACCGACCGGAACGGTCGCGGTCAGGGTACGAACGGCGCTCACGGTGTTTCTCCCACCTGGTCAGCAGCAGTCATCAAGGCCGCGGCGCCCTGCGCCAGCAGCCAGGCGGCGAGCTCGGCGCCCAGCCGGGACGCCTGCTCCGCCGGTCCGCTGAGCGAGCCGCGCACGCTGCGCGGAGTGCCCTCGGACTCGGTCGAGGCGACGATCCCGGTCACGACGATCTCGGAGCCGCCCTCGTGGGCCGGCCGCGCGTAGCCGCCGACCGGGGCGGAGCAGCCCGCCTCCAGCGTGGCCAGCAGCGAGCGCTCGGCCAGGACCGCGGCCCGGGTGGGCGCGTGGTCCAGCGCGCCGAGCAGCGCGCGCAGCTCGGCGTCGTCCTCGCGGCACTCCACCGCGAGCGCCCCCTGGCCCGGGCACGGCAGGAAGTCGGCCGGGTCGAACAGCTCGGTGGCCTCGGCGATCCGGCCGAGGCGGTTCAGGCCCGCGTAGGCGAGCACCACGCCGTCCAGCCGCCCGGACTCGACGAAGCCGACCCGGGTGTCCACGTTGCCGCGCACCGGGACCACCTCGAGGTCGGGCCGGGTCAGCCGCAGCTGGGCCGCGCGGCGCAGCGAGCCCGTGCCGATGCGGGCGCCGGCCGGCAGATCGGCCAGCTTGTGGCCGTCCCTGGCGACCAGCACGTCGCGCACGTCCTCGCGCTCCGGCACCGCGGCGAGCACCAGGTGCTCGGCGGCCGCGGTCGGCAGGTCCTTGAGCGAGTGCACGACGAAGTCGACCTCGCCGCGCAGCAGCGCCTCGCGCAGCGCGTTCACGAAGATCCCGGTGCCGCCGATCTGGGTGATCGGCTCGTTCGTGGCCTGCGAGGTGTCGCCGTAGGTGCTGATCTCCACCAGCTCGACGGCGTGCCCGGTGGCCGCGGCGACCGCGTCGGCGACCATCCCGGACTGGGTCATGGCCAGCAGCGAGCGCCGCGTGCCGAGCCTGAGGGTCCTGGCAGTCATCACTGGTTCTCCGTGGGCTCGGCGCGGCCGATGGCCACCGCCGTGCCCGGGTCGAGGTTGAAGAGTTCGCGCAGCGCCTGCGCGTAGGTGACGCCGCCGTCGGCCACGGCGAGCTGCTTGACCCGCACGGTCGGCTCGTGCAGCAGCTTGTCGACGACGCGCCGGACGGTGTGCTCGACCTCGGCGCGGGTGCGCTCGTCCAGGCCCGCGGTGCGGCCGTGGAAGCGGCTGAGCTCGGCCGCGACGACCTCGGCGGCCATGCACCGCAGCGCGGTCACGGTCGGGGCGACGGTGCTCGCGGTGCGCAGCTTGCGGTAGGCCTCGAGCTCCGCCTCGACGATCTGCCGGACCGCCTCCAGGCTGTCGTCGCCGGGCAGTCCGGCGGTGGCGGCCTTCTGCCCCTCGGCGATCAGCTCCAGGTCGATCAGCCGGGCGCCGGGCAGCGCGCCGATGGCCGGGTCGAGGTCGCGCGGCAGGGCCAGGTCGATCAGCGTGACCGGCGCGGCGGATCCGGCGCGGGCCGCGGTGAACTGAGCCTCCGTCAGCACCAGCTCGGTGGCCCCGGTGCAGGACAGGATGAGGTCGGCGTCGGCGAGCGCGGTGGGCAGTTCGGAGAGCGGGGCGGCCGTGCCGTTGACCGCGGCCGCGAGGCGCTCGGCGCGCTCCGGGGTGCGGTTGACGACGGTGAGCGCGGCCTCCGGGTAGCGGCGCAGGATCGTGGTCGCGGCCAGCGCCGACATCGATCCGGCGCCGACGACGACCGTCCGCCGCGGGGCCTCGGCGCCCTCGGCCAGCGCGAGGTCCAGCGCGGCCGTGACCAGCGACTGCCCGGCCTTGTCCAGGGCGGTCTCGCTGTGCGCGCGCTTGCCGACCCGCAGCGCCTGCTGCATCAGCTCGTTGAGGACCGGGCCGGCCGTGCCGACCTGCTGGCCGACCGCGAGCGCGGTGCGCAGCTGCCCCAGGATCTGCGGCTCGCCGACCACCATCGAGTCCAGGCCGCAGGCGACGGTGAACATGTGCCAGGCGGCGCGGTCGTCGTAGTGCACGTAGAAGTGGCGGGTCAGCACGTCGCGCGGCACGGTCGTGTACTGCGCGAGCAGCTCGGAGATCTCGGCCAGCGCGCCGTGGAACCTGGAGACCTCGGCGTAGACCTCGAGCCGGTTGCAGGTGGCCACCGCCACGGCCTCGGAGACGTACTCGGACCCGACCGTGTCGCCGAGAAGCTTGACCACCAATTCCTCGGTCAGTGCGGTCTGCTCCAGCAGTCGAACCGGCGCGGTTCGATGCGAGAGCCCGATCACCAAGAGACTCATCCGGTCACCTCACGGACACTCGGTGCCTGCGTCCGAGACACTGTGCTCGATGGTTCGCTCGCAAGCTCGCGAACTCTCATGCCGGTTGCACCTCATTCAATTCGGACGCGGAGCGCTGCCGGATCGGGGGCTCCGCCGGGCGGCTCACCTCCGCCTGCTCCGCGTCGGGTTCCGGGTTCACCGGATCCTCCCGCAGCGCGCGGCGGACGGTTCGCGCGCCCCGCGGGTGCTGCCCGTCCGCGGATTTGCGCTGCTCGTGGAAGGCGAGGATCTGCAGCTCGATGGACAGGTCCACCTTGCGCAGGTCGACCCCGTCGGGCACGGTGACCACGGTCGGGGCGAAGTTCAGGACCGAGGTGACGCCCGCGGCGACCAGCCGGTCGGCCACCGCCTGCGCGGCGGTCGGCGGGACGGCGATCACGCCGATGGAGATGCCGAGGTCCGCGATGATCTCGTCGAGCTCGTCGATGTGCCGGATCACCAGGCCGGCCACCCGGTTCCCGGACAGCCGCGGGTCGGCGTCGAACAGGGCGGCGATCCGGAAGCCGCGGGAGACGAAGCCGCCGTAGTTGGCCAGCGCGTGGCCCAGGTTGCCGATGCCGATGATGGCGACGGGCCAGTCCAGGCTGAGGCCGAGCTCGCGGGAGATCTGGTAGATCAGGTACTCGACGTCGTAGCCGACGCCGCGGGTTCCGTAGGAGCCCAGGAAGGACAGGTCCTTGCGCAGCTTGGCCGAGTTCACGCCGGCCACGCCCGCCAGCTCCTCGCTGGAGACGGTCGCGGTGCCGCGGTCCTGCAGGGTCCGCAGGGCGCGCAGATAGACGGGCAACCGCGCCACGGTCGCCTCGGGGATGGCGGCCATACCAGGACTGCTCATGCTGGCCATGCTGCTCCCGGTCGCGCTCGGTGGAACTGTGAGTGATTGCGTGTATGAGGGAGTAACACTGCGAGCCGGGTGAGCGGTTGTTGTTACTTCCTCAGCACTCACGAAGCAGCGTAGGACCTTGTGAAGGCGCGCACAAAGTTCCTGACCGAATTGTTAGAAAAGTCCGGTTTGCCGGTCCGTCCTCCCATTTTCGGCTCTGACCTGCCCAAAGACCAGGGCCGAAGGTCCCGGATCCGCCCTCGTGCGACTGAAGTCACAGGCCGTTCCCAGGCTGCGGGCCGCCGGAGCGGCGCCTGAGGCTTCGTCAGGCGCCCAGCGCGGCCCGCAGCCGGGCCTCGTCGACCTTCCAGAAGTCGTGCCGCCGGCCGTCCACCAGGGTCACCGGGATCAGGTCCCAGTAGTTCTCCTTGAGCCCCGGATCCTCGTTGATGTCATACTCGACCCAGCCGACCCCGAGATCGGCGGCGACCTTGGCCACGATCTCGCGGGCCGCGTCGCACAGATGGCAGCCTGCCTTGCCGATGAGCGTGATGCGGGTGTCGTCCATGATGGGATTTTCCCACTTCCCCGCACCCCCGCGTGACGTGGGCGTCGTCTGCGCGCCCGCCACCCTTCTTGTCACGGAAACATCGCGGTCGCGATCTCCCGGTAGGGTCTAGAGGGTGACAGTGCGCCCTGCTCCCAGCGCGGCCGTCGAGGAGACGAAGCTGCCCGCGGTCCGTTGCCCGCGGCCGACCGCCGCCGCCTTCTTCGACCTGGACAACACCCTGATCCGCGGCGCCTCGCTCTTCCACGTGGCGCGCGGCTTCGCGAAGGCCCGGTTCGTCAGCCCGGTGGACATAGCCAGGTTCGCGGGCCACCAGTTCGTCTTCCGGCTGCGCGGCGAGCGGGCCGGCCAGGTGGCGAGCACCCGCGAGCGGGCCCTGGCGCTGGCCGCCGGGCACACCGCGAGCGAGATGCGCGAGCTGTGCCGGCACATATACGACGACTACCTCGCCGAGAAGATCTGGCCAGGCACCAAGGCCCTCGTCGACCTGCACAAGCGCCGCGGCGAGCCCGTCTGGCTGCTGACCGCCTCGCCGATCGAGCTGGCCGAGATCATCGCCGGCCGGCTCGGCATCGAGGGGGCCTTCGGCACCCGCCTCGAGGAGGTGGACGGGAAGTACACCGGCAGGCTCGTCGGCGAGCCGCTGCACGGCCCGGCGAAGGGCGCCGCGGTGCGCGAGCTGGCCGAGCGCCTCGGCTACGACCTGACGGCCTGTCACGCGTACTCGGACTCGGCGAACGACCTGCCGATGCTGACCCTCGTCGGCCACCCGCACGCGGTCAACCCGGACCACCGGCTGCGCGAGCGGGCCGAGTCAGAGGGCTGGCCGGTGACCGACTACCGCACCGGTACCAAGCTGCTGCGCGCCTCGCTGCCCCCGGCCGCCATCACCGGCGCCGCGACCGGAGCACTCGCCGCGGGCGTCGCTCTGGCCAAACGCGCACGGGCGAAGCCATGACGACGCGCCGTAGCGATCCGGTCACCAAGGGGTATCCTCGTATCTCGTCCTGACGGTTCATCACCAGCGTCAACGCGCGCGGGGTGGGAACTGTCGCCAAAGCCGCACACAGCGGGGTCAGGTCCGCCTACTATGGGTGATCGGATCACGTCGCGTGCGGGGTCCACCCGACCACGAGCGGAACGAACCGACCGGTGTCAGCAGCC
>DASTAE010000010.1:0-33034 GCA_035712985.1 Actinospica sp.
GATGACCGTCGAGGAGATCATCACCGAGCGGCAGAAGCTGGCCGAGGCGGTGCTGGACACCTCGAAGGGGGAGATGGCGAAGATCGGCCTGCTGGTCGACTCGCTGCAGATCCAGTCGATCGACGACATGGGCAGCGGCTATATCGAGGCGATGAGCGCCCCGCACAAGGCCGAGATCCGGCGGCAGGCGCAGGTCGCGCAGGCGGAGGCGACCCGGGCCTCGTCGATGGCCGAGCAGGAGGCGGAGCGGCAGCGCGCCGAGTACGCCAGGCAGACCGCCGTCGTGCAGGCCGAGTACAAGGCGCAGATCGACAAGGCGCAGGCCGAGGCGGCCCAGGCGGGCCCGCTGGCCCAGGCCAGCGCGCAGCAGCAGGTGCTCCAGGCGCAGACCGAGCTGGCCCAGCGGGCCGCCGAGCTGCGCCAGCAGCAGCTGCAGGCCGAGGTGGTCAAGCCCGCGCTGGCCGAGGCCGAGCGCATCAGGGTGCTGGCCGAGGCCGAGGCGGATCGGATGCGCATCCAGGCCGAGGCCGCCGCGTCCAACGGCCGCGTGGCCCTGGACCGGATGATCATCGACCAGCTGCCGCAGATCGTCCGCGAGGCCGCGGCCGGCCTGCAGGGCGCGAACATCAACGTGCTCAACGGCGCCGACGGCCTCGGCCAGATCGCCGCGGGCCTGGTCAGCCAGGGCCTGACCATCCTGGAGTCGGTGAAGTCCGGTCTCGGCGAGGTCGTCGAGCAGCCCGGCGCCGACGTCGAGCGCGTCGCCATCCAGGACGCCCCGCCCGCGGACCGCTCGCAGCGCTAGCCGGGCCGCCGGTACGACGAGCCGACGGACGCCTCGTCCGAGGGAACTTCCACCTCGGACGGGGTTACCGTCGGCCCTCGCCGTCGTTGGGCCGGTCATGGATGCGACACAGAACGACAGTGCGATCGCGGCGGACCCGGAGACGGCTGCGCAGGATGCGGTCGCCGAGCCGGTAGCGGAGCCGACCGCCGAGGCGGCGGCGGAGACCCCCGAGGCGCCCGAGGAGGCGGCTGATTCCCCGGCCGAGGACGTCCCGGCCCCGCGCGCCGCCGAGCCGGAGCCCGCCAAGACCAAGAAGCGCAAGGCCGCCCCGAAGTCCAAGACCGCCGCGGGCACCAAGTCCCTCGTCGTCTTCCGCGAGGGCAAGGTCCACTACGCCGACGAGACCGTCGTCGTCCTCGACCTCGACGACGCCGCCCACCCCGACACCGACGTGCACGACGTCGTCGACAAGCTCTCCGAACTCCGCGACGCCGTCGAGTCCCCCGGCCGCGCCGAAGCCGTCTCCCTCGTCGCCGAGCTCATCCAGACCAAGGCCCTGGCCTAGGCGTCGAACGTGGCGTCGCGTGTTGTCATAATGCCCCCACTCCGTTGTTGATAGACGGTGTGCTGACGGAGGGTCAGGACTAGGCTGCTGCTCGTGAATGCTGAATCGCGCGACGGCCCGTGGGCGTCGATCATCGGCCAGCCGTGGGAGCCGCCTGCCATCGATCCGGACGTGCCGCATCCGGTTCGGATGTGGGACTACATGATCGGCGGCAAGGACCACTACGTGTCCGACCGGATGGCGGTGGACTACCTGGCCACGCTGTGGCCGGACATCTTCCTGAGCGCGCGGGCCGCCGAGGCGTACGCCGAGCGGGCGGCCGCGTGGATCGCCGGCGCGGAGTTGACGCAGTTCGTCCAGTTGGGCTGCGCGATCCCGCTCAAGACGCCGCTGGACGGGATCGTGCACGAGCGCAAGCCCGGCGCCCCGTACGTCTACGTGACGGATGATCCGATCACCGCGGCGCATGCGCGGGCCGTGCTGGTGGCCCGGGCGCGCGGGCCGATGCACGTCGAGCTCGGCGAATTCCGCGATCCCGCGCCGATCCTGGCCTCGGCCCGGCTGGGCGAGCTGCTGGACTTCTCCAGGCCCGTCGGCGTGATGCTGATCGGGATGCTGGACTACACCCTGTCCGCCAAGCGGGCCCGGCAGGCGGTGGTCGACATCATGGACGCGCTCGCGCCGGGCAGCCTGGTCGTCACGCTGCACCACCTCGAGTTCCCGCCCGAGATCGGCCGGGCCGTGCTCGGCGCGATGGGGGAGAACCCGGCGCAGTTCACGCCGCGCTCGCAGGACGAGGTCGCCGCGCTGTTCGAGGGCTTCGAGTTCCAGCCGCCCGGACTGGTCCGCGCCACCGAATGGCGGCCCGACGGCCGCGGGCCCGGGCACGACCTGGCCGAACGCTGCGACAAGCTGGGCGGGGTGCTGGTCAAGCGCTGAGCGGCGGCCGGACGGGCCGTCAGCGCCGGGCCAGCGCCGCGTACGCGGGCCGCAGCAGGTCGGTGAGGTCGGGGGCCTCGCGCGAGCCCTCGCCGTTCACGCCCACGCCGAGCGGGCCGTAGCGGTCGAGGATGGCGCCGGGACGCTCGTCGGGCTGGGGCTTCGGCAGCTCGGGCAGCGGCTGCGCGCCCTCCCAGAAGCGGTTCAGGCACTCGGCGAGCGGGGTCTCCTCGGGCTCCGGAGCGGAGTCCGACTGCGCCCAGGCCTGCGCGTCGCGCAGCGACTCGATGCGGCGCAGCAGGTCGGTCCTGCGCCGTCCGCGCCAGGCGAGCAGCGCGAAGGGGTCCTCGTCGAGGCGGTCGGCGAGCACATAGCAGGTGGCCGCGATGTGCTTGCAGGGATTGGCCATGTCCGGGCACGTGCAGTCGGCCACGAACTCGCGTCGGGTCGGGAAGAGGGTCAGGCCCGTGTCGTGGAACGCGTCCTCGATGTGCTCCGGCATCTGCCCGGCCAGCAGCGCGGAGAGCAGGTCCACCCGGCCGGCCAGCTGCTTCTCCACCCGGTCCCACTGCTCGGCGCGCAGCACGTCGATCTCGATCGTCACGCTGTACGGCCGCCGCCGCGAGCCCTGCACGCTGGCGTAGACCTCGCCGGGCCGGATCTCCAGCTCCTGCACGGCCCCGGTGCGCGCGTAGCCGCGGCCGCGGGCCAGCCGCGGACCGTAGCCGAAGCTCTCCAGCACCGTGATCAGCCGCTGGGACCACCAGTGCTCGCCGAACTGCCGCGCCGCCATCTACTCCACCACCGCATCGCCGGACAGCAGCACCAGATCGCGCAGCTGCGTCACGGACAGCTCCGTCAGCCAGCTCTCCCCGGAGCCGACGATCCGCTCGGCCAGGCCCTTCTTGTCCTCGATCACCCGGTCGATCCGCTCCTCCAGCGTGCCCGCGCACATCAGCTTTCTGACCTGGACGTTCTTGCGCTGGCCGATCCGGAAGGCGCGGTCGGTGGCCTGGTTCTCCACCGCCGGGTTCCACCAGCGGTCCACGTGCAGCACGTGGTTCGCCGCGGTCAGGTTGAGACCGACACCGCCGGCCTTGAGGGAGAGCACGAACAGCGGCGGCCCGTCCGGCTGCTCGAAGCCGCGCACCAGCGCGTCCCGCGCCGCCTTCGGGGTGCCGCCGTGCAGGAAGGCGACCGGCCGGCCGAAGCGCTCGGCGAGGTGGCGCTGCAGCATCGCGCCGAACTCGGCGTACTGGGTGAACAGCAGCGCGCGCTCGCCGGCCGCCAGCACCTCGTCGCAGAGGTCTTCGACGCGGGCCAGCTTGCCGCTGCGGCCGTGCAGCCGCGAGCCGTCCTTGAGGAACAGCGCCGGATGGTCGCAGATCTGCTTGAGCCGGGTCAGCCCGGCCAGCACGATCCCCTTCTTGCCGATGCCGTCCTTGGCGGACTGCACGGCCGCGAGCATCCGGTCCACCTCGGCCTGGTAGAGGCTCGCCTGCTCGCTGGTCAGGTTGCAGACCACCGGCATCTCGACCTTCTCCGGCAGGTCGCTGATGATGTTCGGGTCCGTCTTCACCCGGCGCAGCACGAACGCGGAGGTGGCCTGGCGCAGCCGCTCGGCCGCCGCGTCCGCGCCCTCGTTGCCGCGCTCGATCGGCCGCGCGAACCGGTCCTTGAACTGCTCCGCCGAGCCCAGCAGGCCGGGATTCGCGAACTCCATGATCGACCACAGGTCGGCCAGCCGGTTCTCCACCGGCGTACCGGTCAGCGCGATCCGGCGCGGCGCGCTCAGCGAGCGGACCGCGCGGGCCTGCTTCGTCGCCGCGTTCTTGATCGCCTGCGCCTCGTCGATCACGATCCGGCGCCAGCCGACCTCGCCGAGCCGCTCGCGGTCGCGCAGGGCCAGCGCGTAGGTCGTGATGACCAGGTTCACGCCGCGGACCTCGCGCTGGAACTCCGTGCCCTCCAGCCGTTCCGCGCCGTGGTGCACGTGCACCTTCAGGCGCGGGGTGAACCGCTCGGCCTCGCGCTGCCAGTTCGCGACCAGCGACATCGGGCAGATCAGCAGCGTCGGCTCGATCCGCCTGCGGCCCGCCTCGGCGCGCTCCTGCTCCAGCAGTGTCAAGACCTGGACGGTCTTGCCGAGGCCCATGTCGTCGGCCAGGATCGCGCCGAGCCCGAGCCCGTCCATGAAGGTCAGCCAGCCGACGCCGCGCTTCTGGTACGGCCGCAGCCTCGCCTTCAGGCCGCGCGGCTCCTTCGCCACCTGGTACCGCTGCTCGGCCGTGCCGGAGAGCAGATCGCCGAGCCAGCCGCTCGAGCTCACCTTCACCTCGAGCGGGTTGTCGAGCAGCGAGCGCGGCAGCCGGCGCTGGTCCAGGCCGTGCATGGCCTTGTTGAGCACCTCGGCGGCGGTCATCGTGCCGGTCTGCGCGCTGCCGAGCGCCTGCGCGGCGGCCGCGAGCCGGGCCGCGTCCACCTCGATCCACTCGCCGCGCAGCTTGACCAGGTCCGTCTTCGCGGCGGCGAGCTCCTTGAACTCGGCGTCGGTCAGCTCTATGGCGCCGATCGAGGCCTGCCACTGGTACTTCAGCAACTCCTGCAGCCCGAACTTCGCGTCCTTCTCCGGCTCCGCGGCCCCCGGCTGCGCGGTGGACGCCTCGGCGTGCAGGCTCAGCGAGATCCGCGCGCGCTTCCCGGCCCACCAGGGCGGCAGCAGGACGCCGAATCCGCGCTCGCGCAGGGCGGGCGCCGTATGCCGCAGAAAGTGCAGCGCCTGCTCGGCGTTCAGCCGCACGCTGTCCGGGCTGGGCTGCCGAAGCGCCTCCCCCAACTGCGGGAAATAGCGCGCCGCCCGCCCCAGCCCCTGAAGCAGCGCCTGCCGCGGATCCACCCCCGACTGGCGCAGCAGCCGCGCCGCGCCCGAGCGCTTCCACACCTCGGGCGCCGTGGCCAGCAAGGAAGGGTCCTGAGTCGACTGCAGCAGCAGCTCGACCGACCAGTCCTCGACGTCGTGCCCGTGCTGCCCGGGATCGCGCAGCCGGAAGCAGGTGCGCACCGGCCCCTCTTCCGCCACGGCCGCGGTGGTCCAGGCCTCCAGCAGATCGATCAGCTCGTCGGCCTCCTCGGGCCGGAGCAGATCGGGATCGAGCCGGTTCCCCTTCGTCGTTGTCAGGGCCCTGAGCCACAGCTCGGCGGCGCTCGCCCTGCCCCGGCGGCTGACCGGGGCCAGCGGCTCGCCGTGCAGACCGTGCGGCCCGGCGAAAGCGGCGAGCACGTAGGCGTCGACCAGGGCCGCGAGCGCGTTGTCGAACACGTCCTCGCCGGGCAGCCCGGTCAGCTCCTCGCCGAGCAGCTGGCTGCGGAAGGCCGGCGGCATCGCGGAGATCAGTGACCTGCGATGCGCGGCGGTCTCCAGCGCGTACGCGGGCACCCAGCTGGCGAAGTAGCCGTGGTCCTCCGGCTGGTAGGCCAGCCATGGATGGATCTCGCCGCGGCTGACCAGCGCGTCGGCGAAGGCGGCGACGGCGTGGGCGTACCCGACGCTGGGGTCGAGCGGCAGCTCCCGCTCGGTGCCCTCCTCGTCGTACACGGTGAGCAGGTCGCGGCCGCCGAGCGCGAGCAGCAGGCCGGCGCCGGCCGCCGGGTCCAGCGCCAGGGTCGGCACGATCCAGGCGCGCAGCGCGACCGGGCCCGCGGCGCCGATCCCCTCGAGCCGGGCCAGCCGGTCGCCCGGCAGCGGGCCCTGCGGCCCCGAGGGCAGCGCGAGCGGCAGTGAACCACGCGGATCGGCCTCGGCCAGCGCGTCCGCGACCACCGGACCCGAACCCTTGAGCACGCGCAGCAGTTCGGCCGGATCCGCGGCGAAAGGGTGGCGCGCCACCCTTTCGCCCGGAGCCGGCGCCGTGCCTCGGGCCGCGACCTCCCGCGCGCGCTCGGAGTCCTCGGCCCACAACTCCCACAGGCCGGACTCGCTGAACTGCGCGTGCAGGACGTACATCGGTCGCTCGGATTCCCCTCGCCGGTTCGTTCGCCTCGTAAAACTCCAGCGTATCCCACGGTGCTCGGGGGTTGCGGCCGACCGCGGCCCAGGTGTGTCAGCTCCAGTTGTAGCGGGAGCGCAGGTGGCTCACGACCTTGTCGAAGTCGGGCCGGTCCATCGCGCAGGCCTCGCGGCGCACGCCCTGGTGGTGCACGCGCACGACGCGGTCGATCACCGCCCAGGACTCGCGGGCCTCGCGGTCCCAGGCGCCGTTGCCCACGTCCACCCAGTTCTCCGCGTCCGCGTGCCACACGCTGGTGAGCTTGACCCCGAGCAGGGGCATGTCGTGCCCCTTCTCCCGGGCCACGAGCAGCACCGGACGGTCCTTGCCGCGGCCGTCGTGCTCCTCGTAGGGCACCCAGGTCCACACGATCTCGCCGGGCTCCGGGGCGCCGTCGTGCTTCGGCGCGTACTCGGTGTGCACCGGGCCGAGCGCGTGCGGGTCCACCTCGACGGTGTTGTACGGCTCGGCCTTGCCGGGCGAGTCGGCCCACGGGTCGTGCTCGTGCTGCGCGCGGCCCGGCGCGTGGCCGTCGTGCGCGGCGTCGGGACGCGCGTTGACGTGCGCCTCGTGCTGGATCTGGTGGTGCGGCAGGTCCATGGGACTCGGGTGGATGCGTTCGGTCATGCGGGGCACCCTATCGGGGCTGATACACGTATGGCGTCGTGGTACCGAGCCGCGAGAACCCGAGCCGTTCCAGAATCGGCCGGCTGTCGTCCGACGCGTCCACCTGCAGATACCGGCACCCCCGAGCCGCCGCGATCCGCGCCCGGTAGGCCACCGTGGCCTTGTAGATCCCCTTGCGCCGCCAGTCCGGCACCGTCGCCCCGCCCCACAGGCTCCCGAACTCAGTGCCCTGATGGATCTCCAGCCGCGACGCGCACACCGGCCGGTCGCCCGCCATCACGACCAGCGCGATCAGCGAATCCGGATCCTCGGCCACCAGCCGCAGGAAATGCTCCTTCTGGCGCGGCGCGGACCGCCCGAACCCCTCGTCCTGCGCCCGCACCATCAGCTCCACCCCCTCCGCGTCCCGCACGTCCACGATCCGCACCCCCTCGGGCAGCACCGGCTCGGTGGGCAGCCCCGCGATCTCCGCCACCATCAGCGCCTCGGCCGGCTCGGCCGCGAACCCGGCCTTCGCCAGCCGCTCGGCCAGATCGGCGGGCTCGTCGTGGCCGTACACCTTCCACTCGAACTCGCGGCCCAGCTCGGTGAAGAACTGCACCTGCTCGGCGATGGCGGCGTCCGCGGTCTCCTCACTCAGGTCGGACCAGACGACGCCGCACCACCCGGCCCCGCCCGAGCCGAGCAGCCGCACCACGTCCCCCACCCGCTCGACCACGTCACCGGGCCCGTCGGCCCGATGATCGCGACGCAGCTGGCGGTCGAAAACGGCGAGTACCTCGGCAGCATCCATGATCGAAGGCTACCGACAGTCCGCGCGGCCGCCACCGGATATTCGTTCCGGCCGCGCGAAGTGTCTGGCAGAGTGATCACCATGCTGGACGACGCGCAGATTGCCCGGGTCGCGGAGATCATCCGCGAGGTCAGTGCCACCGAGATCCTGCCCCGCTTCGGGCGCCTCGGCGAGGACGAGATCCGGGAGAAGAGCCCCGGCGACCTGGTCACCGTCGCCGACCAGGCCTCCGAGCGCGCGCTGACCGAGGCGCTCACGGCGCTGCTCCCGGGTTCGAGGGTCGTCGGCGAGGAGGCCGTCTACGCCGACCAGAGGGTCCTCGACGCCCTCGACGGCGAGGACCCGGTCTGGATCATCGACCCGATCGACGGCACCGAGAACTACGCCAACGCCAACGCCCGCTTCACCGTGCTGGTGGCCCTGGCCCGAGCCGGCGAACTGCACGCCTCGTGGATCTACGAGCCCTACTTCGACCGCATGGCCCACGCCAGAAAGGGCGCCGGCGCCCACCTCGACGGCGAACGCCTCACCGTGGCCCGGGCCCCCGACCCCACGAGCGGCCTGCGCGACCTCCCGGTCTCCACCTCGCGGCCCAAGTTCTGGAACGACCAGGCCAGACAGGCCATCACCACCCTCAGCACCCACGGCGCCTGGCTCTCCTACGGCGACGGCGCAGGCCTCGAATACGTGACGCTGGCGGCGGGCAAGCGCACCAGCGCCCTGATGGTCTGGGAGAACGTCTGGGACCACGCCGCGGGCCTGCTCCTGCACGCCGAAGCAGGCGGCACGGCCCTCACCTCGGCCGGCCTCCCCTTCCGCCTCGCCGGCGGCAACGCCCTGCCGTTCGTGGTGGCCCCGGACGAGGCGACCGCCAAGGCCATCCTCGCGGCGACGGTGGTCCGGGCCGAGCCTTCGCGGTAGACGCGCGCGGCGCGCGTGGTGGGTGGCGTTGCATCGGCGGGGTAGCCCAGAGGGAGGAGCGAGAACCTCAGGGACCTGCGAAAGGTGAGACCATGGCGGGCATGAACCCCAATCCGAAGATCGAGGCGATCAACGCGTTCTTCGCCGCGTACGGCACGTACGACCTGGACGGGATGCGGGCCGTGCTGACCGAGGACATCGAGTGGACGATTCCGGGGCACCACGCGCTCTCGGGGACCAAGCGCGGGGTCGAGGAGGTGGCTGCGTTCTTCACCGAGTTGGGGAAGTCGGGGTTCCAGGCTGAGCCGCTGTTCCTGGAGGCCAACGACGAGTATGTCGTGGACATTCATCGGGGGTGGTCGACCGCGGGGGTCGGCAAGGTGGACACCATGTGGGCGCTGGTGTGGCATTTCAATGCGGAGGGGAAAGTCGACCGGGTGTACAACCTTTCGGGCGACCAGCATCAGATGGACAACTACATCTGGAACAACTACGTGCTGGCGCCGATCCCCGATCGGCTCGCCTGATTCCGTTTTTGTCGGAGGGCTCTGACAGCATCGGGTTTGTGACCGACATTGACGACCTGGTGGCGCGCGTCGCCGCACGTGCTGCTAGTGACAGCGATGAGCTTCCCGCGCGGATCGATGCCGCGCAGCTCGAAGAGGCCGAGAGGCGGCTCGGGTTCGCGCTGCATCCGTTGCTGGCGCGGATCTATCGCGACGTGGCCGACGGCGGGTTCGGGCCCGACTATCAGCTGCTGCCGCTGCTCGGGGAGAAGGAGAGCGTCGTCGGCGAGTACGTCGCGAATCGGGAGGGTGCGTCGGACGACCTGCCCTGGCCGGAGGGGGTCGTGCCGATTCTGAACTGGGGCTGCGGGATGTACGCGGCCGTCGACTGCCAGGACCCTGCGGGGCAGGTGCTGCTGTTCGAGCCGAACGCGTACGTCTGGGGGCGCGGGGTCGAGTGCTGGTTCCTCGACGCGGGCAGCTTCGCGGAGTGGCTGGAGAACTGGCTCTCGGGGAACGGCTGGTTCGAGGAGGACGCGTACGCGGCCACGAGCCCCGGCCCCGTCTCCGAGCCGGTGCCTTGGGAGCACGCGGAGGCGCGGCTGCCCTGATCATGGACCTGAAGGGCGCAGATCACGGCATGTGCCAGACAAGGGAGTAGCGCCAGAACAAGCAGCGTCTCAGCTCCGCGCCGGGGAGGATCGCGGCGGTCTCGCGGGCGATGCCGGGGTAGCTCATCTCCGCGTGGCGCGTGCGGGCTGTCATGGACGCGGGGCGATCGGCCCTGCGTCCACGGTTCTTCAGCATGCCCATGATCGGGTTCAGCGCCGCGGAGGCCAGGTCGCAGCGGAAGTCTTCGCGGGTCGTGGGGCGGGACAGGCCGAGTACGACGAGCGTTCCGCCGGGCGCCAGGTGCTCGCGGAAGACGCGCAGCGCCTCGGCGAAGGGGAGGTGGTGGATGGTGGCCACGCAGGTGATGACGTCGTAGCGGCGGTCGTCGGGGATGCCGGTCAACGCGTCGGCGGTGGTGAAGGTGACGACGGGAGGCGGGGCAGACGCGTCGGCGGCGGTGCGGGTGAGCGGCGATCCGGGAGGGGTCAGGGACTGCGCGCGGGCGACGATCGCCGGGTCGGAGTCGATGCCGTCCACGCGGCTGGTGGCGCGTTCAGCCAGGAGTCTGGCCAGGTCGCCGGTGCCCGAGCCGATATCCAGCGCGGTGGCGAAGGTTCCGGGGAGCCGGCTCAGGATCCACGGGTGGTAGTGGGCGTTGTGGTCCCAGGGATAGGCGGCGTTGAGTCGCTCCAGGGCACGCAGGACGCGGGGTGACGGTACCAGCATGGCGATCAGTTCAGCAGAGTGATCGTCTCTGCGCCGCCGTTGTCACAGGACTGCAGCATTCTGCTGGGGTCCGCGGCGCGAACCGCGGACCCCAGCAGCCCTCACCTCTCGTCAGTGTGGATCTTGAGTCAGCCGGTGTGGATCTTGAGCGCCGAGCCCGAGGTCGTCTTCGAGTTCGT
This sequence comes from Actinospica sp., assembly GCA_035712985.1. Lineage (GTDB taxonomy): Bacteria > Actinomycetota > Actinomycetes > Streptomycetales > Catenulisporaceae > Actinospica. The sequence goes on from DASTAE010000010.1 coordinate 10,702, forward strand.
GATCGACGAGCCGCTCGACGAGATGAGGCCCACGTCGTAGGGGGCGCCGGAGCCTCGCTGAACGGTCACGCCGTCGAGCGTCACCTTCGTGGCCGCGTCCTCGATGAAGGAGGGGCGGTCGTCGTCCTTGTCGTAGCCGACGGTGTCGTTCGTGAAGCTGATCCCTGACACGTCGCGCATCCACCAGCCGTACGACGGCCGGGTGCCGAGGTCCCTCGGCACGTAGCTGCCGTACTCGGTCGGCGGGTCGATGGTGGCGTCGGAGGCGGGGTCGCCGCCGGGGACGGTCAGGTCGACGTTCTCGACGGTGACGCCGGTGACGGGGTGGCCGGGCATGCCGGTGATGGTGGACGTGTAGTTCGCGCCCAGGTCGGACAGGTGCGTGCCGGTCACGTGGTTGAAGGTGACGTCGCTGATGCTGCCCGGTCCCGGAGAGCCGGGGCAGCGGCCGCGGTCGCCGATCTTGAGGAAGATCGGGGTGGCCGCGTCCTTCATGGTGACGTCCGTGTAGCTCACGTTCGAGATGTGGGCGCCGTCCATGGAGACGATGCCGAGGCCCGCCTTGCCCGCGGCGTTCACGGTCAGGTGCGAGAACGTGTAGCCGCTGAAGTCGCCGCACGTCTCCGAGCCGAACTGGAACGCGTTGTTGTTCGAGGAGGCGGTCACATCGGTGACCGTCACGTTCTGGTTCGGGTACGTGCGGCCGAGGGCGTAGTCGCTCTTGAACACCAGCGAGTCGTCGACCGAGTTGATGGTCGAGTCGGTCACGCTCGCGTTCTCGGTGTTGATGACGTCGATCCCGTCGCGGTTCTTGGCGGTCTGGACGTTCAGGTTGCTGACGGTCAGGTGGTCGATCCCGTTGACCAGGATCGCGATCCAGCCGCCGTTCTCCACGGTGATGCCGGTGAACGTGATCCCGCTGCTGCGGGTGATCGCGATCGCGTGGTCGGCCTGCCCGGACGAGGGGGTGCCGTCGGTCAGGTGGCCGCCGCCGTCGATGGTGCCGCTGCCCGCGAACGTGACGTTCGTCAGGCTGTCGCCCCAGATCAGCGAGTCGTGGAAGTGGCTGTGGCCGTAGTCCTGGTACTGCGAGTAGTTGTTGGACTCGGGGGCGTCGAAGCCCTTGGCCGCGGCGCGGATCGTCGCGCCGCTGTCGAGGTAGAGCTCAACGTTGCTCTTGAGGTGGATGGAGACGGACTCGTAGGTGCCCGCCGGGAACAGCACCTCGCCCCCGCCGGCCGCGCCGGCCGCGGCGATGGCCTTGTTGATGGCGTTCGTGTCGATGGTCGAGCCGTTGCCGGTGGCGCCGTAGTTCTTCACGTTGAACACGGGGGTAGCGGCGGCGTGCCCGGCCGCCGCGGCGTGTCCGGGTGCCGCGACGGTCGCGGCTCCGGCGGCCAGGGCCAGGGCGAGCGCGGTGCGGAGCGGAGAGACAGCAGGCATGATGGCTCGTCAGCCCCCCGCGGTGACGCGGATCAGCCTGACCGCGCCGGGGCCGAGTTTGACCGAGTAGGTGCCGGACAGGGTGCCGGTGGCCTTGCCGGTCCACAGGTCGGTGCCGCCCGCCGAGCCGCTGATGCCGACCGCCGAGAGCTTGACGCTCACCGTCGTCGTCGCGGTGGCGCTGGTGTTGAACAGGGCGATGACGTAGTCGCCGTTGCTCTCGCGCTTGCTGAACACCTGGCCGCTGCCGCTGTCCACGATCCGCTTGGAGGCGATCGCGTCCTGGTCGACGCTGAGCACCGCCTTGTTCTTCAGCATCGCCAGGTCGGTCGAGTCCAGGTGCGTCAGGTCGGTGCCGAGGATCAGCGGGGACGAGGCCATGGACCAGAGCGTCATCGCGCTCTGCCGCTCGGGCACGGTCAGGCCGTCGTTGCTCCCGTTGCCGACCTCGAGCGAGTCGAAGTCGTTCCAGCCGCCGGGGCCGACGTACGGCTGCCATGCGGACGCGCTGTTGAAGCGCTGGGTGACCTTGGCCCACGTGGTCAGCGGGTAGCGCGGCTTGCCGGAGGTCCAGCAGTAGCACTCGATGTCGCCGTTGGTGCGCCAGCCGTTCGAGAGCGAGGACCAGGTCTTGGCGTTCGCGATCGGAAGGTTGTTGGACAGCTCCAGCCACATCGGACGACCGGTCTGCTTCAGCGCCGTCGACCAGGCCTGCACGTCGGGGATGTCGGAGGCGCCCACGCCGTCGAGCTTGATGTAGTCCACGCCCCAGGAGGCGAGCTCGTCGGCCCACGAGTTGATGTACGCCTGCGCGCCGGGCTTGCTGTAGTCGATGCCGACCATATGGCGGCAGTTGTAGTTCTTCTCCGCGGTCGTCGTGGCGATCTCGTTCGCGGTGTAGCTCGTCCCGGCGATCTTCGACTTGGCCGTGACGGCGTTCTGCGGGATGCCCGGGGTGACGTACATGCCGAACTTCAGGCCGTCCGCGTGCACGTGCTCCGCGACCGCCTCCATGCCGGGCGTCGAGCCGCTGGCCGGGAACTTGGCGGGGTCCGTCACCCACCGGCCGTTCGCGTCCACCTCGGGTCCGCTCGAGTTGCAGAGGTAGTAGAAGTCGTCGACGTTGACGTACTGGAAGCCGACCGAGGACAGGCCGCTGCTCTTCATCGCGTCGGCCTGCGCGTCGATCTTCGCGGCGGTCGGGTCGGTCCCGATGAAGCTCCAGTTGCTCCAGCCCAGCAGGGGCTTGGCGCCGAGGCCGTTGTCCTCGGCCGCGGCCGGTCCGGCGGCCACGGACAGCTGCGCGGCGAACAGGCCGGCGGCGGTCAGGGTCAGGGTGCCGAGCAGGACGCGGCCGGACGGCCGTCGGGATCTGCCGTGATGTTGCAGCATCAGTGCGATTCCATTCATCCGATGGGTGAGTGCCGAGACGCGGTGCGCGGGTGGGTCCGCGTCGGCACCGGTGTGCCGCCGCGAAGCGATGCGCGCGCCCGCGGCGGCACGGCCCATGTAAGACCTCGTCGCCTTATGTGTCAATATTCGCGAGAACCTGTGGCTTGGTGTTGCAAAAAGGCCGAGTTAAGTTTGTTGACCAAACAATTATCCACACCTTAAAGGTGGACTGAAGGGCTTGACTGAGAGGTCTAGTCCTCCTACTTTTCCCTCAGCCGCTCGAGTCGGCCCACCACCCGACCCACACTCCCGGATAAGTGATCTGTCATGCATTCTGCGACGCGGCGACGACGCCGCCTCCTGTTCGGCACGCTCACGGCCGCGGCCCTCGCGCTCGGCGGACTGTTCTCCTTCGCCGCCACCGCCGCGCAGGCGGCCGCCGAGCCGATCAGCTTCTACGTCTCGCCGACCGGCAGCGACTCCAACGCCGGGACCAGCGCCGCCAGCCCCTTCAAAACCCTGACGAAGGCGCAGGCCGCGGTCCGCGCCGTGGACCAGGCGACATCCGGCCAGGTCACCGTGTACCTCGCGGGCGGCGACTACCGGCTGGCCGCCCCGCTGACCTTCACCGCGGCCGACTCCGGCACCAACGGCGACGTCTGGTGGCGCGCGGAGTCCGGCCAGTACCCCGTGGTCAGCGGCGCCGACCAGATCACCGGCTGGACCGAGCACGACACGGGCAAGGACATCTGGGAGGCGTCGGTCCCGGCCTCGCTGAACACCCGTCAGCTCTATGTGAACGGCGTGCGGGCCACCCGCGCGACCGGCTCCGTGCCCGTGACGCTGAAGCAGACCGCCACCGGATACACCACGGCCTCGGGCGACCCGATGGCCTCGTGGTCGAACGTGGCGGGCGACGACATCGAGTTCGTCTACTCCGGCGGCCTCGGCGCCTGGACCGAGCCGCGGTGCCCGGTGGCCTCGATCACGAGCACCACGATCACGATGGCGCAGCCCTGCTGGGACAACTCGACCAGGCGCGTGATGCGCACCGACGGCTCGGGCCGCACCTACGAGCTCGTCGGCCGCCAGAGCATCACCGAGCAGCCGACCTCGGTGGAGAACAGCTACCAGCTGCTCACCAAGCCAGGCCAGTGGTACCTGGACACCTCAGCCCACAAGCTCTACTACATCCCGCTCGCCGGGCAGAGCATGGCCGGCGCCGACGTCGAGGCGCCCGCGCTGCAGACGCTGCTCACCACCAGTGGCGGCGCGGCCGCCGAGGTGCACGGCATCGGCTTCCAGGGGATCCAGTTCTCCTACGCCACCAACACGTCCACGAGCACCGGCCAGGGCTTCTCCGAGATCCAGGCGACGTACCAGATCACCGGCTCGACCGGCTACGCGACGCAGGGACTGTGCACGTTCGTGTCCGGCGGCACCTGCCCCTACGGCAACTGGACGAAGATGGCCGGCGATGTCAGCCTCAGCTACGACCACAACATCCACTTCGACCACGACTACTTCGTGCACCTCGGCGGAGCGGGCCTCGACCTCGGTGACGGTTCGCAGAGCGACTCGGTCACGGGGTGCGTCTTCACCGACGTCTCCGGCAACGGCCTCGACGTAGGCGGCGTCGACATCAACAAGCCGAATACGGCCCAGGCCACGAAGTCGATCACGGTCAAGGACAGCCACTTCTACAACATCGCCGACGAGTATCAGGGCGGCGTCGCGATCGACGACGGCTATATCCAGGCCTCGACCTTCCAGAACAACCAGATCAACAACGTGCCGTACTCCGGCATCTCCGTCGGCTGGGGCGGCTGGCCGGACAAGGTGAAGCTTCCCGCCGAGCCCAATTCCTCCAACGGGAACGCTTTCACCGACAACCTCATCGAGAGCTACATGCTCACGCTGAACGACGGTGGCGCCATCTACACCAACGGAATCACCGGCACCTCGCTCGCGACCGGAGAGCACATCTCCGGCAACGTGATCCACGACGGCACCGCCACCGCGGGCCACACGCTCTACACCGACAACGGCGCCTCCTACATCACGCTCACCGGAAACGCCGAATACAACATCGGCTCCAACGCGTGGGGCAGCAAGCACGTCAACTACACGCTCAACGACGGCACCTACGACCCGCTGGACATCGAGCAGAATTACTGGCCCGACGGCCCCGCCGACTACGACGCGAAGGCCGTCCTCATCAAGAACAACACGAACATCACCAGCGCGAGCCAGATCCCGTCGAGCATCGTCGCGGCGGCCGGGATTCAGGGCTCGTACACCTCGATCCTCAGCTGGCGGCCCGCGCGCTGATCAAGGTCATGATCTCGGTCAGCCGCTCGCGGGCCCACTCGTAAGGCCCAGGGTCGGTGTGCCCGCGGTAGGCGGTCTCGATCACCATGACCAGCGCGAGATGCAGGCAGTAGAGGCGGCGGCGGACGGTCTCGGACTCGGTGAGTCCGGGCCGTCCGTACCCGCGCATGAAGTGCGTCGAATCGCCGAACGCGTCCGGCATCTGCGTTCCGGCGAATCCGACCTCGATCAGCGGATCGCCGTAGAAGGCGCGTTCGTGGTCGACGATCCCCGCGATCGCGCCGTCGCGGACGAGGACGTTGCCGTCCCAGAGATCCCACTCGACGAGACGGGGCTCGGTCACCTCGTCCAGGGCCGCGGCGTGTTCGGCCAGGACGGCGCGCACGGCCTCGTAGTCCCGGCCCAGTTCGACGCCGCGCCGTTCCCCGTCGCTCAGGACTTCCTCGACCATGCCGGTGAACACGCGGCGCCAGGACGCGTCGCCGGGCCCGGCCAGCGGTCCGAAGGCCGGGCCGCGCACGGAGTTGATCCGCCGGTTCAGGGCTCCGACCTGCGCCTTGTAGTCGGCCTCCTGCCGCGCGGGCAGATCCGCCCGAATCAGGGCCAGGTTGTCGCCCTCGATGAAGGGCATCGAGAACCAGTCCGCGTCACACAACTCATGGCTCTGATCCGCGAAGTCCACGCGCGCCACCGGCACATCGGCGAGCCCGCCGATCAGATCGACGGCGGCCAGTTCGACGCCCATCGCGCCGCGCTCGTAGGTCATCACCTCGACCTCGGACGGCGGCGCGATCTTCAGGACCGCCTCGTACCCGTCCCGCAGCCGGATCCGGTATGCGACGTTGAACCAGCCGTGCCCCAGCTCGCGCGCCCAGTCCTCGCCCTCGGGCACCCGGTCTGCCCCGTAGGCCCGCGCGATCATCTCCCGCAGCACGATCGGTGACTGCCGGTTCTTAGTGATGCTCTCCATGCCCGCCCCCGACTCGACCGCGATTCGGCAGAGGTTCAGCAGTTGCTCGTCGTCGGCGACGTCGCTGGTGCCCGAGCCGTTCGGAAACTGCCGTAATCGGTGCCGGGCCGGGTCCGCCGGCTCCTGCCTCAGCCGGGACTCGAAGGCGGCGAACGCGGCGGGTCCGAGCTCGGGCGGGCAGCGGGCGATCTCGGCGGTCACGCGGCATACCGTAGCGTCAGCGGGACCCGAGCAGCAGCGCCGGGAGCTCGCCGCGGGAGACGATGCCGAGCTTCGGGTAGGCCTTGTAGAGGTGGTGGCCGACGGTTCGCGGGCTGAGGACCAGTTGGGCGGCGATGTCGCGGTTGGACAGGCCCTGGGCGGCCAGCCGGACGATCTGGGCTTCCTGGGACGTGAGCACCGCGAGCGCCGCCTGCGCGGGGCTATTGGTGGGGGTGACCCTGCCGCTCGCGGCGGGGCGGGCCGGGTCGGAGGCGGCCAGTTCCTGGCGGGCGCGGGCGGCCCAGGGGCCGGCGCCGAGCCGGGTGAAGGTGTCGAGGGCGGCCGCCAGGGGAGCGCGGGCCTCGGTGCGGCGGCGGTCGCGACGCAGCCGTTCGCCCCAGAGCAGCTGGGTGCGGGCCCGGTCGAAGGGGCGGTCGGACTTCTCGTAGAGGCGCAGGGCCGCCGTGAAGCTGCGGGCCACGGACTCGTCGTCGGTGGCGAGCAGGGCCTCGCCGCGCAGCACGAGGGCGTCGGCGGCCGGCTGCTTCACGTCCCCGGCCCAGCGGGTGAGGCGGTCGAGGGCCTGCTCGGCCAGGTCGCGGTCTCCGGCGCGCAGCGCCGCCTCGAGGAGGTCGGGCAGCGCGCGGGTCGCGGCGAGCTGGTGCACCGCGGGGCCGTTCTCCAGCGTCCGCAGGTGCTCGAGGGCCGCGGCCGGCCGGCCCAGGCCCAGGTCGAGCAGGCCGAGGGCCCAGCGGCCCCAGGACTCGCCGAGGGACATGACCGTCGGGGCGAGGTCCGTCAGCGCGCGGCGCGCGTAGGCGCGGCACTGCTCCTCCTCGCCCGCCGACGCGGCGAGGTAGGCGAGCAGGCCGCTGACCTGGCTCTCCCATTGCGTCTGGCCCGCCGCCTCGGCGATGGCGAGCGCCTGCTCGGCCGAGGCGCGGGCCTCGGCGAGCCTGCCGAGGTGCGCCTGCACGCGGGCCAGCGCGCCGAGGGCCGGGCTGCACCACGCCATCCGGCCGTGCTCCCGGCAGTCCGCGAGGACCGTCGCGAACAGTTCGAGCGCGGCCTCGTCCTGCGCGAGGATCGGGGCGAGCGCGCCGAGCGTCAGCAGGGAGCCCGCGGCGTCGAAGCCTGATTCGCGGACCCGGGTGATCACCTCGTCAAGGTGGATGTGCGTGAACTCGGTCGGCCGCCGCAGCGAGACCATGATCGCCGTCTCGACGAACAGGCAGACCAGGTACACCGGATGGTCCGGGGACACGCCGTCGAGCCGCATGAACAGGTCGCTGTACGCGGTGACCTCCCGGTCCCCGAGGTACCAGGCCAGGTCGACCGTCAGGCACAGCAGCGTCCCGGCCTCCAGGCCGCCGCCGCACCGGCCGAGCTCCGCGGCCCCCGTATAGGCGATCCGGTACGCGTCGCGCAGCTCGCCGAGCTCGAACCGCGCCGTGGCCCGCGCGACGACGAGCCGCATGAGCAGCTGCGCGTCAACCTGCTGAGACGATGCTTCCAGCTCCGCGCGCACCGATTCCGCGTTGCGGGCGCACAGTTCGGCGCGGTCGGCGTCCCCGTGGTCGATCGCCGCCTCGGCCGCGAGGACCCAGCGCCGCAGCCGGTCCTCGGGCGACGGGGTGAGCCGCGCGGCCCGCTCGTACGCGCCGATCGCCGCCGGACGCCCGCCGCGCCTTCCCGCGCGCTCGGCCGTGCGCTCCAGTTCGGCCGCCAGGCGCTCGTCGGGCTCGGTCGCCGCGGCCGCCTCGTGCCAGATCCGGCGGTCGGCCTCCTCCGGGCCGGTCAGCGCGCCGGCGTAGGCCCGATGCGCGGCCAGCCGCCGCGGCACCGGGGTCGCCGAGATCAGCGCGGTGCGCAGCAGCGGGTGCCGGAAGGTGAACGTGCGCTGATTCACCTGGAGCAGGCCGTGCCGCTCGGCCGAGGAGATCGCCTCCACGGGCACCTCGAACAGCGGCGCGGCGCGCAGCAGCACGTCGATCTCGGGCCCGTCGGCGAGGGCGGCCAGCTTCAGCAGCGACTGCGTGTCGCGGGGCAGCGCCGCCATCTGCGCGCGGAAGGCCTCGATGAGGCGTTCGGGCAGCGCCGGGACCGGGTCGTCGCCGAAGGCCTCGAGGCCCGAGGACGCCGGCAGTTCGAGCAGCGCGAGCGGATTTCCGTGCGCCTGGGCCAGGATCCGGGCGCGCGCGGCCTCGGGGGGCCGGTCGGCGCGCAGCTCGAGCACCTGCTCCGCCGCCTCCGGCGCGAGCCCCCGCAGCTCCGTGCCGGGAAGGCCGGAACGCTCGATCAGCGCGCACCCCTGGCGGGTGGCGAGCACCAGCGCGACCTTCTCCGTGCCGAGCCTGCGCGCCGCGAAGATCAGGGCACTGAGCGACGGCTGGTCGAACCAGTGCGCGTCGTCCACCGCGCACACGACCGGCGCCTCGAACTCGGCCAGCTCGGACAGCAGCGTGAGCAGCGCGAGGCTGATCAGCAGCCGGTCGGCGCGCTCGGCCGTGTCGACGGAGGCCAGGCCGAACGCCGTGGCCAGCGCCTCGCGCTGCGGGTGCGGCAGCACCTCGAGGCGATCGAGCACGGGGTGCAGCAGCAGGTGCAGGCCCGCATAAGGCAGCTGGGACTCGGCCTCATAGCCCGTCGCGCGCAGCACGAGACAGCCCTCGGCCTCGGCGACCATCGACTCGAGCAGCGCGGACTTGCCGATCCCGGGCTGGCCGCTGAGCACCAGGGAGCCGCCGCCGCCGGATCTCGCACCCGATAGCAGCCCCCGTAGAATCCCCAGCTCCGCATCCCGCCCGCTCAGCATGGTTTCGAGTCTAACCGGGCGCGCCGACAGCGGCCGATTACTTATCCCGGGGTACCTATACGTGACTGATTCCGGCCGCCGCGAAGATCCGTAGCTTCGCCACCATGACGACCACGGAACTACGCCGCGAAAGCCCCGCGGGCGCGAAGAGCGCCGCCCGCCACAACAGCCCCTTCACCCTCATCGTCCTGCTCACCGGGGTCTTCATGGCCCTGTTGGACTTCTTCATCGTCAACGTCGCGCTCCCGGACACCCAGCACGATCTGCACGCCTCCTCCGCGGGCATCCAGTGGGTCGTCGCGGGCTACGGCCTGGCCCTGGCGAGCGGCCTGGTCACCGGGGGGCGGATCGGCGACCTGCTCGGCCGCAAGAACATGTTCGTCCTCGGCCTGCTGGTCTTCGCCGCCGCCTCCGCGGTCTGCGGCCTGGCCCCGAACTCCGCCGTGCTGATCGGCGCGCGGGTGGCCCAGGGCCTCGGCGCGGCGATCTTCATGCCGCAGATCCTCGGCGTGATCGGCGCCGCCTTCTCCGGCGCCTGGCAGGCCCGCGCGTACACCGGCTACGGGCTGACCGCCGGGCTCGGCGCCGTGTTCGGGCAGCTCATCGGCGGGGCGCTGATCCAGGCGAACCTCTTCGGCCTCGGCTGGCGCTCGATCTACTGGATCAACGTGCCGATCGGCCTGGCCGCCGCGCTGCTGGCCCTGCGCGCGCTGCCCGGCGTGCCGCGCACCGGACGCACCCGGCTCGACCCGGTCGGCGGACTGCTGCTCACGCTCGCCGTGCTCGCGCTGATCCTCCCGCTCGTCGAGGGACGCCAGGACGGCTGGCCCGCGTGGACCTGGGCCTGCCTCGCGGCCTCGCCGGTCCTGCTCGGCCTGTTCTACGCCCACCAGCGCCGGCTGATCGCCCGCGGCGGCGAGCCGGTGCTGAACCCGGCGCTGTTCACCCAGCGCTCCTTCGCCGCCGGGATGCCGATCGCGGTGGTCTACAACAGCGCGGTCGCCTCGTTCTTCTTCGTGCTCGCGCTCTACCTGCAGCTCGGCCGCGGCATGTCGGCGCTGGACTCCGGCCTGCTGTTCACCTCGGTCGGCGTGCCCTACCTGGCCACCTCGATCCGCTCCGGCAAGCTCGCCGCGCGCTTCGGCAGGAAGCTGATGATGGTCGGCTGCCTCGGGCAGGCCGCCGGGTACGCGCTGCTCGCCCTCACCGCGCACCTGGCGGGCGGCGCGCACAGCGTGGCCTGGCTCAGCCCGGCGATGGCCGTGGTCGGCGCCGCGATGGGCCTGGCCTACGCGCCGATGTTCGGGGTCGTGCTCTCCGGCGTGGACCCGAAGTACGCCTCCTCCGCCTCCGGGCTGCTGTCCACCGTGCAGCAGGTCGGCGGCGCCACCGGAATCGCGCTCGCCGGGATCGTCTTCTTCGACCGGCTCGGCGCGCATCCCGCGAGCGCGGCGTTCACCACGGCCTTCGGCGTCACGCTGCTGCTGCTCGCCGGGATCAGCCTGCTCTCCGGCGTGCTGATGCGGCTGCTGCCGGTCCACCCGACGGCCTAGTTCAGCGAGGTCCGGCCCCGGCGCCGTCGGTACGGTTTTCGAAAACCGCGAGACGACGGAAGGGTCGGACCATGCAGCAGCGGACCACGGCCTTGCACACCCCGTGCTGGACGGAGCTCAGCGCGCCGGACCCCGAGGCGGCCAAGGACTTCTACGGCGCCGTCTTCGGCTGGAAGGCGCAGACCGACCCGCGGCCCGAGGCCGGCGGGTACGCGATGTTCCTGCTGGACGGCGCCCCGGTGGCCGCCGTCTCCCCGCTGTACGACGACTCCACGCCGGTCGCCTGGAGCGTGTGCCTGTCCGTCCAGGACGCCGAGCGCACCGCGGTCAAGGCCGCCGAGCACGGGGGCCGGACCCTGATGCCGCCGGTGGACGTGTTCGACCTCGGGCGCTACGGCGTGCTGACCGACCCGGACGGCGCCTCCTTCTCGATCTGGCAGGCGCACCGCTTCTCCGGCGCCGACATCATCGGCGACCCGAACGCGCTCGGCTGGATCGAGCTGTCCACCCGCGACCCGAAGCAGGCGCTGTCCTTCTACCCCTCGGTCTTCGGCTGGACCACCCATCTGGGTGACCTGTACACCGAGTGGAGCATCGGCGGCACGCACTTCGGCGGGCTGGTGGACCTCAACCACGTGCCCGCCCCGGCCTCCGAGGCCCCCGCCCACTGGAAGCCCTACTTCCGGGTCGACGACGTGGACGCGGTCACCGCGCGGGCCGCCGGGGAGGGCGCCGGCGTGGTTCTGGCGCCCTCGGCCGTCACCGGCGGCGACCTGCGGATCAGCGTGCTCAAGGACCCGCAGGGCGCCCAGTTCGGGATCTTCGCGCCGCCCGCCTAGCCGGGCCGCTCAGGAGCCCGTGGTCTGCTGCCCGGCGAAGAGCAGCTGGCCGGTGGACACGTCGCGGATCAGGTAGAGGAACGGGTGGTCCGCGACGAAGGAGATCTGCGCGGGCTGCCGGGCCGCGGTGGCCGCCATGCCGCCGCCGGCCGCGGCCGCCGCGACCGTGCCGTTCTCGGCGACCTGGATGTGCGCCTTCTCCACGACCTGCGACACGTAGAGCTGCTCGGCGTCCGAGGTGACCCCGGTCAGGTCGGCGGCGCCGGGCTTGAACAGGCCGCCGAGGCCGAGCGCGGTCAGCGACTGCTTCAGGTTCTTCGGCGAGTAGTCCGCGGTGAACTTCGGCAGGCTCAGGTTGACCTGCTGCGGCGTCAGCGAGTTCAGGATCGCGTTCAGCTCCGTCGCGGAAAGGCTGTCCCGGAACGACGCGAGGCCGCCCTTCGACGGCAGCAGGATGTCCATCGCCAGCTTGCCGCCCGCGTACGGCAGCTCCAGCGCCTGCCAGTCGCTGCTCGAGCTGTACGCGTAGCCGCCCTGCGCGTTCATCATCGAGACCTGCTGGGTGCCGCCCGCCGCCGGGTAGAAGTCGCCGTTCGCGGTCTTGTCCGGGTCGAACTTGGTCGCCCACGCGGCGTCCAGGTACACCGCGTCCGTGAGTACGACGCGAATCGTATTGTCGAGCGATCCCTTGGGGAACAGATCCTTGATGTATCCGTGCGTCTCGTTCGCGACCAGGTCGTCGATGGCCTGTGTCGAGCCGTTCGGATCGCCCTGGAAGTCGGTCTGGTGCACGCCGACGCCGAACGCGCCGTCCAGCGTGGACAGGTAGTCCTGCGCGAGCTTGACGCTCTTGTCCGTCCACACGTCGCTGGACTCGTCGAGCGTATTAGAGTTCTGGTTCCCGTCGGCACGCGCGGTCGCGTCGATCTTCCCGAGCGCTCCGGCCGTGGTCCGCGGGTCCAGGCCCGCCGCGCCGAGCGCGTTGGACAGCTCGGCGGCGGTGTCGCCCTTCGCGCCCGGCAGGATCATCGCGAGCAGGTCGACGAGGGTCTGCGGCGAGAAGACCATGTTGCCGCTCGTGCCGTCGCCCAATCGGCGCAGCAGCGCGAGACCGAAGGACTCCGAACCGGTCTGCGCCTGCTGCAACGCCGCATCGCTGACGGTGATGTCGGCCGCGTTCTGTGCCTTCACATAGGACACCGGTGCCGCCGCGCCGCCCGATGAACACCCGGTGAGCAGCCCCGCCGGCAGCGCCGCCGCCAGCAGTGCGCTCAGTACCATCCTGCGCCGCATCGTCCACCCCTCCCACGGGTTCCGGCCCCGTGCCGGATTTCAGCAGTTGGACGATGCGGCGCCCGTCCCGGTTCCGCTCCCCGGGCGCCTACTCGGCGAGCAGCGCCTCGACCTTCGCGACCTTGGCGTTGAGCGCGTCGGACACCCCGGGCCTGATGTCCGCCTTGAGCACCAGGCTGACCCGCGCGCCGTCCTCCTGCACGGCCTCGCAGGCCCGCCTGACCACGTCCATGACCTCGTCCCACTCGCCCTCGAGCGTGGTGAACATGGCGTCGGTGCGGTTCGGCAGGCCGGAGTCGCGCACGATCTTCACGGCCTTCGCGACCGGCACGGCGACGTCCTCGCCGGCGCCGATCGGCGTGACGGAGAAGGCGACCAGCATGATTCGATCCCTGTCTTTCTGTGCTTTCGCGCGCGCTAGTGGCCCGCGGTGGTGTCCAGGCTCTCCAGCCAGCGGCTGATGCCCACGATGTTCGCCGCCGAGGACGAGAGCGCCTCGAACTTGTCCGCGACCTCGGGCCGGGCCAGCAGCGCGGCGTACCGGTCCCTGGTGCGTTCGCGGACCAGCGCGAGGGTGTGGTCCAGGTCGAGCTGCTCGGAGCGGGCCTCGCGCACCATCCCGACCCACAGCCGCAGTTCCTCCTCGGCCCGGATCAGCGCGTCGTCCACCCGCGAGATCGGCCCGTAGTGCGAGAACAGCAGCCGGGTCGCGCCGAGCGCGCGCATCCGGCCGAGCGAGGCGATCGCGAGCCCGAGGTCGAAGTCGGGCGGGGGAGTGCCCGGCAGCATCGTGCCGGACAGGTCGGGGTCGTCGGGCGCCGTGCCGGTGACCGGATCGGCGTCGTCCGGCGGGATGTAGAGGCCCGCCGCGTCGCCCACGTAGAGATCCCCGGTGGCCGTGTCGACCAGGCCGAGGTGGTGCCGCGCGTGGCCCGGCGTGTGATGGCCCTCCAGGCGGCGGCCGTTGCCCAGGTCCACGCGGCCGAGCGCGCCGATCGCGTCGATCCGCTCCGCGTCCGTGGGCAGCAGCTCGCCGAAGATCTCGTCCATCGCCGGGCCGAAGACCCGGCGCGCGCTGGCCATCAGCCGCGAGGGGTCGGCCAGGTGCCGGGCTCCGGTCTCCTGCACCACGATCCGGGCCCGCGGGAACGCGGCGGCCAGGTCGCCGACCCCGCCGGCGTGGTCGAGGTGGATGTGCGTGACCACGATCGTGGCCAGGTCCTCCGGGCCCACGCCGAGCGAGCCGAGCGCGTCCACCACGGTCTTCGCGCTCGTCGCCGTGCCGGTCTCGACCAGGCAGGGCTTCGAACCGAGGATCGCGTAGGCGGCGGTGATGCCCGAGTAGCCGGACATCGCGGTGTCGATCAGATGCACGTCCGCGCCGAGTGCGGTGATGGTCATGAAGACGAAACTACTCCCGTCCTCAAGGGCAGCGCACGACCTGGCCCGCGTAGGCGATCCCGCCGCCGAAGCCGAACAGCAGGACCTGGTCCCCGCTGCGCAGCTCGCCGCTCTCCATCAGCTTGGACAGCGCGATGCCGACGCTGGCCGCGGAGGTGTTGCCGGACACGACCACGTCGCGCGCCACGATCTTGTCCTGCAGCCCGAGCTGACGGGCCAGCGGCTCGATCATCCGCAGGTTCGCCTGATGCGGCACGAAGCCGGCGAGGTCTTCCAGTTCGACCCCGGCCGCCTGGCACGCGCGCCGGGCCAGGTCGGCCACCTCGCCGGTGACCCAGCGGTAGACGGCCTGGCCCTCCTGGCTGAACCGCGGCACCTCGCCCTCGATCAGCACCGTGCGACTCTTCTCCGGCACCGAGCCCCAGAACACCGGGCCGACGCCCGCCGCCTCGTCCTCGCAGGCCTCGATGACCGCGGCGCCCGCGCCGTCCCCGATCAGCACGCAGGTGGTGCGGTCGGTCCAGTCCGTGACGTCGCTCATCTTCTCCGAGGCCACGACCAGCGCCGCCTTGCTCGCCCCCGCGCGGACGGCGTGGTCCGCGACGGCCAGCGCGTAGCTGAATCCGGAGCAGGCCGTGTTCACGTCCATCGCGCCGGGCGCGGTCAGCCCGAGCGCGGCGGCGACCCGCGCGGCCGTGCTCGGACAGCGGTCGATAGCGGTCGTGGTCGCGACGACCACGAGGTCGATCTCCTCCGGCGCGCGCCCCGAGGCGGCCAGCGCCTTGGCCGCGGCCTGGATCGCGAGGTCGGCCACCGTCTCGGTCCGCGCGATCCGGCGCTCCTCGATGCCCACCCGGGAGCGGATCCACTCGTCGTTCGTCTCGACCAGCTTTTCGAGGTCGGCGTTGGTCAGAATCTCGGCGGGCTGGTAGTGCCCGACGGCGGTGATCCGGGAAGCGGTCATGGCGATCAGTGTACATTTTCGTCAAGTTGACGATAAGGGGGCGGGTGCCATAGGGTCGCACCCGATATTCGGGTACTGAGGGTACGTGAACAGGGGAGGACCGTCATGGCGCACATAACCCGCCGTCCGTTCGTGAGCCACTACCGCGGCACCGGTACGGGGCACGTCGTGCACCTCAAGCGGGGCAAGGTGGCGCACCAGGGCGTGGGCCAGGCCTTCTGGTTCCGTCCGCTGGGCACGGTGCTGTCGGAGGTCCCCGCCGACGACCGCGAACTGCCGCTGGTCTTCCGCGGCACGACGGCCGACTTCCAGGAGGCCGCGGTCCAGGGCTCCGTCACCTACCGCTTCGCCGACCCGCTCAAGGCCGCCCGCCGCCTCGACTTCGGCCTCGACCCGTCCACCGGCGTGGCCCAGGGAACGCCGCTGGACCAGGTGGCCGGCCTGCTCACCGAACTGGCCCAGCAGCACGCCCTCTCGTTGCTCGCCTCCCTCCCGCTCGCCGAGGCGCTCTCCGAGGGCCCGGCCGCCGTCCGCGCCCGCATCGCCGAGGGCCTCTCCGGCGACCCGCGCCTCGGCGAGACCGGCCTGGAGATCATCGACACCCGCATCGTCGCCATCCGCCCCGAGGCCGAGGTCGAGCGCGCCCTGCGGGCCCCCGCGCGGGAACTGATCCAGCAACAGGCCGACCGCGCCGGCTTCGAGCGGCGCGCCGAGGCCGTCAACCGCGAGCGGGCCATCGCCGAGAACGAGCTGCAGAACCGCATCGAGCTCGCCACCCGCGAGGAGCAGCTGGTCGCCCAGCAGGGCGCCAACGAGCGGCGCAAGGTCGAGGAGGCCGCCGAGGCCGCGAAGATCGCCGCGCTCGCCGAGGCCGAGCGGGTCAAGATCAGCGCCGCGGCGGACGCCGAGCGCGTCCGCATCGCCGCGGCGGCCGCCGCCGAGCACACCCGCGAACTGGGCGAGGCCCAGGCCGCGGCGGCCGCCGCCCGGATGCGGGCCTACGCCGACCAGGACCCCCGCATCCTGCTGGCCCTGGCCGCCCAGTCCCTGGCCGAGTCCCTGCCGTCGATCGGCACCCTCAACCTGACCCCCGACGTCCTGACCACCGCCCTGGCCGCGCTCACCTCCCGGTCCGAGTCGTGACGCTCGCCCCCCGGGTCGTCGTCGTCCACCGCCGCACCGAACGCGAGCAGATCGTCCGCGAGCAGGGCACCTGGGAGCAGGCCAAGTTCCAGGCCAAGCGGCGCAAGTCCTCCGTGGCCCTGTCCGCGGTGGCCGAGCGCTTCGACGCCGCGGAGCGCGCGCTGCAGCAGGTCTCGTCCGCCATCCCCGGCGCCTGGCGCCGGGGAGCGGTCGAGCGCGAGGACCTGGACCGCTTCCTGTTCGAACCCGAGGACCTGGTCGTCGTGGTGGGCCAGGACGGTTTGGTCGCGAACGTGGCCAAGTACCTGGACGGCCAACCGGTCATCGGCATCGACCCGACCCCCGGCAGCGGCCTGGGCGTCCTGGTCCGCCACCGGCCCGCCGACTGCGCCCGGCTGCTGTCCCTGGTCAGCGAGCACCGGGCCGCCGAGCAGCACCGGACGATGGTCGAGGCGGCGGTGGACGGCGCCGGCTCCGGCCTGTCCCTGACCGCCCTCAACGAGATCTACCTCGGCAGCCCCACCCACCAGTCGGCCAGATACGAGCTGACCCTCCCCGACGGCCGCACCGAGGCCCAGTCCTCCTCCGGCCTGCTGGCGGGCACCGGCACCGGCGCCACCGGCTGGCTCCTGTCCGTGGCGCGCGAGCGCGGAACCGCCCTCACCCTCCCCGCCCCCGAGGCCCGAGGCCTCGGCTGGTTCGTCCGCGAGGCCTGGCCCTCCCCGACGACCGGGGCCGACCTCACCGAGGGCGTGCTCGAGGGCGACCAGGCGCTGACCGTCCTGGTCAGAAGCGATTCCCTGGTCGTCTTCGGCGACGGGATGGAGGCGGACAGGATCCAGCTGGCCTGGGGTCAAACCGTCACGGTGACCCCGGCCCGCCGAACCCTGCGCCTGGTCGTCTGACCCGCTTCGCTCAGCCCTTCACCGGGTCGAGCACGACGACGGGGATCTCCCGATCCGTCTTCTTCACGTACTCGTCGTAGTCCGGCCAGATGCCCGCCATGACCTCCCAGAGCCGGGCCCGCTCCTCGCCCTCGGCCACCCGCGCCCGAGCCGTGAACTTCTCGTCCTTGACCTGCACGTGCACGGTGGGCTCGGCGATCAGGTTCGTGAACCAGGCCGGGTGCTGCGGCGCCCCGCCCTTGGACGCGACGATCACGTACGCGTCACCGCTGCGCCCGTAGATCAACGCGCTCCGCCGCCACACCCCGGACTTGCGCCCGAGCACCGTCAGCAGCAGGATCGGCGCCCCGTTCCTGAACTCGTGCCCCTCGGCTCCGTCCGTGGCCACGTACTGCTGGATGTGCGTGTTGACCCACTCCGTCGGGCTGTCCACGACCGAGCTCTCGTCGTACGCCGTACCGCTCATCTCACTACCTCCGTGTCGCTGGGGCTGCCCCCACCCGACCCCAACACGGGACTATCGAGGTGAGATTCCCGCCACGGATGCGGTATGGTTCTTCCTGGCCCGAACAGCGCAAGCCACCGGGTCGCAGCAGTACCGGGCTGTAGCGCAGTTTGGTAGCGCACTTGACTGGGGGTCAAGGGGTCGCAGGTTCAAATCCTGTCAGCCCGACGGTAGTAGTTGCAGGTCAAGGCCGTACACCGGGAACCGGTGTACGGCCTTTTCAGTGCCCGGGGGACTAGCCGGGCGACCTAGCCGACCGTCGAGTGGTACAGCTCGCAGTGGTTGTTCAGGTTGGACCAGCTGCCCTGCAGGGTGTAGGTGCCGTTGCCCATCTTCACGTTCCCGGCGCCGCCGGTCACGCCCTTGAGCCAGGCGCACTCGTCGGCGTTCTCCTCGCCGGAGAAGGAGCTGGAGGTGTTGTTCGTCCAGCCGCCGGCCGGGTTCTGGTCGGTGATGGTCTCGGAGTACTCGTGGCCGAGGGTCATCGTCCAGCCGTCGAGGGTGCCGGGGCTGTTGAGGAAGCCGACGCCGCATCCGGAACCGGAGTCCATGTTGTACGGCTGGTTGGAGAAGGCGATGTCGCCGTACGGGGAGCTGACCGGGCCGCCGGTCAGGCTGCTGTCACCGTTGTAGTCGTGCCACGCGCAGTAGGCGCCCTGGTAGCTGTCGGGGTTCGTGCCGTGGGGGGAGAGGATCACGTAGTACGCGTCGCGGTTGGACGCGGCCGTGGTGTTGCCGAAGTGCTTGGCGGCGGCGACGGCCTCGACGCCGAGCTGGTGGCCCGACGCGGTCTGCGGCTCGGCCTTCGCGTTGTCGTACCAGACGCCGGCCAGCACCCCGCCGGTCGGGTACGGGACGTGCTTCGCGGTCGACGCGCAGGAGGTCGCGCCGGTGGCCACGCCGGACCCGTCGCAGTACTGCGTCATCGTGCCTGACCACTTCTCGCTGCCGGTGCCGATGCCCTTGAAGAACATCTGCGCGACCGGGGCGCCGCCCTTCGCGTCCTTGCTGAAGGTCAGGTTCCCCTTGGAGTCGGTGCCCTGGGTGCCCCACTGGGTTCCGTAGAACACGAGGTAGACCTTCGGCTTGCCGTCCATCACGCCGATGCCGTCGATGCCGCCGCCGTAGGACAGCGTCTTGGGACCGGTCGCCGCGGCGGCGGCGTGGCCCACCAGCGGCATGACGCCGGGCCTGAGCGCGTGGTGGGCGGCGGGCGCGGACGAGGCCGTCGACGTAGCCGGGACGGCCGCCACCAGGGCGACGCCGAAGGCGGCGGCGAGGCCGGCGTGCAGGACGCGTCGTCGCTTGCCTGGGGCCGTGAATATGCTCATGTGCGTTCCTCTCGAGTCAGGAGTCGGCGGCGGACCCGAGTTCCGGGTCTTACACCGCGTGCACGGGGTCCGCTGACGGAGCGCACGGGATCACCGCGGCGCGGTCGGCGGCACGCAGAGGGGGAAAGGCGTGGTGGGTTGGGTGGGCAAGAGTTCTGCTTCAGGAAGAAACAGAGGGCGTTGGGGAAATTAGCAGCGGTACACACACGGGTCAATGCGATGTGGAAACAGACTTCTGCCATAAGCCCTGGACCTGGGAGTATGGCGCGCGTCTGATTCACGACATGGCGGTTTCACGAAATTCAAGCCCGCAATGGCGAGTGAAATCTGAGACGGCAACTCAATATGCGAAGGGCGGAGGAGGGGGCGACGGCGCGGGAAAGGCAGGCGCATCCCGCGGTATCCGATCTTGTCACACTGATCTCGGTTCGCCACACCGGTTGAATCAGAGTTGAGACATGATAGACAAGGCCGGCGATCGGTGCTGGAATGGGCGCCTCATCGGGACGGCCCGCCGTATCGGCCATGGGCGGCGGGGCGGTTCGCACTGGAGGCGTCATGTCTGGCCGCACGAGTCCGATCCACCAGGCGCGCTACGCGCTGGCGCACCCTGATCGCATCGCGGCGCACGCCCGTCGGCTGGCGCGCGACACCTGGCTGCGGATGTCCAATCCGGGCCATATCGCGTACTACCGTGCGGTGATGCGGTCGGACGCGGCGAGGAGCGATGAGGCCGCGGTGGGCAGCAAGAGCCATGAGTCCTGGCTGCGGCTGGGCCTGCTGCAGTTCGACTACCTCGTCGGGCACGGCCTCAAGCCCGCCGACCGCCTGCTGGAGATCGGCTGCGGGAACCTGCGTGCCGGGTGGCGTTTCATCGAGTATCTCGACGTCGGCGGCTACTACGGCATCGACATCTCGCCGGACATCCTGCTGGCCGCCCAGCGCACCCTGGTCGCGCGGGATCTACAGGCGAAGCTGCCGCATCTGACGCTGGTGGACGATCTCACCTTCGCGGCGCTGCCCGACGAGTACTTCACTGTCATCCACGCGCACAGTGTCTTCTCGCACTCTCCGCTGCACGTGATCGATCAGTGCTTCGAACACGTGGGCCGGATCCTGGCGCCGGACGGCTGGTTCGACTTCACCTTCGACCGCACCGAAGGACCCGAACACCAGGTGCTGCGGGAGGACTTCTACTACCGCACCGAGACGCTGATCGCCCTCGCCGAGAAGCACGGCCTGGCCGCGCGGTTCATGGACGACTGGGAAGCGCTCCCGCACAAGCAGAGCAAGATCCGGGTCACCCGTAGCCGTCCATAGCCGGTCGAGGGTTCAGACGCCCGCCGGTCTCACCGCACCGTCACGGCCTCGATCTGCACAGGGTCGTTCGGGGCGCCGTCGCCGGTACCGTTGGCGTTGTCCGTGCCCGCCGCGGCGACCTGCTGAATGATGCTCAGCCCTTGAGTCACGGTGCCGAACGGCGTGTAGGTCGGCGTGAGCGGCGAGTCCTTGTAGACCAGGAAGAACTGGCTGCCGCCGGTGTGCGCCTGGCCGGTGTTCGCCATCGCGATGACGCCGGGCTTGTACGTCACCGTGCCGCTGGAGTCCGGGGTGCCGAGGGAGGCGAGGTTCTCGTCCGGGATGGTGTAGCCGGGGCCGCCCGAGCCGGTGCCGGTCGGGTCGCCGCACTGCAGCACGTAGATGCCGGAGGTGGTGAGGCGGTGGCACTTCGTGTTGTCGAAGTAGGTCTTCTCGGCCAGGTAGACGAACGAGTACACCGTGTACGGCGCGGCCTTGCCGTTCATGTCGATCACGATGTCGCCGCGATTGGTCTGGAAGGTGACCGTGTAGTCCTTTTCCGCGGCGGCGGCGTTGAAGGTCGGAACACCGATGCCCGGCTTGGCGGACGCGCCCGACGCCTCGTATGCCAGCGCGTTGCCGCCGGCCTGCGCGTCGGTGCTCGCCCCGGCCGAACTCGCGGCGGTGTCGGGCACCGTGCTCGTCGGGACCGTGGAGGGTTGGGCGGACGCGACGGCCGTCGCCGCGCTCTGGTGCGACGTACCCGCCAGCACGACGGCCGCGATGACGCCGATGACCACCACGGCGCCGATGGCCGCGAAGATCGCCGCCTTCGACCCCGACTTGCGCGGCGGAGCCGTCGACTGCCACTGCTGACCCGGCACCGCGGGGTACGGGTAGTTCGGGGGCTGGGCCCCCTGCGGCTGCGGGTAGCCGGCTTGTTGATACGGCGACTGCCACTGCGGGGCGGAGCCCGGAGGCTGCGCGGGCGGCCCGTACTGCCCCGGCGTCTGCCACTGCTGCTGCCCTGCTTGGCCGGTCTGGGAGGGCGGCCCGTACTGCCCGTTCGTCGGCGGCTGATCGGGCTGCTGCCACGGAGTCGCATCCTGCGGTTGCTGGTGGGGGTTCGCCCAGGGCTGCTGTCCTTGGCCGTTCTGGGGCTCACTCACCCGTTGCCACCTTCCGCTCCCCCTGACGCTGCGGCCCGCGCCGAGCCGGACGCACTCTACACGCAGTCAGCGATCTGTCACCAGGCCTCCGCGCGCCGGTCAACCGAGCCGCCGCGATCTCCAACCCCACGTGACCGCGTACGCGGCGACGACCGCGCTCATGCACAGGACGGTCGCGCTGGGGCTGAGGAGGCTGTCCAGGCCGGCCGCGATCAGCTGGCTGGCGCCGAGGGCCAGGGTGTAGAACATCAGGTCGACGCTCAGGACCCTGCCGCGGATGTAGTCCGGGGTGTCCCGTTGCAGCGCGAAGGTCGACAGGCCCGCGTTCATGCTGCCGCCGATGTGGGCGGCGATGACGAGCGCGACGGCGAGCGGGAACCAGGGGACCGAGGTGAAGGCGGCGTAGCCGAGGCCGAAGAGCAGCATGGCCGCCGCGATGCAGGTGCGCAGGCTCGTCCGGCCGCCGCCGATGAGCCGGCGTCCGAGGAGCGGGCCGATCAGGGCTCCGACGCCGCGCGCCGCGTAGAGGGCTCCGACGCCGACGCTTCCCACGTGGAAGACGCTCGCGCCCATCGCGGGGAACATCGCGAGCACGCCGTTGCCGAGCCCGGTGCCGGGCTTGCACGCGATGAGGGTGAACATGCTCGGGCGGGTGCGGCCGAAGTGGAGCGTCTCGAGGGCGTCTTCCTTGAAGCGCCTGCGGGTCGCGCGCCGGCGGCCGGTGTCGGTGAGGTCGGGTCCGCACGAGCCCTTGACGCGGTATGTGGACGCGGCCGAGA
>DASTAE010000011.1:0-79719 GCA_035712985.1 Actinospica sp.
CCGTAGACGTTCGTCAGCCGCAGCGCGCACGTGGCCATGCCGTACGAGCCCTGATAAGCCGACATCAGCATCTCGCACGCGGCCTTCGACGCGCCGTACGGAGTCAGCGGACGCAGCGCGATCCGCTCGTCGATCACGGACTCGCCCGCGTCTCCGACCACGGCGTTCGTCGAGGCGAGCAGGAACCTCGGCACCCCGCGCACCCGCGCCGACTCCAGCAGCGAGGCCGTCGCGGTGACGTTCAGGTCGTGCACGCCCGCCGGATCGTTCACCGAGGCCAGCACCGAGGTCAGCGCCGCGAGGTGGATGATCCCGTCCAGGTCGGGGCTCAGGATCCGCTCCCGGAACCGCTGGTCGCGCAGGTCGCCGCGCAGGACGCGCCCGCCCTCCGGGACCGCGCACGGGTCGCGGTCCGCCACCAGCACCGACGCGCCGGCCTCGGCCAGCGCGCGCACCGCGTGCCGCCCGATGAAGCCCGCGCCGCCGGTCACCAGGATCCGGCTCCCGGCCAGCCGCGAGCCCGGCCGCGCCTCGGCCTCCGGGGCGCTCACGCGGCGTCCGCGCTCTGCGGCAGCGCCCCGCGCCAGCGCACGCCGGGCAGCAGCGCGTCGGCCTCGACCCGGTCGCGGTACTCGCCGACCAGCGGGAACAGCGACTCGATCAGCGTGGTCGACAGCAGGTGCGGCCGCAGGCCCAGCTGCGGCAGGCCCGAGTGCACCACGTGGTAGTAATGCTCCTCCTGCTCCACGCGCGGGTTGTCCAGGTACTCGATCCGCGCGTCGCCGGGAAAGGCCTCGGCCACCGTCTTGGCCAGGTGCTCGACCCGGAAGGACTCGGTCATCTGGTTGAAGACCCGGAACTCCCCGGCCGCCGCCGGGTTCTCGCAGGCCAGCCGGATGCACTCGACCGTGTCCCGGATCTCGATCATGCCGCGGGTCTGCCCGCCGCCGCCGTACACGGTCAGCGGCCTGCCGAGCACCGCCTGGATCACGAAGCGGTTGAGCACCGTGCCGAACACGGCGTCGTAGTCGAAGCGGGTCGCCAGCCGCGGATCGGCGGCGGTCTGCTCGGTGGCGTGGCCGTACACGACGCCCTGGTTCAGGTCCGTGGCCCGCAGGCCCCAGATCCGGCAGGCGAACTCGATGTTGTGGCTGTCGTGCACCTTGGACAGGTGGTAGAACGAGCCCGGCTTCTTCGGGTAGAGCATCCGGTCGGTGCGCCCGTTGTGGGTGACCTCGAGCCAGCCCTCCTCGATGTCGATGTTCGGCGTGCCGTACTCGCCCATCGTGCCCAGCTTGACCAGGTGGATCGACGGGTCGACCTCGGCGATCGCGTAGAGCAGGTTGAGCGTGCCGACCACATTGTTGGTCTGGGTGTAGACCGCGTGCTCCTGGTCGATCATCGAGTACGGCGCCGCCCGCTGCTCGGCGAAGTGCACGATCGCCTCGGGCCGGAAGCCGCGCACGACCTCCGTGGTGAACGCGGCGTCGGTCAGGTCGCCGACGTACGGGGTGAGCGTCCGGCCGGAGACCTCGCGCCAGGCCCGGACCCGCGCGTCGAAGGACTCGATCGGCACCAGGCTCCGCACGCCCAGCTCCCGGTCGTAGCCGCGCCGGGCGAAGTTGTCCAGGACGCCGACCTCGTGCCCGGCCGCGGACAGGTGCAGCGCCGTGGGCCAGCCGAGGTACCCGTCCGCCCCCAGAACCAGAATCCGCATGCAAACACACCTCTTCCTTGTCGGGTGCCGCCGCCGCATGACGCCGACGGCTACAGCACACCGCGCCCTGCTGAGCCCTTTCTGGGCGCTCACTGGAAGGTCCCTGCACGTCAGCGCCCCGACCTCGCGGCAAGGGGCGGATTTTGCGGCGGGTTTCAGGGAACCTTCCAGGGAGATTTCATAAACGGACCGCACCATGGACGCCATGGACTTCCCGGAACCGCTCGCCCACCTGCTGGTCGTCGACGACGAGCCGAACATCCGGGAGCTGCTCGCCGTCAGCCTGCGCTTCTCCGGCTTCGCGGTGAGCGCGGCCGCCGCCGGGCGCGAGGCGCTGGCCGCGGCCGCCGCCCAGCCGCCGGACCTGGTCGTGCTCGACGTGATGCTGCCGGACATGGACGGCTTCGACGTGGCCGCGCGGCTGCGCGAGTCGCGCCGCGTCCCGGTGCTGTTCCTGACCGCGAAGGACACGGTCGAGGACAAGGTCGCGGGACTGGCCATCGGCGACGACTACGTGACCAAGCCGTTCAGCCTGGAGGAGGTCGTCGCCCGGATCAACAACGTGCTGCGCCGCTCGCACGGCGAGCCCGTCCCCGGCCGCTACACCGTCGCCGACCTCGAACTCGACGACCAGGCCCACGAGGTGCGCCGGGCCGGCCGGCGGATCGACCTCTCGCCGACCGAGTTCAAGGTGCTGCGGTACCTGATGGCCCACAGCGGCCGCGTGCAGTCGAAGGCGCAGATCCTGGACCACGTCTGGCACTACGACTTCGCGGGGCAGCAGGGCATCGTCGAGTCCTACGTCTCCTTTCTGCGGCAGAAGCTGGAGGCCGAGGGACCGCGCCTGCTGCACACCGTGCGCGGCGTCGGGTACATCCTGCGCGAACCCAGGGCCGGGGAATGAGGCTGTGGGCGCGGACGCCGCTGTGGGCGCGGCTCGTCCTCGGCATGCTCGGGCTGGCCGCGGTCGGCCTGACCGTGACCGGCGCCGTGGGCGTGAACCTGTTCCGCGACTACCTGGTCGACCAGAGCGGCCAGCAGCTCACGACCGTCGCCCGCACGATCTCCAGCGCGCACTGGGACAAGCCCACCTACCAGACGATGAACTGCGGCAACCTGCCGAGCGACAACGCGGTCGAGCTGCTGACCAGCGTGAACGCGAGCAGTGCGGCGGCCTCCTGCGCCGCCACCGTGGGCCGGTCCACCGCGATGCCCGCGATGCCCTCGACCGCGACCCTCGCCGCCGCGGCCGAGTCCGGCACCCCGATCGACGAGACCAGCGCCGCCGGTTCCGCGAAGATCGAATGGCAGATCGTCGTCGTCCGCGAGCGCTTCACCAAGCCCACCGCCTCGGCGCAGACCCACGCCGCGTCCTTCGCCACCACCCCGCCGGTGAACCCGAAGGACACCGTGGACGGCTACGTGCTCGTCGCCACCCCGCTCAGCAACGTGGACGCCACGGTCGCCCACCTCGACGACCTCGACATCACCGTCGACATCGCCGTCGGCCTCGCGCTGCTCGGGCTCGGATACGCCCTCGTCCGCAGAACACTGCGACCCTTGCGCGAGATCGAGGAGGCCGCCGCCGCGATCTCCGCGGGCGACCTGACCCGCCGCGTCCCGCACGCCCACCCGAAGACCGAGATCGGCCAGCTCTCCCGCTCCCTCAACGGAATGCTCGGCCAGATCGAGGCCGCCTTCGGCGCCCAGGCGAGCTCCGAGGCCGAGGCGCTGCGCTCCGAGGCCCACATGCGCCAGTTCGCCGCCGACGCGGGCCACGAACTGCGCACCCCGCTCGCCTCGATCAGGGGCCTGACCGAGCTCTACCGCCAGGGCGCCGCGGACCCGCGGCGGCTGCCCGACCTGATGCGCCGGATCGAGGACGAGGCGACGCGGATGGGCCTCCTGGTCGAAGACCTGTTGCTGCTCGCCCGATTGGACCAACAACGCCCGCTGGCCCAGGACCGCGTCCACCTGGTCGCCCTGGCCGCCGACTCGATCACCGCCGCCCGCGCCAGGACCGCGGACCGCAGGATCGAACTCTCCGTGGAGAGCGACGAGGCGGCCGGCGACCCCGTCATCACCGGCGACGAGAACCGCCTGCGCCAGGCCCTCGACAACCTGCTGACCAACGCGGTCCGCCACACCCCCGACGACACCCCCGTCACCGTCCGGGTCCGCCCCGACGAGCCCGGCCGCTTCGCGGTGGACGTCATCGACACCGGCCGGGGCCTGCGCGCCGAGGACGCCGCCCGCGTCTTCGAACGCTTCTACCGCGCCGACCCCTCCCGCGCCCGCACCACCGCCCAGCAGGGCAGCGGCCTGGGCCTGGCCATCGTCGCCGCCATCGCCCAGGCCCACGGCGGCAGCGCCACCGTCCGCAGCGAACCGGGCCGCGGCGCCTGCTTCACGCTGAGCCTGCCGAGCCTGCCGAACGCCTAGAGAGCCCGCTCGCCGTACCCGGTGTAGACCTGCCGCGGACGGCCGATCTTGGTCGCCGGATCGTGCATCATCTCGCGCCAGTGGGCGATCCAGCCGGGCAGGCGGCCGATGGCGAACAGGACCGTGGACATGCGGGTCGGGAAGCCGAGCGCGCGGTAGATCAGGCCGGTGTAGAAGTCCACGTTCGGATACAGCCTGCGCTCGACGAAGTAGTCGTCGGACAGGGCGCGCTCCTCGAGCTGCTTGGCGAGGTCGAGCAGCGGGTCGCCGCCGGTGCGGTTGATGATCTCGTCGGCGAGCTTCTTCACGATCGCGGCGCGCGGGTCGTAGTTCTTGTAGACGCGGTGGCCGAAGCCCATCAGGCGCACGCGCGCCGACTTGTCCTTGACCCGCTCGACGAAGGTGTCGACCTCGTCGCCGGACTCGTGGATGCGGACCAGCATGTCGAGCACGGCCGCGTTGGCGCCGCCGTGCGCCGGGCCGAACAGGGCGTTGATGCCCGCGGAGACGCTGGCGAAGAGGTTGGCCTCGGCGGAGCCGACCATGCGCACGGTCGAGGTGGAGCAGTTCTGCTCGTGGTCCGCGTGCAGGATGAACAGCGTGTCGAGGGCGTGCACGAACAGCGGATCGACCTCGTACGGCTCGGCGGGCAGGCCGAAGGTCATCCGCAGGAAGTTCTCCACCAGGCCGCGCGAGTTGTCCGGGTAGAGGATCGGCTGGCCCACGGACTTCTTGTGCGCGTACGCCGCTATGGTCGGCAGCTTCGCGATCAGCCGGACCGTGGACAGCTCGACGTGCTCCTCGTCGAAGGGGTCGAGGCTGTCCTCGTAGAACGTGGAGAGCGCGGAGACCGCCGAGGAGAGCACGGACATGGGGTGCGCGTTGCGCGGGAAGGCGTCGAAGAAGCGCCGCAGGTCCTCGTCGAGCAGCGTGTGCCGGGTGATCTTCTCGGTGAAGTCCTCGAGTTGGGCGGTGCTCGGCAGCTCGCCGTAGATGAGCAGGTAGCTCACCTCCAGGAAGCTGCAGCGCTCCGCGAGCTGGTCGATCGGGTAGCCCCGGTAGCGCAGGATGCCGGCGTCGCCGTCGATATAGGTGATCGCCGAGGTGCACGACGCGGTGTTCACGAAACCGGTGTCGAGCGTGACCAGGCCGGTCGTGTTCAGCAGCTTGCCGAGCTCGATGCCGTCGGCGCCCTCGGTCGCCCGGCGGATCGGAAGTTCGAGGCTGCCCCCGGGATAACGCAGCTCTACCTGGGCTTCGTCGCCGGCGGAAGTGGACATGACCGACCCTCCGTGACTGGGATGGCGGATGTGGGACGCGATTCGATCGAGTACGCCTTCCACGTCTAGCACGTGGGATGCCCCGAGGCGAGTGACGAGGCCGAAACGGGCCGATCAGGTGAACTTATTACGAGTCTCCTACGCAGGGCGCGACATCGGGCCGTCCAATTGAGGCGGTGTTACGCTGAAGTCCACGCGTTCGGTACGTGATCGTTCGGTGTCGGAACAGGGCGGTGTCGAAACGGGCACGGTGGAGGTCGTCGTCGACGCTCACGGCTTCGTGACGCACTGGAACGTCGCGGCCGAGCGGCTTCTCGGCTTTCCCGCGGACGACGTCGTGGGCCGCCCCGCGTCCGAGCTGCTGATCGCGCCGGTCACGGCCGCCGCGATCGAGCAGGCCGTCGCGCGGAACCCGGAGCGCTGGAGCGGACCGCTCGCGCTGCGGCATCAGAACGGCGGCCGGGTCGACGTGGTCGCCATCGCGCACCACATCCCGGCGGGGGAGGGCAAGCCCGAGACCTGGCGCTTCGTCTGCCCGCTCTCCGGCACCGAGATCCGCCCCGAGGACGTCGACCTCGCCCGCTGGGCCTTCGAGCAGCTGCCGCGCTGCCCGGTCTCCGTCTACGACGCGGAGCTCAGGTACCGCCTCGGCAATCAGGCGATGCTGCCGGTCGTGGGCCTGCCGGACAGCGTCGTGCGCGGGCTCGACATCCACGACATCACCACCCAGCCGCAGACCGCACACCTCTCCGACGGGATGCGCCGCGCGCTCGAGACCGGCGAGCCGGTGCACCTGGAGAGCTTCCAGCGCACCGGCGGCGAGCGGCGGATCCACGCGTGGTCCGTCGATCTCGCGCCGCTCAAGGACCCTGCGGGGACGGTGCACGGCGTCGCCCTCGTCGCGCACGACATGACCGAGGAGTTCTGGGCCCGCAAGCGGCTCGTGCTGCTCAACGAGGCCGCGGGACGGATCGGCAGCACGCTGGATCTCACGCAGACCGCGCGGGAACTGCTCGAGGTGACGGTCCCCGAGTTCGCCGACTTCGCGAGCATCGACCTGCTCACCGCGCTCGAATCCGCGGTGGGCACCGGCCCTGCCGCCGAGATCGAGGTCGACGAGAACGATCTGTCGGGCCCGGTCATGCTCCGCCGCATCACGCACCGCTTCGCTCCGGGCACGCTGCTGCCCACGGTGCTCGCGACCGGCGCCGTGGACAGCTACCCGGAGTTCTCGCCCCCCGCGCGGGCGCTGGCCGTCGGCTCCGGGGTGCTCTGCAACGCCGAGGACCCCGAATTCGAGCGCTGGATGCGGGAGGACGCGCTGCGCGCCGAGATCATCCAGGGCCAGGGCTACCACTCGATGCTGGCCGTGCCGCTGCGGGCGCGCGGCATGACGCTCGGCGTCGCGGTGTTCTACCGCCGCAGCCGGCAGGACCGGATGGAGCGCTTCGGGCACGACGACCTGCTGCTCGCCGAGGAGGTGGTGGCCCGCGCCGCGATCGCGATCGACAACGCCAGGCGCTACACCCGCGAGCGGGAGACCGCGCTCTCCCTGCAGCGCAGCCTGCTGCCGCAGCGGCTGCCCGAGCAGGGCGCCGTCCAGGCCGCGAGCCGCTACCTGCCGGCCGGATCGCGCTCCGGGATCGGCGGCGACTGGTTCGACGTGATCCCGCTCTCCGGCGCCCGCGTCGCCCTGGTCGTCGGCGACGTGGTCGGGCACGGCATCCGCGCCTCCGCGACGATGGGCAGGCTGCGCACCGCCGTGCGCACGCTCTCCGACGTGGACCTGCCGCCGGACGAGCTGCTGACCAGCCTCGACGACCTGGTCGTGCGCCTGTCCAACGAGTCCGGGGTCACGATCGAGGGCGACGAGATCGGCGCGACCTGCTGCTACACCGTCTACGACCCCGTCGACCGGACGCTCACCATGGCCAGCGCCGGGCACCCGCCGCCGATCATCGTGTCCCCGGAGGGCGAGGCCGCGATCGCCCCGATCTCGATCGGCCCGCCGCTCGGCGTCGGCGGCCTGCCCTTCGAGGCCGGCGTCGTCGAGTTGGACGAGGGAAGCCTGCTCGCACTGTTCTCGGACGGCCTCATCGCCACCCGCGAACGCGACATCGACCAGGGCTACGACCGCCTCCGCGAGGTGCTCGCGCGCCCGAACCTGTCCCTGGAAGAGACCTGCGACGCCGTCCTGGACAACCTGGTGATCGGCGGCCGCCCCCAAGACGATGTGGCCCTGCTCCTCGCCCGGACCCACGCCCTGGGCCCCGATCGCGTAGCCACCTGGAGCGTCCCCTCCGAGCCCTCGGGCGTCTCGCTGATCCGCAAGAACGTGGCGCAAAGGCTGTCCGAGTGGGGCCTGGCCGACCTCGCCTATCCGGCCGAACTGATCGCCAGCGAACTCGTGACCAACGCCATCCGCTACGCCGACGACCCGATCACGCTGCGCCTGCTCTATGACCGCTCCCTGATCTGCGAGGTCTCCGACGCGAGCAGCACCGCCCCCCACCTGCGCCGCGCCCGCGACTGGGACGAGGGCGGCCGCGGTCTGATGCTCGTCGCCCAGATGGCGCATCGTTGGGGTACGCGTCACACGCTCGCCGGAAAGACCATCTGGGCCGAGATCCTGCCGCTGTGACCGTACGTTGGATCTATGAGGTTTATGACGTTCGTTCGCCGGGCTCGGGGCCCGCGAGCGGCGGTTCGCGGCGGGCGGTTCGCGACTGGGGCGAGGGTGGCTGCGGTCTGATGTTTGTCGCCCGGATGGCGCATCGTTGGGGTACGCGTCACACGCTCGCCGGAAAGACCATCTGGGCTGAGATCCTGCCGCTGTGAACGTACGTTGGATCTATGACGTTCGTGCCAAGGTGGGTGCTGCTCTCATCGGGATGCGCCCCCTTGGTGCTGATCGGCGGGTGGGCGCTGAGCGCGGCTCTGCAGCCCCCGACGTACAGCGCGATGCTCGACTCGATCAGCGCCCTCGCCGCGCACGGCGCCGCCTACCCGTGGCTGATGACCGGCGCGCTGTACGTCCTCGGTGTCTGCCACGTCGTCACCGCCCTGGGCCTGCGAGTCGCGGCGATGCCCGGCCGCGTGGTGCTGGCCGGCGGGGGAGTGGCCTCGGTCGCGGTGGCCCTCTCCCCGGAGCCGACGGGCGGGACCTCCCTCCGCCACCTCGTGACCACCGGCATCGGCTTCACGCTGCTGGCGCTGTTCCCCACTTTGGCGGCATGGCGAAACGCCTCACCCGTTTGGGCGCTCAGACGTGAGACGGGATACGCCGTCACCGGCCTGATGGCCGCGGGCGCCGCGTGGTTCCTGGTCGAACTGCACGGGCACGGAGCGGCGGGCCTCGCCGAACGGATCCTGACCGGCGCGCAATCTGTCTGGCCGCTGATCATCGTCGTGGCCTGCGTCACGGTGCCGCTCAGTCGTCCAGCCCTGCGAGATCGGCCAGCACCGCTACTTGATGTTCGAAGTACTCACGCCGCTCCTCGATCAGCAGGTCAAGGCGACCGAAGGCCTCGAAGTTGACCAGCCCGAACAACTGGGTCCACAGCATGAAGGCGAACGCGAGCACGTCCTCCGGCGCCGGATCGGTCCACTCCGGCCGCGGCGCGGGGCCGTGATCGAGAAGCCGGGCCATCTCCGCGGCGGTCACCGCGGGCAGCGCGCGCGCCGGGATACGCGGCCGTGCCCCGCGCTCGACCGCCTCGAACAGGATCCCCACCAGCGTGAGCACGACCTCCGAGGCAGGGCCGACCGTCTCCGGCGGAGCAGCGTAGCCGGGCACGGGGCTCCCGTAGATCAGCGCGTACTCCGCCGGATGATCCAGGGCCCACGCGCGCACGCCGCGAGCCAGGGCCAGCAGCCGCGCCCGCAGATCGTCCCGAGACGCGGCCGCCTCGGTCGCCTTCGCCGCCTCCGCCAGCGACACGTACGCGTCCGTGATCAGCGAGGTCAGCAAGGCATCGCGGCTCGGGAAGTAGCGATAGAGCGCCGACGGGACCAGCCCGGCATCCCGCGCCACGGCACGCAGCGAGAGGTTCGCGCCCTCCGTGGCGAGATGCCGCCTGGCGATCGCGCGGATCTCCTCGATCGTCTCGGCTCGAACCTTGGCCCTCAGGGATGACGCTGCCATGAGCCCATTCTCGCACACGTCGAGAACACCCGTCCGAAACGAGAACAGTGTTCTTGACTTCGCGCCCAACTCAGAGAACACTGTTCTCTGAAAGCTTCTCCGAAGGCTTCCCTCAAGGCTCCTCCGGAGCTCCGCACGAACCCGAGGTGGATCATGTCTCTGCACGTCATCGTCGGCGCTGGCCCCGTCGGCTCGGCCACCGCGCTCCAGCTCGCCGAGCGCGGCGAGCAGGTCCGGATCCTCACCCGCCGCGGCACCGGCCCCGAGCACCCGTCGATCGAGCGCATCGCCGCCGACGCCTCCGACGGCGCCACGCTGGTCGCGCACTGCGCGGACGCGACCGCCCTCTACAACTGCGCGAACCCGCCCTATCACCGCTGGCCGATCGACTGGCCGCCCCTGGCCGCCGCCCTCCTCGACGCAGCGCGATCCAGCGGCGCGCTGCTGCTGACCGTCGGCAACCTCTACGGCTACGGTCCCGTCGACGCCCCGATGACCGAGCAGACGCCGCTGCGGGCGGCCGGCACCAAGGGCCGCGTCAGGGCCCAGATGTGGAACGACGCCCTCGCCGCCCACAAGGCCGGAGAGATCCGCACGGCCGAGGTGCGCGGCTCCGACTACCTGGGCGCCGGAACGCAGTCGCTGTTCACCGTAGGCGTGCTGCCGAAAGTCCTGGAAGGCAAGCGGGCATCCGTCCCGGCCAACCTGGACGCGCCGCACAGCTGGACGTACGTCGGCGACGTGGCCCGCACCCTCATCGCCATCGCAGACGACGAAAAAGCCTGGGGCCGCGCCTGGCACGTCCCGACCAACCCGCCGCTCTCCATCCGCGAACTCAGCGAACGAGCCTCCGCAGTCGCCGGCGCCCCCGCCCCCCGCCTGTCCACGATGCCCGGCGCAATCCTTTGGCTCGGCGGCCTCACCAGCCCGCTGGTCCGCGAACTGCGCGAGACGCAATACCAGTTCCGCAAGCCATTCGTCCTCGACTCCTCCGCCGCGATCAAGGCCCTAGGCGTCAGCCCCACGCCGATCGACACGGCGCTGACTGAGACCATCGAGCCCCTCAACCAGAAAGCCGCCGGGTGAGAGGTGATGCGTAAGCAGCCGATGAGCAAGTCGCCGACGAGTACGCAGCCGCAGCGTAAGTAGCCGACGAGCAAGGTACCGGTGAGTACGTAGCCGGTGCGCAAGCTGCCGATGTGTACGTAGCCGCCGCGTAGGTAGCCACCGCTCGGCGTGGGGCGGATTGGGTCCGATAGCGGTGCGCGAGCTCTCGTCGGCGTTCCGGGGGAAGTCGCCGGGTGAGCAGGTGATGCGTAGGCAGTCGTAGGGCGAGCTGTCGCCAGTTGAGTAGCTGCCAGATGAGCGCAGTCGCCGGGTGAGTCGGCGTCGTTCGGTGTGGGGCGGGGGAGTCTGATTGCGGTGGGTGGGCTTTTGTTGGTGGTTTAGGGGGAGAGTCGGCGGTTGAGTAGGCGTCGTTCGGCGGCGGTGGGGGCTAGTTCGATTGCGGTGCGTAGGCTTTCGTCGGCTTCTGCGGCTCGTGAGCAGCGGTTGAGGAGGTCGGCGCGGGTGGCGTGGAGTAGGTAGTAGCCGTCGAGTCGGCCGGAGGCGGACAGCTCGTCTACCTGGGTCAGGGCCGCCTCTGGGCCCTGCGTCATCCCTAGTGCCACGGCACGATTCAGGTCGACGATGGGGCTCGGCGCTACTCGCGCCAGTTGCTCGTAGAGGCCGAGGATCTGGGGCCAGTCGGTTTGCTTGATTGAGGGCGCTGTGGCGTGGCAGGCGGCGATTGCCGCTTGGATCTGGAAGGGCCCTGCGCGGCGCATTCGGAGTGCGCGCTCGAGGATTGCTGAGCCTTCGGCGATCTGGCCGTGGTCCCACTGCGATCGGTCTTGCTCGTCCAGGGTGACTACGTCTCCGGCGGCGTCCGCGCGGGAG
The DNA here is from genome assembly GCA_035712985.1 of Actinospica sp. GTDB lineage: Bacteria > Actinomycetota > Actinomycetes > Streptomycetales > Catenulisporaceae > Actinospica. Next base: position 11,522 of record DASTAE010000011.1, read on the forward strand.
GGTCGGCGGGCGTCGTGCAGCAGCATCAGTGCGAGCATGCCGTGGGCCTCGGGCTCGTCGGGCATCAGGCCCGCTAGTACGCGCGCGAGCCGGATCGCCTCCGTGCTGAGCCGCGTTTTGTGCTGCTGATCGCTGTACCCCTCGTTGTAGAGCAGGTAGAGCACGTGCAGGACCGCCGGAAGCCGGTCCGGGAGCAGGTGGGCCGGCGGCACGCGGAAGGGGATCACCGCGTGCGCCACCTTCTGTTTCGCGCGGAAGATCCGCTGCCCCATCGTGCGCTCCGGCACCAGGAACGCCCGCGCGATCTCGGCCGTGCTCAGCCCGGCGAGCGCGCGGAGGGTGAGCGCCACCTGCGCGTCGAGGTTCAGTGCGGGATGGCAGCACGTGAACATGAGCTCGAGGCGCTCGTCCGGGATCTCCCCGTCGCTCGTGTACGCGGGCGGCTGGCCGTCGCCCCGCTCCCGCCCCTGCTCCATCGCGGCCCACTCCTTGAGCTTCGCCGCCTCGGTCGATGCGCGGCGCATCCGGTCGACGGCCCGGTTGCGGGCGGCCGTGGTCAGCCAGGCGAGCGGCTGGCGCGGCACCCCCGCGGCCGGCCAGCTGCGCAACGCCTGCGCGAACGCGTCCTGCGCGCACTCCTCCGCCAGGTCCCAGTCGCCGCCGGTGAACCGGATCATGACGGCCACGATCCGGCTCCACCCGTCGGCGAAGATCCCGGCGACGAGCTCGCCGGTCGACGCGTCGCTCACCGCATCCGCTCCGTCCGGCTCCGTCAGCCCTGGTCCTCGACCCAGAACGGCCGCAGCTCGATCACGCCGCGCCAGGCCATCGGGTGCCGCGAGGCCACCTCGATGGCCTCGTCCAGGTCGGCGCACTCGAGCACGTCGAACCCGGCGATCAGGTCCTTCGTCTCGGCATAGGGGCCGTCCGAGAGCAGCACCTCGCGGTTGCGCACCCGCACCGTCGTCGCATCGCTGCCCGGCCGCACCCGGTCGCCCAGCAGCCGGATGCCCTTGCCGTCCATCTCGCTGACCCACTCCTCGACGTCCGGCGCGCCCTCCACGGTGCCGGGGTCAAGCTCGGGGTCGACGCACACCAGCATCAGGTACTTCATGATCTGCTCCGTTCGCGGGTAGTCCGATGGCGCCTCGCGCCGCTCTTCGCCCCTATGACGAACGGACCGGCTGCTCTACTACAGCCTCGCGCGAAAAACTTTCCGACGCACGCGCATCCGGCTCGCGCCGCCGGTCTCCCATCAAACCCACAGAAAGCCCGCCTAACACGACACCCACCCCGCACCACACGGACGGGCTCGGCACATGGCCGCCGATCGCGGCCCCCACGGCCGCCGCCGAGACCGGCGCGATCCCCGTCAGCAGCCCGGCGAGCCCGGCCCCGAGCGCGGCGACCGCCGAGTACCAGACGATGAACGCGACCGCCGTGACCATCACCGCGAGATACCCCATCGCGGCCCAGTCCGCCGCCGACAGCCGGGTGAGCGCCGAAGGGCCTTCCGCTCCGAGCCCGAGCACCGCGAGCATGACGGCCCCGATCCACACCGAGTGCACCGACACGCCCCAGGCCCCGTGCCGCGGCAGCACCGGCACCGCGAGCAGCGTGAACGCCGCCTCGCACACCAGCGCCACCGCCGCCCAGCCGAGCCCGGCCGCGTCCGTGTGCCCCGTCCCCTCGACGAGCGCGCTCCCCGCCGTGACCGCCACCGCCGCGATCAGCACCCTGCGACTCGGTCGCCGTCCGTCGATCAACGGTCCCACCACGCCGAGCACCACCGGCACGCAAGCCACCGCCACCGCGATGACGGCAGGCTCCGCGTGCGCGACGCCGCGCACCACCGCGACGTTGAACAGCACCAACCCGAGCGCGGCGATCCCCGAGAGCCATAACCACTCCATCCCGCGCGGCAGCAGAATCCGCGCCCCCGCTCGACGAGCCAGCACGAGCAGCAGCCCGGCCGCCGCCACGTACCGAATCGCCTGAGCCGTGAAAAGCGGCGCCGAAATCAGCACATGCGAAACCCCGACGCTGCTTCCCACCAGCGTCATCCCGAACGCGCCCCGAGCGATCGTCCGCGCCCGTCCAGCCGTATGTCCCACACCAGTAGTTCCCACAGCCCCACTCTCGCGGCACAATGGTCCGGTGCCAAGGTCCAAACCCGAGCCGAATGACAGGTCCAAAACCGGCCCCGACTTCCTGCAACTCGACATAACCCGAGCCCCGCGCGGCGCCGTCGCCGGCTGGCTGACCGAGCAACTGCGAGCCGCCATCGCCGACGGGAGGCTCCCCATCGGCAACCGCGTACCGCCGGGCAGAGTGCTCGCGGAGGAGCTGCGCGTATCCCGCGGCGTGGTCACCGAGGCGTACCGCAGGCTGATCGAGGGCGGCCAACTCGCGGGCCGAGGCCGCGCGGGCACGTTCGTGGTGGCCGCCCCGGTGGCGCCCCCGCCCACGTCCCTCGCCGCGGACCCCCACCCTCGGACCGACTTCGCAGCCCCACCCGCCGCCGACGTGTTCGACCTGCTGCGCGCGAGCCCCGCCGACATCGACCTGACCCCCGGCGTCCCCGACCTGGCCGCGTTCCCGCGCGGCGCCTGGCTCCGCGCCGAGCGCCGCGTCCTCGACGCCCTGGACCCCGCCCACTTCGGCTACGGCGACCCCCGGGGCGCACCCTCGTTCCGCCGGGCCGTGGCCGACTGGCTCGCCCGCAACCGAGGCATCCGCGTGGACCCGGAGCACGTGGTCATCGTCACCGGCGTGGCCCAAGCCCTGGACCTCGTCTCGCGCATCCTGATGGCCGACGGCGTCGACGAGATCGCCGTGGAGGACCCGGGCTCCCTGGGCGTCCGCCAACATCTGGCGAGCCGCGACCTCAGGACCCCGCCCATCCCCGTGGACGAGCAGGGCATGCGGGTAGAGCCCTTATACGAGAGCGGCGCGCGGGTCGTGGCCCTGACCCCCGCCCACCAGTTCCCGACCGGCGTGGTGCTGGACGGCGGCCGCCGCCGTGACCTGGTGAAGTGGGCCGAGGACACCGGCGGCCTCATCGTGGAGGACGACTACGACGCCGAACACCGCTACGACCGCCCGCCGGTGCCGGCCGTGCGCGCCCTGCTGCCCGACCACGTCTTCTACACCGGCAGCGTCTCCAAGACCCTGGCCCCCGCCCTGAGGACCGGCTGGCTGATCCCGCCACCCCGCTACCGCGAGCAGACCATCGTCGCCAAGCGCTACGCCGACCTGGGCAACGCCGTCCTACCCCAACTGGTGCTCACCGAGTTGATGGAGTCCGGCGAACTGGAACGCCACCTCCGCACCCTCCGCCGCCGCCATCGGCGCCGCCGAGACGCCATGATCGTCGCCATCCGCACTCATCTTCCCGCAGCCCACATCCACGGCGCGGCAGCAGGCCTGCACCTGACGATCACGTTCGACGCGGCCTTCAAGGACACCGACCTGGCAGCTGCGGCGCTGGACCTGGGCGTGAAGACCCAACCCCTGTCGTGGCACTACCAGGTGCCGAGCGCGCCGGGGCTGGTACTCGGCTACGCCGCCACGCCGCCGACGGACGCGGCGCGGGCGATCGAGTTGATCGGTTCAGCTCTCGGCGATAGGAAAAACGTCGCTTCGCGACGGTGATCACGGATAGATCTTGCGCCACTGATCCGCAGTGCCGAGGACGCTCATACCAGTGGCCTTGTACACGATGACCGCACCAGTGCTGTTGTGGGTGTCGACGTCGACTCCTACGGTGCGATGGCCACGTTCGCGCAATTGACTGAAGGCGGTGTGTAGCAGCATCTTGCCGATCCCTTGGCCGCGATGTGCGTCGAGCACTCCGAGCCAGGCGATCCACGCTCGTTCGGCGGGATCGCGTGCGATGACGGCGCCGGCTGGTGCCCCATCCACTTCGGCTAACCACCACAAAGCCGGGTCGTACCCTTCGCGTTCGCGCTGTGCGAGGTCGAATTCGGCGAAGTCGCGCCGGTCATGGTTCCAGTGACCGGCGATCGCGTCCTCGAGCACGGCGTGAATGGTGCGCTGATCGGATTCGTCAGCCGCGGCGCGCACTGTGACTCGCGGATTCGTTCGGGCGACGCGAGTCGGTGCGGCATCGAGTTCGACGGTCAGGCGCGTGTAGCTGTGCACGATGGTCCAGCCATGGGAGACCAGTTGGTCGTGCAGCAGGCATGTTGGGAGCTGGAACATCGTCACGGGGCCGCTGCCGTCAGCCGCCCACTCGTCGAGCCGGCGCAGAAGCGTCTCGGCCGTGCCCGTGGGCGCGTCGGGTGCGACACTCAGGTGAGCGCGGAGTTGGCCGGGCTGCGGCGCGGGATGCAACGCGGCGAAGCCGGCTAGTCGACCATCGCTGGATTCTGCGACGCAGGTTCGGGCTTCGAGATCCAATCCGGGCGTGGCGAGCAGGTCGCGCACGTCGGCAGACGTCGTCCCGGCGTGCCCGCTCTCCGCGATCTCGAGGCGGCCGAAAAGCTCGACCAACGCCTCGCCGTCATCCTCGACCGGCCTCCAACGCATTCAGGCACTCTCGCAACATGAGGCCGCCGAGTCCACCCGTTTTCGCCGCCCACGCCCACCTGTGACAGCGTGTCCGCCATGGACACTCAGCGATTCTTCGGCGGCGACGGTGCGGAGTTGGTCTTTCGGGAGGCGGGGGAGGGGGAGGGGCGGCCGTTGATCATGCTGCCGGGGTTCGCCGGCGGCGGGGCCCGGATGTTCGAGTACGGGCGGGGCGGGGCCTTCGGGATCCGGGGGCGGCGGGTGGTCGTGCCGGACTTCCGGGGGCACGGGGACAGCGCTCGGCCGCACGATCGGGGAGCCTATCCGGCGGATGTGCTGGCGGATGACGTGTTGGCGCTGGTCAGGCACCTGGGGTTCGCCGACGGGGAGTACGACCTCGGCGGGTATTCGCTGGGTGGGCGGGTGGTGGTCCGGGCGTTGGTGCGGGGAGCTCGGCCCCGGCGGGCGGTGGTGGCGGGGCAGGGGCTTGCGAAGGTCTGCGGGCCGCAGACGGGCGGCTCCAATCACCGGATGCTCACGGCGCTGGTCGCGGGGGACGAGCTGGAGGCCGGGTCGGCTGAGGCGCGGATGGCGCAGTGGCTGGAGACGCTCGGGGCGGATCCGCAGGCCTTGCTGCTGGTGTTGGAGTCGCTCGTGGCCACGTCGGAGGAGGAGTTGGCGGCGATCAGCGTTCCTACGCTGGTGGTGATCGGGGACGCGGATGAGCGTTCTGATGCCGATCAGCTGGCCGTGCGGATGGGCGATGCGCGGTTCGTGATGGTGCCCGGGGATCACGGGGGTGCGTTCAGTTCGCCGGAGTTGGCGGCGGCGGTCAGCGGATTTCTCGCTGGGGAGTGATGGTCAGTCGGCCGGGTGAGCCGGGGTGGTCTGGCGGATCTGGCGGAGGAAGTCGGCGTTCGTCGCGGTGTTCTTCATGCGCTCGAGCAGCAGCTCGGTGGACTGGGTGCCGGGCTGGGCGCTGAGCACCCGGCGCAGGCGGCGGACGGTGTCCAGCTCCTCGGCGGGGATGAGGAGCTCCTCGCGGCGGGTGCTGGAGCCGGACAACTCGATGGCGGGGAAGACGCGCTTGTCGGAGAGGGCGCGGTCCAGGCGCAGTTCCATGTTGCCGGTGCTCTTGAGCTCTTCGAAGAAGTAGTCGTCGGCGCGCGAACCGGTGTCGATCAGGGCGGTGGCCAGGATGGTGACGGAGCCGGCGTCCTCCAGGTTGCGGGCGGCGCCGAACAGTTGCTTGGGGCCGGCGACGGAGGCCGCGTCCACACCGCCGGAGAGGGTGCGGCCGCCGGGCTTGGCGGTGTTGTTGTGGGCGCGGCAGAGGCGGGTCAGGGAGTCGAGCAGGATGACCACGTCAGTGCCCTGCTCCGCCAGCCGCTTGGCGCGCTCGACGGCGAGGTCGGCGATGGCGATGTGCTCCTGCGCCGGACGGTCGAACGTCGAGGCGATGACCTCGCCGCCGATGGCGCGGCGCATGTCGGTGACCTCCTCGGGGCGCTCGTCGAGCAGGATGACCATCAGGTGGCATTCGGGGTGGTTGGCCTCCACGGCCCGCGCGATGGACTGCAGCAGTTGGGTCTTGCCGGTCTTCGGCGGGGCGACGATCATGCCGCGCTGGCCCTTGCCGATCGGCGCGAGCAGGTCGATGATCCGGGTGCCGGACACGCCGGGGCCGGTCTCGAGGCGCAGCCGCTCGCTCGGGTGGACGGGGGTGAGCTCGGCGAAGCGGGGCCGGGTCACGCGCAGGTCGGCCGGGGCGCCGTTGATCAGCTCGACGCGGGCCAGCGGCTTCGCCTTGCCCTGCGCGGGCTTCGTCGAGGCCGTGCCGACGACGAGGTCGCCGCTGCGCAGCTTGTGCTTGCGGATCAGCTCGGCGGGCAGGTACAGGTCTTGCGGACCCGGCAGGTAGCCGGCGCACCTCAGGAAGCCGTGCTGGCCCTGCAGGTCGGCGATGCCGCTGACGGGCTCGAGGGGGATGGAGGAAGGGGCCGTCTCGGAACGGGCGGCCGCGGGGCGGTCAAGAGTGGTGGTCATGTCAGTATCCTTAGAATGAATGAAAATAAGTAGGTGCGATGGCACGGCGCGGCACGGGCCGCGGCGGCTCGGACTCATCACGAGCGCATGCGGGTTGACGTGCGGCGATATGGGAAAACTTGCGACGAATAGTAAGCGTCGCTGCGCAGAGATTCGGGGCTTGCGTCACCGGACTCGGGTCTACGGTGAAAAGTCGCGCCCCCTACGCTCTTCGCAGTATAGCACATGCCCCGGATCGGGGTTCCGGAACCGCAGAGGCTTGATGGGCGCCTCGGGCGGACCTATCGTCAGCACGTTCGCGCCCGCCCTTAACGGAATAAGCGGGCAAAAAACAATCTAGCTTCCTTGGAGGGCGCCGCGATGTCGCGTGGTCACCGCACGAAGCTCATCAAGTCTGTCCTGAGTCCCGCTGTGCTGCTGGCGGCGACGACGGGCCTCTTCCTCATCCCGGCCGGCCCGGCCGGGGCGGGATCCGGCCCGCTCTACCTGAACTCCTCGGCCGCTCTGCAGGCGCGGGTCTCCGACCTGCTGGGCCGGATGACGCTGCAGGAGGAGGCCGGCCAGATGGATCAGCAGCTGGTCGACAACCTGACCGATCCCGACTCCACGACCTGCGGCGGGAACAGCGGCTTCGGGATGCCGAACACCGCCTGCATGCAGAAGATCCTGGTCACCGACGATGTCGGGTCCGTACTGGCCGGAGGCACCGACAACCCGCCGGACACCAGCGGCAAGGGCGGCGTCGGGAACACCGGGTACGACTGGGCCAATGAGTACAACATCATCCAGCAGTACGCTGTTTCCCACTCGCGGCTGCACATTCCGCTGATCTTCGGCATCGACGCGGTCCACGGGGTCGGGCACCCGTGGCAGGCGCCGCTGTTCCCGCAGTCCATCGGCATGGGTGCGAGCTGGGACACGGCCGCGGCGTACGCGGAGGGCCGGCTGACCGCGAACGCGCTGCGGTCCACCGGCTGGAACTGGGCGTTCGCGCCGGTGCAGGACCTCGCGCGGGACAACCGATGGGGCCGCTACTACGAGACCTGGGCCGAGGAGCCGGCGCTGTCCGCGGCGCTCGGCGCGGCCGACGTCAAGGGCATGCAGGCCTCGGCGGGCTCCGGCTCGCTCGGCGTGTCCGCGACGGTGAAGCACTTCGCCGGCTACTCCGAATCGGTGAACGGGCACGACCGGAACGAGGCGCTGCTCCCGCTGAACTATCTGCAGTCGACGATCCTGCCCTCGTACGCGGGCGGCATCGACGCGGGCGCCGGGGCGGTCATGGTCGACTCCGGGTCGATCAACGGCGTGCCCGCCACCTCCTCGCACTATCTGCTCACTGACATCCTGCGCAAGCAGATGGGCTTCCAGGGCGTCGTGATCAGCGACTACCAGGACGTCATCGCGCTGCAGAGCACGTATCACATCGCCGCCGACCTGCCGGGCGCCGTGGCCGACGCGGTGAACGCGGGCGTCGACATGAGCATGGAGGTCTCCGGGCCCGACCAGTGGCAGAGCGCCATCGTGCAGGACGTGAAGAACGGCAAGATCTCGAAGGCGCGGATCGACCAGGCCGTTCGCCGCATCCTGACGATGAAGTTCCAGCTCGGACTGTTCGACCAGCCCTGCGTCGCCAACCCGAACACCCCGTGCGTCGACGCGAACGCCGCCGACGCGGCCGTGACCGCGGGCCGCGACCAGACGCTGTCGGCGGCCGAGGAGTCGATGACGCTGCTGCGCAACCAGAACGGCGCGCTCCCGCTGTCCGCGTCCGCGCATGTCGTGGTCACCGGCCCGAGCGCCGACTCGATGACCAACCAGCTCGGCGGCTGGAGCGTGAGCTGGCAGGGCGTGTACGGGGCCGGACACGTCTGCTGCATGGGGCCCGCGAATCAGATCCCGCCGGGCACGACCGTGTGGAAGGGTATCCAGGCCGCGGACTCGAACGCCGTGTACGCGCCCGACCAGGCCTCGGCCGTCGCCGACGCCTCCAGCGCGGACGCGTACGTCGTCGCGGTGGGGGAGAAGGCGTACGCGGAGGGGCTCGGCGACAACCCGGCCCCCGCGCTGCCTCCGGACCAGACCGCGCTGATCTCCGCGCTCGAGGCGACCGGCAAGCCGGTGATCGTCGTGGTGATCGCGGGCCGGCCGCTCGGGCTCGGTTCGGCCGAGAAGGCGAACGCGGTCCTGATGGCCTATCAGGGTGACACCGAGGCGGGCACGGCGATCGCCGAGACGGTCTTCGGCAAGCTCGATCCGAGCGGGCACCTCTCGGTGAGCTGGCCCTCGGACGCCTCGACCGTCGGCGGCGACTTCGACGGGTCCGCGCCCTCGCCGCTGGGCGACGAGCCGAAGTTCTTCGACCAGTTGGCCGGGACCGGCTCGGGGCCGGGGCATGCCTACAACCCGCTCTATCCCTTCGGATTCGGGCTGTCGTACACGACCTTCGGCGTCAGCAACCTGACGGTCACACCCACCGTGCACGCCCACGGCGATGGGACCGCGACCTTCACCGTGACCAACACGGGGACGACCGCGGGCACGGACATCGTTCCGGTGTACGTGGCGCAGCCGGTCAGCGCCGTGCTGGTGCCGCCGCAACGCCTCGTCGGCTGGGCCCGCGTCACGCTGGCGCCCGGGGCGTCGAGCACCGTGCACGTCAGCTTCCCGGCGTCCGACCTGGCCGTGAGCCAGGGCGACATCGACTCGGCCGCCGCGCCGACCGTCGAGTCGGGCAGCTACATCCTGCAGATCGACAAGGACGACACCACGCCGTACGACGTGGCGGCGTCGGCGAACTTCTCGATTTCGTAGGAAGTCATTCGCTGTGGTGCGCCGGCCTCCGGCGCACCACAGCGATCCCGCCCTGGCCCGGCGCCCAGGCGACGCCGCGGGAGTGCCAGCGCTCGTCGGGCTCGTCGGTCGTGGCGATCTCGAACTCGCGCAGCAGGGTACGGAGAACGACGTCCATCTCCATCGTCGCGAACGCGGCTCCGATGCAGCGCCGCGTGCCGCCGCCGAAGGGGACCCACGAGTACGTGTCCGGATTCACCCCGACGAAGCGGTCCGGGTCGAAGGCCGCGGCGTTCGGGAAGACCGAGTCGTCCTCGTGGATCAGGCTGATCGAGACCATGATGCTGAAGCCGCGCGGCAGCACCCACGGCCCGATCGGGACCGCCTCGCCGCGCACCTTGCGGCCGGTGATATCGATCACCGGACGGGTTCGCTGCACCTCCACGATCGTGGCTTTGCGCAGTTCGGAGCCGCCCTCGTCGGCCTCGGCCACGAGCCGGCGCAGGATCTCCGGGTGGCGGCGGACGCGCTCGACGGCCCACGCGAGCGTGGTCGCGGTGGTCTCGTGGCCCGCGGCGAGCAGCGTGAGCAGCTGGTCGGCCACGGCGCGCGGGGACATCGCCTCGCCGTCGTCGTAGCGGGCCTGGAGCATCAGGGCCAGGATGTCGTTGCGCCGGTCGAGGTTCGGGTCGGCCTGCGCGGTCGCGATCAGGCGGTCGATGATCTCGTCGAAGCGGCGGCGGTAGATCCGGAACCGGCCCCACGGGCTGAAGCGGCCGAGGTCGAGCTCCGGGCCCGGCATGATCGTCAGCTTCGAGCCGAGCGTCACCATCGGCGGGAGCAGTTCGCGCAGCGCCTTGAACTCCTCGCCCTGCGCGCCGAACACCGCGCGCAGGATGGCGTTGAGCGTGATCCGCATCATCGATTCCTGCGTCGCGAAGGGCACCCCCTCGGGCCACGTGGCGATCTCGCGCAGCGTCTCCTCCTCGATGATCCCCTCGTACGACTGCACGCGGCGGCCGTGGAAGGGCGGGAGCAGCAGCTTGCGCTGGCGCTTGTGCTCGTCGCCGTCGAGGTTGAAGAAGGACTGCCCGCCGAGCACGCGGCCGAGGTTCGGCTCCATGTTGCCGATCAGCTCGGGGCTGGTGGTGAACAGCTGCTTGACCAGCGCGGGTTCGCTCAGGAACACGGTCGGGCCCCAGGCCGGCAGCCGCAGCGTGAAGGTGGGCCCGTAGCGGTCGCTCAGCCGGCGGGTCACCCGGCGGCGGTTGGCGGCGAACGCGAAGCCGTGCAGCCGGGAGCCGCGCCGCGGACCAGGCGGAACGCGCACAGCGGCCTTCGTGCTCGCGGACTTCTCGGTGGCCAGGTCGGTCATGACCGCTCCTTCGCGGGCAACGGCGTGGTACTGGCGAGTACCAGGCTGACGGTACTCCTCCGTACCGGGCCGCACAAGGCGCGCGGCGCTCGATGAGGGCGCGGCCGGAATGGGATAATGGCCGGACGATGACCGCCACCGCCGCGCACGCCGCAGACCCGGACGCCCCCGAAGCCGCGCCCTATCGGCAGCGGCTGGTCGACGGGTTGGCCGTCGCCATCCGGGAACGCGGGTACCGCGACACGACGGTCGCCGACATCGTCCGGCACGCGCGCACCTCGCGGCGCACGTTCTACGCGGAGTTCTCGACCAAGGACGAGTGCTACGTCGCGCTGCTCTACGCGACGAACGCGAAGATGCGGCACCGGATCGAGTCGTCGGTGGACCAGTCGGCGCCGTGGCGGCACCAGGTGCGGCAGGCGGTCGAGGCGTACATCGAGGCGGTGGCCTCGGAGCCGGAGATCATGGTCAGTTGGATCCGCGAGCTGCCCGCGCTCGGCACCGTGGCCCGCACGGTGCAGCGCGAGGCGATCGATTCGATGACCGAGATGCTGTTGACGCTCACCGACACCGAGGTCTTCCGGCAGGCGAAGGTGGGGCCGCTGTCCCGCCCGATGGCCCTGCTGCTGCTCGGCGGCATCAGAGAGCTGACCGCGACCACGGTCGAGGACGGCGGCGAGATCCGCGATCTCGCCGGGGTCGCGACCAGGGCGGCGACGGCGCTGCTGGCGGCGTCGCAGGATGCTGCTTAGCGCCGAGAGGCATGGCGGCCGCTACTTCGCCGCCTCGTAGGCCGTGCCGACCGGGGTGATGACCGGGCCGGGCTGGAAGAGCCCGGTGCTCGGCAGCCCGCTGGTCGCGCCGAGCCCGAACCAGGCGTAACGCTGCACGTAGGGGAGGCCGTCCAGCATCGACGTGGCGGCCGTCAGAAATGCGGCCTGCCGCGTCTCGCTCGGGTACTGCGCGCCGCCGCTGCCGAAGCTGATCAGCGCGAACTCGGTCAGCCAGATCGGCAGGTGGTAGCGCGCGTATACGTCCTCGATGTAAGTCCGCAGTTCGCCGACGGCGCTGCTCGTGTCGAAGTTCGAGCCGTACCAGTGCAGCGTGATGAAGTTGACGCGGTAGCCGCGCTGCCGCGCGCCGGACATGAACTGGTCGAGCCAGCCGCCCGCGTTCGCGGCGCCGTTGGCCACGGCCGGCGAGCCGAGTTCGAGCCCTGTGTTCATCAGCTGCGGCCACAGGCCGAGAGCCTGGCTCGGCGTCATGTTCGACTGCGCGCTCATGTCCGGCTCGTTGAAGCCGAGGACGCAGGCGCAGCTCGTCGAGCTCTTGGCCTGCGCCAGCGCCGAGGAGGTGACGCTGCTGGAGCCCCAGATCATCGGCACGAAACCCACGTGGCTCGCGGAGATGCCCTGGTCGCTGGTGGACCACGTGTAGTACCAGGAGGCCCCTGATTCGGCGAGAGCCTGGTCAGCGCCGCTGAAGCTCCACGCGCCGACGCCCTTGCGGTCGCCGGCCCGCGTTGTCGCGGGCGGAACGACGACGGCGGGCTTCGTGCTCGCGCTGGTGCGCGGCGCGGCGGTCGTGCGCGGCGGAGTCGGGCTCGCCGAGGTCGCGCTCGGCACGACGACCGTAGTGATCGCGGCCGGACGCGTCGCCGCGACCGTGACCGGGGCGGTGGGCCCGCCGCCCGGGAAGAATACGTACGCCGCGACGGCCGCCGCGGCCACCCCCGCTCCGGCGACCACGACCGGCGGCGAGGTGACGAGCGCGTGCGGGAGCAGACGCGGATGCCTGCGCGGCAGTCGACGGCGGACCGCGCGGCCGGTCGTCGTCGGGTGCCCGACCGCCGCCTGAAGCGCGACCGGCACCGGGACCAGCGGCATTCCGCGCAGCAGACGGCCGACCGGGACGAGCGCGCGCTCGCGGGGAGCGCAGATCTCGCACTGGCGCAGATGACGCTCGAAACGCTTGCGCCACAACGGCGTCGGCGTGCCGTCCCACTGCGCGGCGACCGAACGCAGGCCACCGCAACGCCCGGCGTCACGCAGCGCCTCGACGATCATGCGAGCCGCGTCGAGCCGGCGCTTGAGCCGGTGCACGCGCACGGCCGCATGCGTCGCGGAGACGCCGAGGGCTTGGGCGAGTTCGCGGCGTTCGAGGTGTCCGCTCTCCTCCAGCCACCACAGCGAGAGCAGTTCGCGGTCCTCGGTGTCGAGCCAGCGGGTGGCCTCGGCGACGCCGCGACGCTGCTCCGTCAGGCCCAGCCGCAGGATCGTGACCCCGGCGAAGTCGGAGCCGGGGTCGGCGTATTCGGTCGACTCGTCGCGGACCTCCGTGCGGGATTCCGCGGTGCTGCGCTTGCGGCCGAGGTCGCGTGCCTGCCGCAGCGTGATCGCCACCAGCCAGGAGCGGTACGACTCGGGCTGCTGCAGCTCGCCGATCCCGCGCACGACGCGCAGCATCGTCTCCTGCACGACGTCGTCCACGTCGGCGTGCCCGCTCAGCGCCCGGCCCGCGAGGTTGTAGACCAGCGGCATCGAGGCGGCCAGCAGCGCGTCGAGCGCCCGCCGATCGCCGGAACGCGCCGCGTTGACGAGGTCGGGTTCGGGGAAGGTCATGAGCTCACACCCCAGGTCGCGCGACAGTCGCATTCGCCCGTGCAGGTAAGCACACGGGCCGCATCGTCGTCAACGTACGAATAGCTGCACCCGCTCCGTCTGTTCGGTCCCATGCACAGGAGACGTAGCCGGGACCGGCAGGATTACCGAAATTCTCTCGGCCTGCGGCTGGACCGGAAGGAACAGCCGTCCCCGGTAGGCGCCGCGCGCCGTCCGGGTTGCCACGACGAACCACGCGACGACCAGCGCGGCGTAGAAGAGTGCTGCGGCGGTGCGGATCGCGTCGGAACCCGTGTGCAGCGCGAGCCCGCTCGTCCCGGTCACGACCGTCCCGACCGGGAACGTGAACGACCACCAGGTCAGCGAGAACGGCAGGTGCTCGCGCGCCGCCTTCACCGTCACGGCTGTGGCGATCGCGGCCCACAGGAGCGCGAAACCCAGCACCGGCAGCCCGTATACGACGCCGAACGCCTGGAACGCGGTCGAGTACGGCTTCGCCATCACCAGGTGCGCGTTTCCGCCGAGCAGGTTAGCCGCCGTGGTCGACTGGCCGAGCGGTCCGAGCACGATCCACAGCGTCGGCACCATCCGCGACGGGCCGATCTTGTGCAGGGCGAGCCGGTTCCAGATCAGGGTGATGATCACGATCGAGGGCAGCAGGCTGATGCCGAACATCGCGTAGCAGCACACGAACAGCGTCAGCCGCGTCTGGCCCGGGGGGACGTAGGGGAGGAGCAGCGCGCCCGTGGACGCGGAGACCATCGGGGGCACGACCGGCATCAGCCAGCCGCCGAATGCGCTCTGCTCCGTGTTCCGGTGCCTGGTGAAGGCCAGGTAGGGGATGGCGGCCGCGGAGATCAGTCCGGTGGCGGTGCCCGCGATCCACAGGACCCAGTCCACGTCGATGGCCGCGCGCAGGCCGATCCAGTCGCGCCCGAGCAGGAGCCCGCCCGCGCCGACGGTCAGCATCGCCATCGGCGGCGCGCCGTAGAAGTGGCCCATCACGGCGTCGTTCGCGTGTCCGCGGGCCGTCGCGCGGTGGTCACGCCAATGCAGCGCCGTCAGCAGGAGCAGCGCCAGCAGCAGGAGCGCGGCCAGCGCCCAGACCGCCGTCGCCGCGCTGCGCATGCCCGGGAAGTGCTCCGGCAGGCTCGCCGCGGCCACCGCGACGATCCCGGTGCCCATCACCGCCGCGAACCAGTTGGGTGTCAGATTCGCCCACACGCTGCGCGGCCGGTCCAGGTCGCGCAGGAAGCCTCGTCGTCCATCGGTGTCCATGCCCCCAGGCTCGTTCGACCCGGAGGCCGCCAGTAGAGGCCGCGGTCTTGGACGGTTACAAGCGCCCCTTGTAGGCCCGCGCGCCGAGGTGCGCGAGCAGGTCGCGGGCCGGTCCGGCCGGCGGAACGCGCTCGCCGACCCACACCGCCTTGAGCGCGCGGCGCAGGTCCACGCCTGCCACCGGCACCGCGCGCAGGCGGCCCGAGCCGAGATCGTCGCGGACTGCCAGGTCGCTCATCACCGCGGGTCCGGCGCCCGCGAGCACGGCCTGCCGTACCCCGCCCGCCGTCGAGAACTCGAACAGCGGAGCCGCGAGAGCGGTGTCGGCCCCGAGCGCCTTCACCAGCGCGATCCGCAGCGCCTCACGCGTGCCCGAGCCCGGCTCCCGGCTGACCAGCGCGGTCGCCGCCAGTTCGCGGGCGTCGACCGGCCGGGTCCGGCGCGCCAGCGGGTGATCCGGGGTGACGACGAGGGTCAACCGATCCGAGGCCACGGTCCGGCTGCGCAGCGAGCGCGGCACGCTCGGCCCCTCGACGAACCCGAGATCCGCCTCGCCGCCGCGCACCCGCTCGATCACCGCGTCGCTGTTCGTGGCCGTCAGCACGACGCGCGGCGCGACCTCCCCGCGCTCGCGCGCCTGCGCCTGCATCGACACCAGCCACCCCGGCAGCAGCTGCTCCGCGATCGTCAGGCTCGCGCTGATCCGCAGCTGCCGGTGCGCGTCCTCCCGCAGCGCCGCGATCCCCGCCTCCACCTCGGCCGCCGCCTTCAGCAGCCGCTCCGCCCACTCCGCCACGACGACACCGGCCGCCGTCAGCTCGGAACCCCGCGGCCCGCGCACCACGAGCGAGACCCCCGTCTGCGCTTCGAGAGCGGAGATCCGCGCCGAGATCGCCTGCTGCGTCACCCCCAGCTCCGCCGCCGTGGCGTTGAAGCTCCCGGTGCGCGCCACCGTCAGCAGAACCTCGAGCGCCGCGAGCTCCGGCATACGGGGTCCCAGGTGCATGTCTGCATACTAGAGAATGGGGACCATGAGCAACGGCGGGAAGAACGACTCCGGGCGCGCTGCGCGGTGGCGCGAGCTGCTGGCGAGCGAGCGGGACGCGGAGGCGATGTACCTCAGCCTCGCCGAGAACGAGCAGGGCGAGCGCCGGGCGATCTTCGAGGAGCTCGCGTCGATCGAGCGGCGGCACGCCTCGCACTGGGAGACCATGCTGCGCGACGCGGGCGAGCCGGTGCCGCCACCCGGACGGACCAGTCTGCGCACGCGGCTGATCGGCGTGGCGGCGCGGCGCCTCTCGACGCAGGCCGTGCTGCCGATGATCGAGCGGGCCGAGCGCGCCGACGCCGGGATGTACGACGCCGATCCCGACGCGGCGCCCGGCATGGCGAGCGACGAGCGCGGCCACGCCCGTGCGCTGACGAAGCTGATCGAGGGCGGCAAGCCGGACCCGCGCCGGCAGATCGCCAAGCGCGAGGGCTGGCACCGCGGGGACCGCTCCGGCGCCCTGCGCGCGGCGGTGTTCGGGGTCAGCGACGGCCTGGTGTCGAACACGGCGCTGGTCATGGGCTTCGCGGGCTCCGGGTCCGCGCGCGCGGCGATCCTGCTCGCCGGCGTCGCGGGCCTGCTGGCCGGGTCGTTCTCCATGGCGGCCGGCGAGTACGTGTCGATGTCCAGCCAGCGCGAGATGTTCGAGCGCGAGATCTCGCTCGAGGCCCAGGAGCTCGAGGAGAACCCCGAGGAGGAGCACGCCGAGCTGGTGCTGCTCTACCGGGCCAAGGGCCTGCCGAAGGCGGAGGCCGAGAAGGTCGCCGACCGGGTCATGGAGGACCGCGAGGTCGCGCTCGACACGCTGGCCCGCGAGGAGCTGGGCCTGGACCCGGACTCGCTCGGCTCGCCGTGGTCGGCCGCGATCTCCAGCCTGCTGGCCTTCGCCGCCGGCGCGTTCGTCGTCGTGTTGCCCTACCTGATCGGCGGCGGGACGGCCGCGCTGGTGGCGGCCATCGTCCTGTTCGGCCTCGCGCTCTTCGGCGTCGGCGCGGGGATCGGGCTGCTCAACGGCCGCTCCGGCTGGCGCTCGGGAGTCCGCCAGGTCATCGTCGGCGGGCTGGCGGCGGCGGTCACCTTCGGCATCGGGCACCTGATCGGAACCCGCGTGTCTTGAGCGGGGCCGCCCCCTGAGGGCGCTCTCCCAGTCCGGCCTACTGCGGTCCGGTGCTCTCCGCCATCACGGCCGTGGACGCGGCGAGCCTGCTCAGCGCCTGCTGGTCGGCGAGGGCGATGGCGAGTTCGCCCGCGGTGTTCGGGTGCATCGGCGCGTTGTCGTGCAGGCCTTGGACGAAGGGCTGGCCGGTGCACAGCTCGTGGCCGGTGAAATCGGGCTGCACGGCCGTGAAGTCGAAGGTCTTGGCGCCCTCGGCGAGCACCCGGTTGAGGGTCGCCAGGCGGGAGAGCAGGATCACGGTCTTGGCCGCGGTCATGCCCTCCGACCTCAGGCAGCTCACGTTCGTGCCGAAGGGGGTGAAGTACTCGTTGATCAGCACGTGCGGGTGCGCCGGCAGCGCGGCCAGGTCGTGCAGCAGCTGGTAGTAGTCCTGGGTGAACGAGGCGAGGTTCGCCTGGAAGAGCGCGGCGGTCGCCTGGTCGTCGCACGACGGCCCCATCGCGCACATCGCGGCCATCGCCTCCCACTGCAGGTCGTTCGCGCCGATGCTGACGATGACGACCGAGGCCTGCGAGGCCTGCTCCAGCCCGCCGAACTGCGGCGCGGCGATGGCCGAGGTGCCGAGGGTCTGCGTGCCGAGGATCCCGTCGGCCACGGTCGCTCCGCTGCACGCCAGGTTCAGCACGTTCCAACCGTTGACCGAGGCCAGATCGGCCGCGTACGAGTCGGCGCTGCGGCCGCACGCCGTGTCCAGCGTGCTCGGCTTCTTCACGAGCGGATTGCCGAGCCCGGCCGCCGTCGAGTCGCCGAGGACGACGGCCTGCACGCCGGGCAGGCTCGCGCCGACCGGATTCGGCGCGGCGCCGACCGGGCTGCGGCCGACGAGGTCCTGCAGCGAGTGCACCTGGCGCAGCGTCCCCGGAGCCCCGGCGGCGAACGCGGCGACGAAGCCGACGTTGATCACGAGCGCGGCCACGGTGCCGAACGCGACGAGCTTGATCGTCGTGCGGTGCGGGAATCGGCGCACACCGGCGGCCGCGAGCAGCAGCACGACGGCGAACGCCCCGGCGATCAGCGTCTGCCAGAAGAAGTAGTGCTCCCAGCCGTTGACCAGCGCCGAGCTGAGGTCGCCGGCTCCGTTGTGCTTGCTGGCCGAGATCTGCACGAACTGCGCCAGCTGGTTGTCGAGCGAGATGTGCGTCAGCGCGAGCTTCGGCCGGATGAGGCCGTCGAACCGCAGGACCGTCGGCATGCTCTGGCCGAACAGGTCGAGCTCCCCGGGTCCGGACAGCGCGAGGCTCGGTTGCGCGGCGCCGACCTGGATCGTCTGACCGGCCGTGGAGACGGTCTGCGCGGGTGTGACCAGCAGCGCGAGCCACGCGGACACCGTGGAGATCACCAGCACGGCCACCGCGCCCAGCAAGAGCTTGCGGGCGCGGCGGCGACGACGCTGATCGAGACGAGGTAGGCGGAAGTGCGGTAGGGGGAGTCGCTTCACGCGCTCGCCTCCCGATGACGCAGGGCCCGGAAGTCCGGCAGGGCAGCTCATCATCTCATAGACCGGGAGGAATCCGAATAATCGGTCGAAGCCCCGGCGCTCGGCCCGCTGACGGCGCGTCACTCCCGAGGGATTCTGGTCTAGTCCATCCGAACCATGGCTCTGATTCACCGACCGGCGCTACGTTGCCTGGTGCGGACCCACCGCATCCCCGTCCACCACCCGGGAGATGACATGCCCTTGTACGCCTCCGCCCGGAACCGGTTCCGGAACGGCGTCGCCGCCCTCGCCGCCGCCACGCTCGCGGCCGGCCTGGGCCTTTCCTCGGCCGGCGCGGCCCAGGCCCTGGACTACGGCTCGCTGCGGCTGGACCAGGCCGCCTCGGTCGGCATCCACAACACCTACGACAACTCCTCCTACCCCTACCTGGCCGACGCGCTGGACTCCGGCGCCACGCTGATCGAGCTCGACGCCTGGGTCAACCCGTTCACGCACCAGTGGGATGTGAGCCACTCGAACCCGATCGGCAGCTCCAACAACTGCGACTACGCGCCCACCCCGGCCGATCTGTACACCGGCAAGACCAGCCAGGACCTCGACAGCTGCCTCGGCGACATCGCGACCTGGCTGAGCGTGCACCCGACCGCGAACCCGATCATGATCAAGCTGGAGTTGAAGGCCGGCTTCGACCAGACGATCGGGATGGGTCCGGCCGAGCTCGACTCGTACATCGACGCGCACATCGGCCAGTACGTGTACCGGCCCGCAGACCTGCTGACCAAGCCGGACGGGTCGCAGTACCCGAGCCTGGACGCGGCCGCGAAGGCGGGCAACTGGCCGACCCGGCAGCAGCTGCAGGGCAAGGTGATCATCGAGGCGATCCCGGGCACCTTCGAACAGGCCAACCCCTTCGACCACCTGTGGACCGACACCGAGTACGCGGACTACCTCAGCGGCCTCGAGTCCTCCGGCCGGATCGGGAACGCGGAGATCTTCCCGAGCGTGCTCGGCGCCCAGACCGGCGACCCGCGCAGCCGCTACCCGGCCGCGATCCAGCCCGATTTCGTGGTCTTCGACGGGGACGCGGCGACCTACGTCTCGGACGGGAACACCGAGTGGTACAACGCGAACCACTACCTGGTGATCGCGACGGACGCGCAGAACGTGTCCCCGGCCCTCTCGGACACGGCCCCCTCGCTGTCGGACGCGCAGGCCCGGGTCGCGCAGCTCGCCGCCGACTCGGTCTCGTTCGTCTCGACGGACTGGAGCGCCGCGCCGGGCGACGGCGTGCTCCCCGAGGTGCTCCCGCGCGGCTGACGGCCGCTGCCGGCCTCCGCCGCCCCCGACGGGCGCTGACTACTTGTTGACCAGCGTCGTTTCGAAGGAGTAGAGATCCGGCCGGTAGCAGTGGTGCCCGTACTCGATGGCCCGCCCGTTGTTGCTGAACGCGGTGCGGTCCATCGTGAGTACGGGCCCACGTGCCTTGATCTCCAGCAGTTTGCTCTCCTCGAGCGTGGCCGAGCGGGCGCCGATCCGCTGCCGGGCCACGCTCATCGTGGTGCCGCGCGAGCGCAGCAGCTGGTAGAGGCCGCGCGTGCGCAGATCCTCCTCGGAGAGGTCCGTGAACTCGGCCGGCAGGAAGTTCTCCAGGATCGCCAGCGGCACGTCGTCGGCCGATCGCAGCCGCCTGATGTGCAGGATCGGGGAGCCCGGCGGCACGGAGAGGATCTCGGCGATCCGCTCGTCGGCGCCGATCACCGCGCGGGTCAGCAGCACCGTCGCCGGCGTCCGGCTGCCCTGCTGCAGGTCGTCGTAGAGGCTGGTCAGCTCGACCTTGCGGGTCAGCGGCCGCTGCACGACCTGGGTGCCGAGCCCGCGGCGGCGCACCAGCAGGCCCTTGCCGACCAGTTCCTGGATCGCCCGGCGCACGGTCGGCCGGGAGAGCCCGAGCCGGTCCGCGAGCGCGATCTCGTTCTCAAGACGGGCTCCGGGGCGCAGCGTCCCGTCGCCGATCGCCTGCTCGATCCGGCTGGCCAGCTGGAAGTACAGCGGCACCGGACTGGCCCGGTCGATGTCCATGAAGAGCTCCACGGGCAGCTTCGCCTCCGCGTCGGACGCAGCCTCCGGCACGTCAACCTCCTTCGTCGACAGAACAAGCCTCGGCGCTTGTCACAAGATTATGACAACCTGACCGGCTTCGGCGCACACCTCTTCTTCGGCCCGGGGTCTTGTAAGTTTGTACTCACAAAGTAGAGTAGAGTCCGAACCACCGCCCGGCGCGACGAAGGAGTGGCGAAGGCATGACAGCGCAGCCCTCGGGGCCCCCGGCCGGCGCGCCGTACGACCTGATCACGATCGGTCGGATCGGGGTGGACATCTACCCCCTGCAGGACGGCGTGCGGCTCGAGGACGCCGAGACCTTCGGCAAGTACCTCGGCGGCAGCGCGACCAACGTGGCGATCGCCGCGGCCCGGCACGGACTGCGCTCCGCGGTCGTCACCGCGACCGGGGCCGACCCCTTCGGCCGCTTCGCCCGGCGCGAGCTGGTCCGGCTCGGCGTGGACGACCGCTTCGTGGCGACGGTGCCCGACCTCAAGACCCCGGTCACCTTCTGCGAGATCTTCCCGCCGGACGACTTCCCGCTCTACTTCTACCGGGACCCGCTGGCCCCCGACCTGGCGATCACCACCGGCGACCTGGACCTGCCGGCGATCCGGGCGGCCCGGATCTTCTGGGCCACGGTGACCGGGCTGTCCCGGGAGCCGAGCCGCACCACGCATCTGACGGCCTGGGACGCGCGCGGCCGGGCGCCGTGGACCATCCTCGACCTCGACTACCGGCCGATGTTCTGGCCCTCGGCCGAGGCGGCGAGCGCCGAGGTGGAGAAGGCGCTCGCGCTGGTCACCGTCGCCGTCGGCAACCGCGAGGAGTGCCGGGTCGCGGTCGGCGAGACGGATCCCCACCGCGCGGCGGACGCGCTGCTGGAGCGCGGCGTGGAGCTCGCGATCGTCAAGCAGGGGCCGCGCGGGGTGCTCGCCAAGACCCGCGAGCGGAGCCTGGAGATCCCGCCGTACCACGTCGAGGTGGTCAACGGGCTCGGCGCGGGCGACGGCTTCGGCGGCGCGCTGTGCCACGGCCTGCTCCAGGGCTGGCCGCTGGAGCGCACGCTGCGCTTCGCGAACGTGGCCGGGGCGGTCGTCGCCACCCGCCGCGAGTGCTCGACCGCCATGCCGACCAGCGCGGAGGTCGAAGAGATCATGAAGGAGCCCGAGCGTGCACACCCCTGACCTCGCCGACCGGACCGCGCCGCTGATCGGCGACGACGCGTTCGCCCGGCTGCGCCGGGCCCGGCACAGCGATCCCGACGCGATCCCCGCCGCGCTGGCCGCGCGCACCCGGCGCCCGCTGGTGCGCGGCGACGGCCGGCTGTTCATCGTGGCGGCCGACCACCCGGCCCGCGGCGCCCTCGGCGTGCGCCGGGACCCGCTGGCCATGGCCAGCCGCTACGACCTGCTGCGCCGCCTGGCCCTCGCGCTGTCCCGGCCCGGCGTGGACGGCGTGCTCGGCACCCCCGACGTCATCGAGGACCTGGCGCTGCTCGGCCTGCTGGACGGCAAGATCGCGGTCGGCTCGATGAACCGCGGCGGCCTGCGCGGCGCCGTGTTCGAGCTCGACGACCGGTACACCGGCTACGACGTGGAGTCGATGGTCGCCTCGCGCCTGGACGCCGCGAAGCTGCTGGTCCGGATCAGCCTCGAGGACCCGGCCACCGCCCGGACCCTGGAGTCCACGGCCCGCGCGGTGACGCAGGCCGCGAAGGCCAGGCTGCCGATCATGCTCGAACCCTTCATGAGCGGGTGGGCCGGCGGCCGCGTCGTCAACGACCTGTCACCCGAGGCGGTGATCACCTCCGTCGCGATCGCCTCCGGGCTCGGCGCCGCCTCCGCGTACAGCTGGATGAAGCTGCCCGTGGTCAAGGACATGGAGCGCGTGATGGAGGCGACGACGCTGCCCACGCTGCTGCTCGGCGGGGACGGCGACGGCGATCCCGACGAGATGTACAGGGCGTGGGGCGACGCTCTCGCCCTCCCCGGCGTGCACGGCCTGATCGTCGGCCGCACGCTGCTCTACCCGCAGGACGACGACGTCGCCAAGGCCGTGGACATCGCCGCCGCCCTGGTCCACGGAAACTGAGAGGAACCACCTGTGTCAACCGCCGAACTCCCCGTCGTCCCGCACTGGATCGACGGGGCCGAGTACCCCTCGGCCTCCGGCCGCACGGCCCCCGTCTACGACCCGGCCCTCGGCGTCGCGACCAAGCGCGTGGCCCTCGCCGACCAGGCGGAGATCGAGGCCGCGATCGCGAGCGCGAAGGCGGCGTTCCCCGCGTGGAGCGAGCTGTCGCTGGCGCGGCGCCAGGCGATCGTCTTCAAGTTCCGCGAGCTGCTGGACGCGCGCAAGGGCGAGCTGGCCGAGATCATCACGAGCGAGCACGGCAAGGTGCTGTCCGACGCGCTCGGCGAGATCAGCCGCGGCCAGGAGGTGGTCGAGTTCGCCACCGGTCTGGCGCACCACCTCAAGGGCGAGTTCTCCGAGCAGGTCTCGACCGGCATCGACGTGTACTCGACCCGCCAGCCGCTCGGCGTGGTCGGCATCATCTCGCCGTTCAACTTCCCGGCGATGGTCCCGGCCTGGTTCTTCCCGATCGCGATCGCGGCGGGCAACACCGTGGTGCTCAAGCCGAGCGAGAAGGACCCGTCCGCGGCGATCTGGCTGGCGGCGCTGTGGAAGGAGGCCGGGCTGCCCGACGGCGTGTTCACGGTGCTCAACGGCGACAAGGAGGCCGTGGACGGGCTGCTCGAGCACCCGGACGTGCGGGCGATCTCCTTCGTCGGCTCGACTCCGATCGCGCGCTACGTCTACGAGACCGGTACCCGGCACGGCAAGCGGGTGCAGGCGCTCGGCGGCGCGAAGAACCACATGCTGGTGCTGCCCGACGCGGACCTCGACCTGACCGCCGACTCCGCGATCAACGCCGGCTTCGGTTCGGCGGGGGAGCGCTGCATGGCGATCTCCGTGGTCGTCGCGGTGGAGCCGGTCGCGGACGAGCTGGTCTCGCGGATCGTGGACAAGATGAAGACGCTGCGGATCGGCGACGGCCGCCGCGGCTGCGACATGGGCCCGCTGGTCACCGAGCAGCACCGGGACAAGGTGGCCTCGTACATCGACATCGCGCGGCAGGACGGCGCGACCGTGGTCGTCGACGGCCGCGACGTCCAGCCCGACGGCGACGCGAACGGCTTCTGGCTCGGTCCTTCGCTGCTGGACGACGTGCCGATCAGCAGCCGCGCGTACACCGAGGAGATCTTCGGCCCGGTGCTGTCCGTAGTCCGGGTCCCCTCCTACGAGGCGGGCGTCGAGCTGATCAACTCGGGCGCCTTCGGCAACGGCACCGCGATCTTCACGAACGACGGCGGCGCGGCGCGCAGGTTCCAGAAGGACGTCCAGGTGGGCATGATCGGTATCAACGTGCCGATCCCGGTGCCGGTCGCCACGTTCAGCTTCGGCGGCTGGAAGGACTCGCTGTTCGGCGACACGAAGGCGCACGGGGCCGAGGGAGTGCGGTTCTTCACCCAGCTCAAGGCGATCACCAGCCGGTGGCTGGACCCGAGCCACGGCGGCATCAACCTCGGCTTCCCCGAGAACGACTAGGAATCGGGACCATGGCTGTTCCCAATGAGTGGTTCTATCCGCGCGGCTCGCTGATGCGCGAGGGCTGGGAATCGGTGGTGGACGCCTCGATTCCCGGCTGGCGGCACACCGGGATCCGGGTCGCGGTGCTGGACGGCGGGTCGCTCCCGCTTCCCGCGGGGGACGTCGAGCGGATCGTGATCCCGCTCGCGGGCGGCTTCACCGTGGAGCACGACGGCGCGACGACCGAGCTGGAGGGCCGCTCCGGCGTCTTCGAGGGGCCGACCGACGTGCTCTACGTCGGGGCGGGCCGGGAGCTGACGGTGTCCGGCGCCGGCCGGGTCGCGGTGGCCGAGGCGCCGACCGCGGTGCGCAAGCCGAGCCGGTACCTGGCCAAGAGCGAGGTGCCGGTGGAGATCCGAGGCGCCGGCCGGGACACGCGGCAGGTGCACAACTTCGGCACGCCCGACGCGCTGGACGCGGCCGCCTTCATCGTGTGCGAGGTGATCACGCCGGGCGGAAACTGGTCCTCGCACCCGGCGCACAAGCACGACGAGCACGTGGCCGGGCACGAGTCGCGGCTCGAGGAGATCTACTACTTCGAGGCCGCTCCGGTGCGCGGTTCGCAGGCCCCTGAGGGCGTGGACGCGTTCGGCGGCTTCGCCACGTACTCCTCGGCGGCCGGCGAGATCGAGACCAACGCGCTGGTGCGCACCGGCGACATCGCGCTGGTGCCCTTCGGCTACCACGGTCCGGCCGCCGCGGCGCCGGAGTACGACCTCTACTACCTCAACGTGATGGCCGGCCCGGACCCCGAGCGGGTCTGGCTGGTCTCCGACGATCCGCGGCAGGCCTGGATCCGGTCGCGGTGGCAGCAGCAGAGCGTTGATTCCAGGCTGCCCTATCTCGGGAACGAAGGAGCTTCCGAATGACGACGCGCAGGATGACGGTCGGGCAGGCGCTGGTCGAGTTCCTGGCCCATCAGTACACCGTGGACGGGCAGACGCGGGAGCGGACGATCCCCGCCGTCTTCGGCATCTTCGGCCACGGCAACGTCGCCGGGCTCGGGCAGGCGCTCAAGCAGTACAGCGTGACCGACCCGGACCTGCTGCCCTACCACCAGGCGCGCAACGAGCAGGCGATGGTGCACCAGGCGGTCGGCTACGCGCGGATGCACCGCCGCCGGGCCACGCTCGCGGCGACCGCGTCGGTCGGCCCGGGCGCGGCGAACATGCTCACCGGCGCGGCTCTGGCGACGGCGAACCGGATGCCCGTGCTGCTGCTGCCCTCGGACACCTTCGCGACCCGCGTCGCGGATCCCGTGCTCCAGCAGCTCGAACTCCCGCACGACACCGGGCTGCAGGTCACCGACGCGTTCCGGCCGCTGTCGCGGTTCTTCGACCGCGTGCAGCGTCCCGAGCAGCTGTACTCGATCGCGCTGGCCGCGATGCGGGTGCTCACCGACCCCGCCGAGACCGGCGCGGTCACCATCGCGCTTCCGGAGGACGTGCAGGCCGAGGCGATCGACGTGCCGGTCGAGTTCCTGCGGGACCGCGAGTGGCACATCCGTCGGCCGCTGCCCGAGGCCTGGGCGCTGGACGCGGCGGTCGCGGCGATCCGCGGCGCGCGCACGCCGTTCATCGTGGCGGGCGGCGGGGTGATCTACTCGGGTGCCGAGGACGCGCTGCGGGCGTTGGTCGAGCGGACCGGGATTCCGGTCGGCACCAGCCAGGCCGGCGGCGGCTCGCTGAACTGGGATCACCCGCAGTACCTCGGCGGAGTCGGCGCGACCGGCACGACCGCCGCGAACCGGCTCGCCGCCGAGGCGGACGTCGTGATCGGCATCGGGACGCGGTACAGCGACTTCACCACCGCGAGCCGCACCGCGTTCCAGAACCCTGGCGTGACCTTCGTCAACGTGAACATCGCGTCCTTCGACGCGTACAAGCACGGTTCGCAGCTCCCGGTGATCGCGGACGCCCGGGAGACGATCAGTGCTCTGAGCGTCGCGCTGGACGGCCACCGGGTCTCCGCGGAACTCGGGGCTCGGGTGGCGCGGGAGAAGCGCGCCTGGGACGCCGTGGCCGACACCGCCCTCGCCCCGACCGGCGCCGAGCTGCCCGGGCAGGCCGAGATCATCGGCGCCGTCCAGGCGGCGAGCGATCCGCGGGACGTGATCGTCCAGGCCGCCGGCTCGCTGCCCGGCGATCTGCACAAGCTGTGGCGGGTCCGCGATCCGCTGGGCTACCACGTCGAGTACGCCTTCTCCTGCATGGGATACGAGATCGCGGGCGGCATCGGCGCCAAGCGCGGGCTCGACGCCCTGGGCGACGACCGCGACGTGATCGTGATGGTCGGCGACGGCTCGTACCTGATGCTGCACAGCGAGCTCGCCACCGCCGTGGCCGAGGGCGTGAAGATCATCATCGTGCTGATCCAGAACGAGGGCTACGCCTCGATCGGCCACCTCTCGGAGACCATCGGCTCCCAGCGCTTCGGCACCCGCTACCCGGCCGGTCCGGACCTCGCGGCCAACGCGCGCAGCTACGGCGTGGACGTCATCGAGATCCGCCCGGGCACCCTCGCGATCGACCAGCTCTCGGCGGCGATCAAGGCGGCCAAGGCGAGCACGACCAGCACCCTGATCCACATCGACGCGGACCCCCTCCTTTACGCCCCCGACGGCGAGGGCTGGTGGGACGTCCCGATCGCGCAGGTCTCCGAGCTCGAAAGCACCCAAGAGGCGTACGCGCAGTACGTCGAGCAGGTCAAGAAGCAGCGCCCCCTCCTCGGCTGAAAAGGACGACGATGACCGACAACGCCACCGCGCAGAACCAGGGCCTGCGGATCGGCTCCGCCCCCGACTCCTGGGGCGTCTGGTTCCCCGAGCACCCCCGGCAGATCCCCTGGGACCGCTTCCTGGACGAGGTCGCGGCCGCCGGGTACCACTGGATCGAGCTCGGCCCCTACGGCTACCTGCCCACCGACCCCGAGCGGCTGAAGGACGAGCTCGCCAAGCGCGACCTCGAACTGTCCGCGGGCACCGTGTTCACCGGCTTCCACAAGGGCCCGGAGCAGTGGCGGCTGGCCTGGGACCAGGCGGTGAAGGTGGCCGGTCTGGCGCACGCGCTGGGCGCCGAGCACATCGTCGTCATCCCGGACATGTGGCGCTCCGAGGCGGACGGATCGGCCCTGGAACCCCGCACCCTGACGCCCGCCCAGTGGGACCGGCTCGCCGCCGCGCACGACCAGCTCGGCAAGGCGCTGCTGGAGGAGTACGGCATGCGCCAGCAGTTCCACTCGCACGCCGACAGCCACATCGGCACCTACCGCGAGGTGGAGCGGCTGCTCGGCCTGACGGACCCGCAGTACCTCAACCTCTGCCTGGACACCGGCCACTTCGCCTACTACGGCGGCGACTGCGTCAAGCTGATCGACGCGCACCCGGACCGCATCGGCTATCTGCACCTCAAGCAGGTCGACCCGGACTACCGCTTCGAGGTGCACAAGAACGACATCGCCTGGGCCGAGGCGGCGAACGACGTCATGGTCGAGCCGCCGAACGGCGTGCCGGACTTCGCGCCGATCATCGAGGCCGTGTCGAAGATCGACCCGGAGACCTTCGCGATCGTCGAGCAGGACATGCCCGGCGTGGACATCGACGTTCCGCTCGGCATCGCCACCCGCACCCGCAAGCACATCTTCGGCTGCACCCCGCTGACCCGCGTCCGCTGACCCGACGCAGACTTCGATGACGAAGGAAAACCTTCTATGAGCAACGTTTCCGAGCTGCGCGTCGGCGTCGTCGGCACCGGCATCATGGGCGCCGACCACGTCGCGCGCCTGACGAACACCATCTCCGGCGCCTCCGTGACGGCGATCGTCGAGCCCGACGCCGGACGGGCCGCGGCCGCCGCGAAGCTCGCGCCGGGCGCCGAGACCTTCACCCGGGTCGAGGACGCGCTCGAGGCCGACGCGCTCGACGCGGTCGTGATCGCGACGCCCGGCCGGTTCCACGAGCAGGGCCTGCTCCCGGTGCTCGAGGCCGGGCTGCCGGTGCTCTGCGAGAAGCCGCTGACCCAGGACCCCGAATCCTCCTGGCGCGTGGTCGAGGCGGAGCAGAAGGCGGGCCGGAAGCTGATCCAGGTCGGCTTCATGCGCCGCTTCGACCCGCAGTACCAGCAGCTTCGCACCCTGATCGCCGGCGGCTCCGCGGGAGAGCTGCTGATGCTGCGCTGCGTGCACCGCAACCCCTCGGTCCCCGACGGGTACACGCAGCCGATGCTCATCAACGACTCGGTCGTGCACGAGTTCGACATCGTCCCGTGGCTGGCCGACGCCGCGATCACCTCGGTCGAGGTCAAGTACGCCAAGCGCAACGCGCTCGGCCCCGCGCACCTGCGCGAGCCGATCCTCGTGCTGATGGAGCTGGACAACGGCGTGCTCGTGGACGTCGAGATGAACGTGAGCGTCCGCTTCGGCTACCAGGTCGCCACCGAGGCCGTGTTCCAGCGCGGCGTCGCGCGGATCGGCCAGCCCGAGGGCCTGCAGCTGTGGCAGGACGCGAACTTCCGGCTCGCCGAGCACACCACCTACGTGACCCGGTTCAAGCAGGCCTACGACATCGAGGTGCAGGCCTGGGTGGACGCCACCCGGCGCGGCGAGATCGCCGGACCCTCCGCGTGGGACGGCTACAAGGTCGCCGTCGCGTGCGCGGCCGGGGTCAAGGCGCTGGAGACGAGCGGCCCGGTCCCGGTCGAGCTGCCGGAGACCCCCGCGTTCTACGCTCATGTTAGTATGTAAGTACAAAGTGCCGTTCGAATGGAGGTCCGCGTGACGACCCTGGCCGTATCCACCGCGACCGCGG
Organism: Actinospica sp.; assembly: GCA_035712985.1. GTDB lineage: Bacteria > Actinomycetota > Actinomycetes > Streptomycetales > Catenulisporaceae > Actinospica. The sequence goes on from DASTAE010000011.1 coordinate 40,386, forward strand.
AGTCCGCCCTGCTCCGCGGCACGAGGGAGTTCCCGCAGACCGCTCTGTGGAACGACTCGGCGGACCCGGACGAGCTGTCCCGCTCGATCGGCTTCGGCGCCGTCGGCGCGACCTGCAACCCGGTCATCGCGTACACGGCGATCAGCAGGCGCCTCGACGTGTGGCGGCCGCGGATCGCGCTGCTGGCCGCCGAGCACCCGACGGCCGGGGAGTCGGCGATCGGCTGGCTGGCCGTCGAGGAGCTCTCCATCGAGGCGGCGAAGCTGCTCGAGCCCGCGTTCGCGGCCTCCGGCGGCCGCAACGGACGGCTGTCGGTGCAGACCGACCCGCGCCTGCACCGCGACGCCGACGCGCTGGTCGAGCAGGCCGTGCGCTTCTCGCGGCTGGCCGAGAACATCATCGTGAAGATCCCGGCCACCTCCGTCGGGATCCGCGCGATCGAGGAGGCCACCTACCGCGGCGTCAGCGTCAACGTCACGGTCTCGTTCACGGTGCCGCAGGCGGTCCGGGCCGCCGAGGCCATCGAGCGCGGCCTGGACCGGCGTGCGGCCGAGGGGCTGCCCGAGCGGGAGTTCGGCTCCGTCGTCACGATCATGGGCGGACGGCTCGACGACTGGCTCAAGCAGGTCGCGGCCCAGCGGCGCCTGCTGATCGAGCCCGGCGCCCTCGACTGGGCCGGCGTCGCCGCCCTCAAGCGCGCGTACGCGATCTTCCAGGAGCGCGGCTACCGGTCGCGCGTGCTCTCGGCGGCGTTCCGCAACGGCCTGCAGTGGTCCGAGCTGCTCGGCGGCGACCTCGTCGTCTCCCCGCCCTTCGACTGGCAGCTGCGGATCAACGAGAACGACCTGCCGGTCGCCCGCCGCATCGACGTGCCGGTCGAGGAGCGGATCATCGCCGAGCTGTCCACGATCGACGACTTCCGCCGCGCCTACGAGCCCGACGGCCTGACGGTCGAGGAGTTCGACGGCTTCGGCGCCACCCGGGCGACCCTGCGTCAGTTCCTCGACGCCGACGCCCAGCTCGACGCGCTGGTCAGGGACATCCTCATCCCGGCGCCCTGAGGGTCCATCACCTCGTCGTCCTGGGCCAGGATCGCTCGATGCAGGTCGCACAGCCCCTCCCCGGGCTCGATGCCGAGCTCCTCGCGCAGCTCCGCCCGCGCCCTGCGGAACTGCGCGAGGGCCTCGGCCTGCCGGCTGCACCGGTACAGCGCGATCATCAGCGCCGCCCGGATCCGCTCGCGCAGCGGGAACTGCTCGACCAGCTCGACCAGGTCGTCCACCAGGTCCCGGTGCTCGCCGAGGGCGAGTCTGGCCTCGATGAAGTCCTCCAGCGCGCCGACCCGCGCCTCCTCCAGGTGCACGGCGATGGCCCGCGCGGCCCGGCCGCGCACCCCGGCCAGCGCGTCGCCGTTCCAGCGCGCCAGCGCCGTGGCCAGGTGGTGCCGGGCTTCGGCGTGGCTGCCCTCGGCCAGCGCGGCCCGGCCCCGGCGCACCCCCGCCTCGAAGAGCGCGAAGTCGAACTGCTCGGGCCGCACCGTGATCCGGTAGCCGAGCTCGCCGGTCGCGATGAGCCCGGGCACCCGCAGATTGCGGCGCAGCGCGGAGATGCAGATGTGGATCTGCCGCTTGGCGGTCGGCGGCGGATCGCCGTCCCAGACGGCGTCGGTCAGCCGGTCCAGGCTCACCACGTGGCCAGCCGACATCAGCAGCATCGCGAGGATCGCGCGCTGCCGGGTGGCGTGCAGCGCGACCACCTCCTCGTCCACCCGCGCCTCCATCGGCCCGAGGATGCTGAAGAAGATCTCTGCCATGCCACTCGACTCCTCACGCTCGGCGGTGCCGTTCCTCTCATCACTCAGCGAACCGCGCGACACTCGCGCGCCGCTTGAGCGAGGCTCGGGCCGGGCGGGGATACCGTGCCGATACCGCCGCGGTCTGTACTGAGCGTGGCAACGCCGCGACGAATCGAGGCCCCCGCATGAGCAGCGACACGGTGACAGAGACCGAGGACGCGACCCCGCGTGGCCCGCGCGCGCGATACGCCGCCGCACGGGACGGTCTGCGCAGTGTGCCGCGCAGCGCGCAGCTCGCGCTGGCCTCGCTGTTCATCGTGAACGGGGCCACGTACGTGGCTTATCCGCTGCTCGCGGTCAAGCTCGCCGACGTCGACCACCTCTCGGCCGGCCGGATCGGGCTCGTGCTGACGGCCTTCCTGGTCGCCGCGCGGCTGCTGCCGATGATCGGCGGACCGATCGCCGACCGCTACGACCCGCGCGCCGTCATGATGGTCGGCGCGATCGCCCGCGGGATCGGCTTCGTCGGGCTCGGACTGCTGCACGACCAGTGGCTCTTCCTCGGCGCGGCCGTGCTCGCCGGCTCAGGAGCGATCTTCGAGGCGCCGGTCAGCGGCCTGTTCGCCGCGCTGCCCGAACCGACCAGGTCGCGCGCGTTCGCCCTGGAGAACGCCGTGCTCAACGCGAGCGTCATCGGCGGGCCCGCCCTCGCGGCGCTGCTGCTGCGCTTCGGCACGCAGATCCCGTTCGTGTGCAGCGGCGTGCTGTTCCTGCTGGTCTCGTTCACGGTGCTCGCGATCGAGCCGCCGGCCGAGCACTCCGACGCGGGACGCAGCGCCCTGGCTCACGCGCGGACGGCGCTGCGCAACCGGACCTTCGTGCTCTTCTGGGTGCTGATGCTGCCGTGGTGGTTCCTGTTCACGCAGCTGGGCGTGGCGCTGCCGATCCGCTCGAACGCCGTGGCCGGGGTCGGCTGGATCGCCCTGGTCTACATCGTCATGGGCGTCGCGGGACTGGCCGCGCTGCCCTTCGTCAAGAAGACGATCGACCGGATCGGCCCCCGGCGCTCCGTCGCCGTCGGCTTCCTGGCGGTCGCGGTCGGGCTCGGCTCGATCGGCTTCAGCACGAACCGCTGGTGGCTGCTGGCCTGCGTGTGCGGCTACATGTTCGGCGAGACGGCCGTGCTCTACGCCTCGCAGCTGATCATCGCGGGCTTCGCCGGCGCGCGCACCCGGGCCAGCTATTTCGGCCTGTACGCCGGTTCCTGGGCGGTCGGCGGCGGCGTCGGCAACTTCCTCGGCGCCTACCTGACCACGCAGCCGCTCACCGCGACGGCCTGGCTGGTCTTCGGCGCCGTCGGCATCGCCGGATCGGCCGCGTTCAGCGCCGTCTTCCTGACCCGCCGGGCCTGAACCGTTGCGCTACGGGATCCAGCCGGCCTCCTGCGCGATCCGGATGGCGTCCACCCGGTTGCGCGCCCCCAGCTTGATGACGATCGTGGTCAGGTAGTTGCGCACCGTCCCCTTGGACAGGTAGAGCCGCGCCGCGATGTCGGCCGGATCGGCGCCCTTGGCCGCCTCGCGCAGCACCTCGATCTCGCGCCGGGAGAGCGGATTGTCCTGCCCGTCCCAGGTCGCCAGCGCGAGCTGCGGATCGATCACCCGCTGCCCCGCGTGCAGCTTGCGGATCGCGTCGACCAGCTGCGAGGGCGGCGCGTCCTTGAGCAGGAAGCCCGCGACCCGGGCGCTGAGGGCGCGGCGCAGCGTGCCGGGCCGGCCGAGGCTGGTCAGGATCAGCACCCGGCACTCGGGCAGCCGGCGCACCAGGTCCTCCGCCGCGCTGATCCCGTCCAGGCCGGGCAGGTCCACGTCGATGACCGCGACGTCGGGGCGGTGTTCCAGGGCCGCGGCGAGGATCTGGTCGCCGCGCTCCACATCCACCACGACCTCGAGATCCGCCTCGAGGTCCAGCAGCGAGGCCAGCGCGACCCGCAGCATCCGCACGTCCTCAGCCAGCAGCAGCCTGATCGCCGTGGCCACCGACTCCTCCCGTTCCGCTCCCGTCCCGCGCGCGCGGCACCTGCGCGCTGAGCCGGAACATCCGTCCCGGGCCCGCCCCCGCGGCCAGGGTCCCGCCGACCGCGGCCAGCCGCGTGCGCAGATTTGCGAGCCCGCTGCCCGACTCGGCGAACACGTCCGCCGAGGGATCGGCCACCCCGTCGTTCGCCAGCTCGAGCAGGATCCGCCCGTCCGTCTCGGTGGCTGTGATGATACAGCGTTGGACCTTGCTGTGTCGCAGCATGTTGGTCACGCCCTCGCGCAGCGTGGTCGCCAGCACCGTGTCCAGCGCGGGCGGCAGCGGCCCGCAGGAGATCGCCACCTCGGTGTCGATCTCCGCCGCCTCCAGGATTCCGCGCGCCGAGGCGGCCTCCGCGGCCAGCGACATCTGCCGGTAGGAGCTGGAGACCTCGCGCACGTCGGCGAGCGCCTGCCGGGAGATCTCCAGGATCTCCGCGAGCTCGGCCTGCGCCCGCTCCGGCTGCTTCTGCACCAGACGGTACGTCAGTTCGCTCTTCAACGTGATCGAGGAGAGGCTGTAGCCCAGCAGATCGTGCAGGTCGCGCGCGAAGCGCAGCCGCTCCCCGGTCACGGCGAGCTGGGCCAGCTCGCCGCGCATCGCGTACAGCTCCTCGACGAGCTGCGCCAGCCGCGTCATCCCGAAGGTGATCAGCCCGAGCAGCATCGTGGCGACGACGTAGTACCCGATCCAGTTCGCGGAGTCCTGGTAGTAGTGCGCCGCGAAGAAGTACATGCTGGCCACGGTCAAGCTGAAGTAGACCCAGGCCAGCGGCCTGCGGAAGAGCAGGAGGAACGAGCCGGCGAGGAAGCCCGCCATCCCGCCCCAGATCTCGTGCAGCGCGATGAAGGGCAGATAGGTGGCGACGGCCTGCGCCGTGAGCGAGACGGTCTTGCGGGTGACCGGCCAGCCCGGCGCGTCGGCCGAGATGTGCGTGAGCTGCAGGCCGAAGACGACGGCCATGCACGCGACCGGCCACCAGAAGCGCGACCAGTTCCCCGGATTGTCCAGCCGCAGGTTGATCACGCCGATGAAGACGTACGAGCACAGCACGATCAGCAGGATCCGGCGGGCCAGCCGGGGCTGCGGGACGTCGTCTCCGGCGCGTCGCGTCGGACCGGACATCGAGACCCCTTCCGGGCATCATCCTGTTGTCGGCTAGCTGTTGGCTGGTCCCCCTCGGCGGTTCGTGTGATGCTACTGCTTCTCAGCGCCCGCCGATAGGGCGCACCGGCGCTCGCGGGAGAGCGCTCAGACCGGCAGCGGCAGCGGGTTGAGGTCCGGGTAATCCGTCGGATGCGGAAGTCGTCCCAGGTCAACGGGTACGTCGAAGAGCCGTCCCGGCGCGAGCCTGGCCCGCATCGGACGCAGCCCGGGTACCAGGACCTTGACCACCGGCATACCTAGGTCCGGGCGCGTCTGGTCCAGCGCGAGCATGTCCAGGCCGGCGCCGCTCAGCAGGGCGATCGCCCGCTCGACGTCCTCGCGCAGGTCGTCCGCACGTTGATACGCATAGGTCCGGGAAGTGGTCGCAGGCTCCTGACTCGGTCGCAGGTGATCGAAGAGTTCGCAATCCCGCGTCTGCTGTTGGCAAAGCTCCGTCACCGCACGCCGCAGCGCGATCTTCAGGTCGAAATGCGCGCCGAACCCGAGCGACGCGCCATCGAGCGCGGCCACGACCGGCACGCCGAGATCCGTGGTCAGATCGAGCGCCCACAGCGCGCGCCCGTTCGCGTCATGGCGTCGGCGGACGCGGTCCAGCCAGGGATCGGCGAAGGATTCCAGCTCGATGCCCGGCTGCCGGGTCCGGTTGTACCACCAGACAGCGGCGGCGTCCCGTTCCACGAGCTCGAAGAAACCCTGGAGGATCGCGTCCTCCAGGCTCGCCCCGGCGGCGCGGCCGTTCGAGTCGGCGCAGAGCTGGCTGCTCGAGCCCTCACCGCCCTGGTGAAAGTACAGCGAAGCGGTCGGCAGCAGCCGGAATCCTGCGTGGGTGAGCGACCAGACAGGCGTCCACTCGCGTATCTCCTGCTCGTCGAAGGGGTCGCAGATCCAGTGCTTGTCTCCGTGCACTGCGTTCCACCGATCCCGGTCCTGGTACTGGCGCTCGTCGTAGAGCTGGTAGGTGTCGGGATGGATCGCGTCGGCACGGAGCGCGCGATAGCTTCCGCGCACGACCAGCTCGTCGCCCTGCCGATGCGCGCAGTAGTGCTCGACGGCTTCGCCGAGCGCGCCGACCTGGGCCTGCGTGGCCGTGATCCCCTTGCCGCCGCTCGGGATCCACGGCAGCAGCCGGTCCTCTGCGTGCGGCCTGACCGGCAGCGCGATCCGTCCGCCGGAGACGCAGTGCACGAACTCGCTCGCCTCCTCGTCCGGCACGAGCTCGGCGATGACTCCGGTGAGCGGATCGACGAGCCGCCGGTACCGTTCGAGTACCGATCCGGGATCGGCCGCGCGCTCGGCGCCCGGGGCCTTCGACCGGCTCTCCAGCAGTACCGGCTCGCCGGCCCGGGCTGCGACCAGCCCCGCGTCCCCGCACTCGGGGCACTGCGGCCGACGGTGCACGGGATGCCGGATGCCGTCGAGCGTGAGCGTGTCGAAGGTGTACAAGGTCTGCTGCTCCTGCTGCCTGACCCCGGCCAGCCACTTCGCCGTTTCGAGCGCGACGAACTGCGCGGCGACGGCGCGTGCGGCCGCGATGGAGGATTCCGGCGCCTGCGCGGCGTCCCCGAGCGCCGCGCGCAATCTGAGCGCGGCGTGCCGGTGCCCGGCGAGTCGGTGGGTGAGGCAGCGCAGGCAGGGCCCGGCTCCCGGCTGGAAGATCGGGCCGATCCACGGCGCCGGGCTGCACGGCTTCGCGATCAGCCAGGGCAGCCCGCGGGCCCGCTGCCGCCGATCGATCTCGGCGACGGCGGGGGAGAGGTAGTCGTCGCAGAGCACGACGGTGAAGGCGCCGGCCGGGCCCGGCGCCGTGACGAGCGCGGGGGTCAGGCCGCCGGCCGCGCAGGCGTCGTACACCGGGGCCGGATCGAGGTCGCCGATCACGAGGAGCTCGACGCGCACGGCGGCGACCTCGGCGGCGGCCCGGTCCCCGTCGAGGCCGGCGTGGTCCCAGTAGGCGAGGTCCGACTGCGCCGCGTGGCACGTCGCGGGCCGCGCGGCCAGCACCTCGGCCTCGTCCAGCCGCTCGACCAGGGCGTGCACCTGCTCGGCGGGCAGCAGCGGCGCCGCGTCCCGGACCAGCGCGTCCAGGGTGCGGCTGCCGTCCAGCAACGGCGCGAGAGCCTCGATCGGCCGCCCGCGCAGCGCGAGCACCCCGTGCGGCGAGATCAGATACGCCGCCTCACCCGGGATGACGGCCGCCTTCAGGTGCCGTTTGAAGCCCAGCAGGCTCTCGCGCCCTGCGGTCATCGGCTCAGAACCGCCGCGCGGCGGCGGGCGTCATCAGGTCCTGGACGCACACGCCGACGCCCCGGCCCTGCGCGCGGCGCGGGCCGTCGGCGAGGTTCTCGAGGGAGAAGTCCACCTCGGCCGTGCGCTGCGCGACGGTGCGGGTACGGGTGCTGATTCCGCTGATCACGTTCGTTCCCCTTCCGGTGGGTACTCACTGCGCGCCGGTCCGGTCGGAGCGGCGCTGGCAGCCATCCTGCGCCGCGCCGACCACCACGCCCAGTGCCCTGCTTCACGGCCCGCATGTGAATAATTCACATCCGGCTTCGTGATCGTTTCACTGGGCACGGCCGTCACCCGGGTGCCACGCTCGGTCCATGGATGTGACAGTGCTGGGACCGGTGTCGGCGCAGGAACAGGGCAGGTCGGTCCTGCCCACCGCGGGCAAGCCGCGCCAACTGCTCGCGCTGCTCGCGCTGCGGGCCGACCACCTCGTGACCGTCGGCACGCTGATGCGCGAGGTCTGGGGCGCCAGGCCGCCGCGCAGCGCCTCCACGACCCTGCAGACCTACGTGCTCCAGGTGCGCAGGCTGCTGGCCGGCGCGGACGCCGACGCGGATCGGGCGAAGGAGATCCTGCAGACCAGGCCGGGCGGCTACCGGCTCGTGCTCCCGGCCGGCCGCGTCGACGCGTTCGAGTTCGAACGCCTCGCCGGCGCCGGTCGCAGGGCCCTGAACGCGGGTGACGACCGCACGGCCGCCGACCTGCTCGGTCGCGCGCTCGACCTGTGGCAGGGACCCGCGTTGATGGACGTGAGCCTCGGCGAGATCCTCGAACTCGAGGCGCTCTCCCTCGAGGAGTCGCGGACCTCCGTGCTGGAGAGCCGCATAGACGCCGACCTGCGCCTCGGCCGGCACAGCCAACTGATCCCCGAGTTACGGGTGCTGGCCGCGCGTGACCCGATGAACGAGTCCGTGCATCGACAGCTGATGCTCGCCTTCTACCGCTCCGGCAATGCCTGGCGAGCGCTGGAGGCGTATCACGCGCTACGTCGCACGTTGCGTGGCGAACTCGGCCTCGAACCTTCCGGATCGATGCGGCGACTGCAGCACGCGGTGCTCACCGACGCCCCTGAGCTCTCGGACGTGCGCGCCTCGTGGTCCGTCGCGCTTCCGGCCGCCGCGTGATCAGGTGCCTGCGAAGCCGTTCAGCTCGACCATCTCCTTGATCGACCTCAGGTCCCAGTCGCTGATCCGGGCGAACTCGGGCTGAAGGCGGCCGATGGCCTCGGGCGCGTCGCCGATGACACGGAACTCGTATGCGACCTCGACCACGCTCTGCCACGCCCCCTGGGGCGTGACGGTCCAGCGCACGGTCAGCTCGGTCAGCGGCGGCCTGGTCACGACGAACTCCAGGACGAGGCCCGCGGCGTTCTCGGCCGGCCTGCAGCGGCAGGTGAAGTCGGCGAGGCCCCCGCGTTCGCGCACCCAGATCCGGGCCAGCACCTCGGGCTCGCGGCCGACCAGCAGCTCGATCCGTTCGACGCGCTGGAAGAGCAGCGGCCAGGAGCTGAGGTCGCCGAGCAGGCGGGCGGCCGCGTGGGCGGGGGCCGCCACCAGGGTGGCGTACCGCACCGTCGACCTCCCGCCGCTCACGATCCGGGTCACCGGGTCCTGCGATAGGCCGAGTACTGGATCGCCGAGACCGCGCCGGTGACCAGCACCGCGCCGAGGATCTGCGCCGCGCCGAGGCTCTGGCCGAGCCAGATCCACGCGAGCACGGCGCCGAAGGCGGGTTCGAGGCAGATGGTCAGCGCCCCGCAGGCCGCGCCGGTGCGCCCGGAGCCCCAGGCGAAGAGCACGAAGGGCAGCAGCGTGCCGAGGACGGAGACGCCGAGCACGGCGGGCAGCACCGACGCGTGCAGCAGCGCTCCGGGCAGCCCGTGCCAGAGCTCGTAGATCAGCCAGCCCGCGGCCGAGACGGCGAAGGCGAGCGCGTTGGCCTCGATCGCGCCGCGGGTGCGGGTGACGGAGTGCCCGAAGAGCGCGAAGGCCGCGACGCCGAGCGCCGTGGCCAGGCCGGCGAGCACGCCGAGGGGATCGAGCCGCGACCCGTTCGGGCCGGCCGAGCCGGCGACCAGCGCGACGCCCGGCAGGGCCACGGCCAGCCCGCCGAGGACGATCACGCTCGGCCGCACCCGGTCCCGCACCGACTCGAAGCCCACGACCAGGACCGGCGCGAGGCTCTGCAGCACCATCGCCGCCGCGACCGGCAGCAGCTTGATGGAGACGAACAGGGCCGCGTTCGCGACGCCGATGGAGATGCCGAAGCCGAGCACGGTGAAGGGGGCGCCGCGCGCGGCCGGGCCGTGCACGCGCCCGCGGCGCCGACGACGCGCGGCCACGATGAAGCCGAGGCCGAGCGCGGTCAGGTACGTGCGCACGCTGACCAGGTCCAGCGGCTGCACGCCGCGCCGGAACAGGCCGTCGGCGAGAACCCCGCCGAGGCCCCACAGCGCGGCGGCCGCGACCACCGCGAGCACGCCGAGCCGGTAGCCGCCGCGATGCGCGGCGGCGGTGGGAAGGGTGGTGCTCTCCGCGATGGGCGCGGGGCGGGCGATCGTATCCGTGGCCATGTCGTCCTCCGGGGTGGGCGGGAACGGTCCGAGCGGCTACAGTGGTTCTAAGAAGTAACCTACAAAACGGTTAGGTGGTTAGTCAACCGATGGCGAGCCGGGAAGACGGACAACTCCAGGAGGCGCCGTTCCCGCTGGAGACCGTGCGGCTGTTCCTGAACACCTGGGACGGCGAGCTGGACACCGAGGCGCTCACGACGCCCGCGGACCTGGGCCGCTGGCTGGCCGCTCACGCCCTCGTCGGGGTGACGGAGCCGCCGGTCACGCAGCGTGACTTCGACCGGGCGATCGAGCTGCGCGAGGCGCTGCGCACCCTGGCCACGGGCCACGCCACGGGCTCGGCGCCGGACCCCGCCGCGCTCGCGCTGCTCAACAGGACCTTGGAGCGCGAGCGGGTCGAGGTGCGATTCGGCGCCGATGCCGTGCCCTCGCTGGTTCCCGCCGCTGATCAGGGCCTCGGCAGGATCGCCGCCCTCGTCGCGACGGCCGCGTTCGACGGCACCTGGGGCCGGCTGAAGGCCTGCCCCGAGTGCGGCTGGTCGATCTACGACCGCTCGAAGAACCGCTCCCGCTCCTGGTGCCGGATGGCCGAGTGCGGGAACCGCGCCAAGGCCCGCGCCTTCCGGGCCCGCAAGGCCGCCGATGCAGCGCTGAAACAGGCGTAATAGCGCCGCTCGCTTCTCTGGAATCACGGACCGCCGAAGGGGCGGCGTGAGGAAGGAGAACGAGATGACGCACGTTGTGGGCTTCAACAGCGGCAACTCCGCACCCGCGGTCCTGTCCCTGCGGGCCTTCCGGCCCGCGGGGGACTACGACGGGCTCGATGAGCTGCGCACGCTGGTCAACCAGGCGATCGACGTGCTGCGCTCGGTCTCGGCGGCGCGCAAGGGGCCGGTGGCTCCGGGCGGCCCCGCGGCCTCCCGCGCCGCGGCGGAGCGGGCGCTGGCCGGGCCGCTACTGCCCGAGGAGCAGTCCGCCGAGCCGGCGGATGTCTTCCTCGAGCTGGTCCGGGTCTTCGCCGAGGGCTCCGTGGACCTGACCCACCCGGGCGCGGTGGCCCGCATGCAGTGCCCGCCGCTGCCGGTGGCGGCCGTCGCCGAGTTCGTGACCGCCGTCCTCAACCAATCGCTGCACGCCTGGGAGGCCGGCCCGTTCGCGCTCGAGCTCGACCGGTGGGTGACCGAGGAGCTCTGCCGGCTCGCGGGCTACGGTCCGGGCTCCGGCGGCACGCTCACCGCGGGCGGCAGCGTGTCGAACCTGATGGCCGTGCTCGCCGCGCGCGACGCCGCCTTCGCCCGGCGCTCCGGGATCCCCACGTTCCGGGCCGGGATCGCGGCGACCGGGCTGCGGCCGGTCGTGCTGTGCTCGGCGTCGGCGCACTTCTCCGTCGGCAAGGCCGTCGGGCTGGTCGGGATCGGCGAGGAGCAGATCAGGCACGTGCCGACCGACGCCGTCGGCCGGATGATCCCGGAGGCCGCCGACCGGCTGCTGTCCGAGCTGCCCGCCGACGAGGTGCCGATCATGCTGATCGCCTGCGCCGGCTCCACCGACGTCGGCTGGGTGGACCCGTTGCCCGCTCTGCGCGAGGTCACCCGGCGGCACGGCGTCTGGCTGCACGCGGACGCCGCGTACGGCGGCGGCGCCCTGTTCTCCGACCGGCTGCGCGGCATGCTCGACGGCATCGCCGAGGCCGACTCGATCACCATGGACCTGCACAAGTTCGGCTGGGCCCCCGCCTCGGCCGCCGTCTTCCTGGTCCGCCACGCCGAGCACCTGGACCCGCTGTCCGGCCAGGTCACCACCCTCAACGCCGACGACGACAAGGCCGCCGGGTTCATCGGCCGCTACGGCACCTCCATCCAGGCCACCCGCCGGGTGGACGCGCTCAAGATCGCCGCCGTGCTGCGCTCCGAGGGCGCCGCGGGTATCGGCGGCGCGGTGGACGCGTGCCACGCGCTGGCGGAGCACGCCGCCGCGCGGGTGCGGGCCGAATCACGGCTCGAACTCGCCGCCGAGCCGCCGCTCAGCACCGTGCTGCTGCGCTTCCTGCCCGCCCCCGGCATCGACGCCGACGACTTCAACGGCCGACTGCGCCGCCGCCTGATGACGGACGGCACGCTCGTGACCGCCCGCACCCGCGTCCCGCGGCCCGACGGAACCTCACGTGTTTATCTCAAGTTGATGCTTCTCAATCCCGCCACCAGCCCCGAGCAGGTCGACGCGATCATCGAGCTGATCATCGCCACGGCCCTCGAACTCGAGAAGGAGTGGGGGTAGGCCGGATGAGCATCGACACGACGCGGCCCGACATCGCAGAGCACGAAGCGACCGGGAACCTCGCGTACGACCCGGTCCGGGAGTCGCTGACCGTGCTGCCGCGGATCTTCGCGCTGCCGCTCACGCTGCTCAGCGGCAAGCCGCACCTCGGCCAGCGTCCGCTGCGCCTCACGCCGGCCACGCACCTGGTCTGCGCGCTCGTCTCGCTCGCCGCGGGGCTCACCGTCTCGGCCGAAGCGCTCGGCGCGGGCGGCGGCCGGCTCTGGCTGCTGATCGTCGGCTGGGGGATGACGCTGCACGGCATGCGCAACCTGCGCATGATGATCTACCACCAGTGCGCCCACCGGAACATGTGGAACCGCAAGCGGACCGACCGGCTGCTCGGCCGCCTCGTCGCCGGACTGCTGGTCGTGCAGCACTTCGACCGCTACAGCACCGAGCACGTCGCCGACCATCACGGCGTGCACCACATGACCCTGCGCGACCCGACCGTCCAGGCCTTCCTGGTCAGCCTGCGGCTTCGGCCCGGACTGACGCGCCGCCAGATGTGGCGCCGAGTCATCACGCGCCTGGCCTCGCCGGTCTTCCACGGCCGCTTCCTGTACGCCCGGATACGCAGCTACCTGCACGGCGCCGGGGCCGGGGAGCGGATCCTGTTCGGGGTCTGGCTCGCCGGGGTCGCCGCGGCCGCCTGGCTCCTGCACGGCTGGACCTTCCTGGCCGTCGGCTGGCTGCTGCCCGCCACCTTCTTCTACCAGATCAGCAATACCCTGAGACTTTGCGTCAAGCACACCTTCCCGCCCGCCGGACGGCAGGCCGGCCGCGGCCGCGCCTACTTCGGCAGCCTGACCAACGCCATCTTCATCGGCGAGGCCGCCCCCGGGCCCGAGGCGCGCGGAGCACGGCGCGCCGCCGCCTGGCTGCGCTGGTGGCTGCGCCTCGCACTGGTGCACTTCCCCGCGCGCTACCTGGTGCTGACCGGCGACACCGTCTGCCACGACTTCCACCACCGCCACCCGATGACCCGCGAGTGGGCGAACTACATCTTCGCCCGCGAGCGCGACGCGCACGAGCCCGGCCGCGGCTGGCCGCCGTACCGCGCGGTCTGGGGCCTGGCGCCCGCGATCGGCCACGTCTTCGACTCGCTCGGCGCCGCCGATCCCGCCGAGTACGACCCGGCCCGGCTCGCCGAGGTCAGCCGCCGCGAACTGTTCGCCGCCTTCGACGACTGAGCGAAAAGGAGTAAGGCCATGGATATCAGAACCGAACGTTCCGAGCGCTCGCCCGGACTCGTGATCCTCGGCGTCGCCAGGTCGGACGCGCACGCGGTGGCCAACCGGCTGATCGAGCTGCAGCTGCGGCACAGCGGCTACGAGGTGGTCAACCTGGGCGTCTGCACGCCGCTGGAGGACTTCGCCGAGGCGCACGCCGCGCACCCCGAGGCCCTCGCGGTGCTGATCGGCAGCCTCAACGGGCACGCCGTGCAGGACCTGGCCGACCTGCCCGCGCTGCGCGCCGCCGGACGGCTCGACTGCCCGGTGGTGCTCGGCGGCAACCTCTCGGTGGGCAGCCGGAAGAGCGAGCGCACCTTCCAGCGGCTGTTCGAGCTCGGCGTCGAGCGGATCGTCGAGGATCCGGCGGACCTACCGCGCATCCTCAAGCAGCTGGGCCGCCCGCGCAGCCGCAGCCGGACCGAGACGCCGGACCGGGTGAGCAGCCATGGCTGAGCTCGTGGACCTGGCCGGCATCGAGGTGCACCCCGCCGTCGCCGCGACGCTGCCCGCGTGGTCCGACACCGTGGACCACCTGCTCGACCCGAGCCTGCCCCGCGCGGTGACCTCGCTGCGGGACGCGGCCCGGCGCGGTGTCCCGCTGATCCAGCCGCGCAGCGGCGTCGGCGGCCACGGCGAGATGATCGAACTCCTCGAGGCCCTCGACGAGGGCGGCCCCGGGATGCAGTCCGTGACCATCGACTCGCACACCAGGCTCCGCCACTTCCGCACCGCCGAGCTGACCCTGCGCGAGCGGCCCGAGGACCTCAACGGCTACCCGCTCGTCGCGCACGGCTGGCGGCGCGGGCGCGAGCTGACCCGGATCTCGGCCGTGCCGCTGGAGATCCGGCACGGCTCCCCGGACGCCCGCGACCTGTTCGCGGTCGCCCTCGCCTCCGGCATCACCTCCTTCGAGGGCGGCGGGATCGGCTACAACCTCCCGTACTCCAAGGACGTGCCGCTGCGCGAGTCGCTGGAGGCCTGGCGGCAGGTGGACGCGGTCTGCGGGCGGCTGGCCGAGGTCGGCGCGCTGATCGACCGGGAGCTGTTCGGCACGCTGACGGCGGTGCTCATGCCCCCGGCGGTCAGCCTCGCGGTGGTCCTGCTCGAGGCCGTGGCGGCCGCGCGCGAGGGCGTGCGCTGCCTGTCCCCGGCCTATCCGCAGGGCGGCCAGGCGCACCAGGACATCGCGGCCCTGCGCTGCCTCCCCCTGCTGGCCAGGCGCTATCTCGGCGCCGACGTCGAGGTCTTCCCGGTGCTGCACGAGTTCATGGGCGTCTTCCCGCGCACCCCCGACTTCGCCGACGCGCTGATCCTGCAGGGCGGCCTGGTCGGCCGGCTCGGCGGCGCGGCCAAGGTCATCAACAAGACGTATCAGGAGGCTTACGGAATCCCGGACGCGGACGCCAACATCCGCGGCATCCGGCTCGCCACGCTCGGCGCCGGGGAGCTGTTCGGCTTCGCCGAGGTCGACGAGTCGCGGGTCGAGGAGGAGATGCACTGGCTGGTCCGGGAGACCACCGAACTCGTCGACGCGGTGCTCGCCGGGTCCGACCTGCCCGCCGACATCGCCGCGGCCTTCCACGCCGGCCGCCTCGACATCCCGTTCAGCGCCAGCCTGCACGCGCACAGCCGGGTGGTCCCGATGCGCGACAGCTCCGGCGCGATCCGGCTCGCCGATCCCGGTCGGCTGCCGCTGTCCGGACCGGTGCTGCGGCGCAACGAGAAGCTGCTGCGGGCCGGCCCCGGAGCCGCGCCGATCCCGCTGATCGACCAGGTCGGCGCGGACATCAGGCACTTCCTGGACCGCGAGCGCGCGGCCCTGGCCCCCAACACCCGCCGCACCCGCTTGGAAGGAGAACCCTGATGGAAACGCTCGTGGACACCGCCGCCGAGACCGCGGCCCGGATCCGCGCCGAGGACCGCGCGCACGTCTTCCACTCCTGGTCCGCCCAGGGCCGGATCGATCCGCTGCCGATCGCCGGAGCGAGCGGCCGCCGCTTCTGGGACTACGAGGGCAACAGCTACCTCGACTTCGCCTCGCAGTTCATCAACCTCAACATCGGCCACAACCACCCGAAGGTGGTCGCCGCGATCGCCGAGCAGGCCGCGCGGCTGTGCATGGTCGCGCCGACCTTCGCCAACGACAGGCGCGGCGAGGCGGCCCGCCTGGTGGCCGAGCTCGCCCCGGCCGGACTCGACAAGATCTTCTTCACCAACGGCGGCACGGACGCCAACGAGCACGCCGTGCGGATGGCCCGGCTCTACACCGGCCGGCACAAGGTGCTCAGCGCCTACCGCTCGTACCACGGCGCCACCGCCACCGCGATCCAGTTCACCGGCGACCCGCGCCGCTGGCCCAACGACACCGCCACCGCCGGGGCCGTGCACTTCCAGCCGCCGTACCTCTACCGCTCCGCCTTCGACGCGCGCGACGAGACCGAGGAGTGCGAGCGGGCCCTGCGCCACGTGCAGCGCGTCATCGAGTTCGAGGGCCCGGGCACGATCGCCGCGCTGCTGGTCGAGCCGATCATCGGCACCGGCGGCGTCCTCGTCCCGCCGCCTGGCTACCTGCCGGGGCTGCGCGAGCTCTGCGACCGGCACGGCATCATGCTGATCTGCGACGAGGTGATGACCGGCTTCGGCCGCACCGGCGCCTGGTTCGCGGTGAACCACTGGGACGTCGTGCCCGACCTGCTCACCTTCGCCAAGGGCGTCAACTCGGGTTACGTCCCGCTCGGCGGGGTGCTCATCTCGCCGCGCATCGCGGAGTTCTTCGAGGACCGGGTGTACCCCGGCGGCCTCACCTACTCCGGGCACCCGCTCGCCTGCGCCGCCGCCGTCGCCACGCTCACCGCGATGCGCGAGGAGGGCATGGTCGAGAACGCCGCGCGGCTCGGGAGCGAGGTGCTCGGCCCCGGCCTGCGGGCGCTCGCCGAGCGGCACCCGGCCGTCGGCGAGGTGCGCGGGCTCGGCGTGTTCTGGGCCGTGGAGCTCGTCCGCGACCGCGAGACGCGGGAGATGCTCGTGCCCTACGCGGCCGGCCCCGGCCAGACCGGACCCGTGGACGCGGTGCTGGCCGCGTGCAAGCGCCGCGGTCTGTGGCCCTTCGCGAACTACAACCGGATCCACATGGTCCCGCCCTGCAACACGACCGCGGACGAGGCGCGCGAGGCGATCGCAATCCTCGACGAGGCGCTGGAGGAGGCAGGGCTGTGACGATCACCCAGGAACTCGCCGAGCCCGAGGCCTCCCGCGCGCTGCTCGGGCTGCTCGACGCGGTCAGCGTGCCCTACCGGCTGATCGACCACGAGCCGCAGGGGCGCACCGACCTGGCCAGCGAGCTGCGCGGGCACGCGCTGTCCGCCGCGGCCAAGTGCATGGTCGTCGCCCTGCGCTACCGCGACCGGACGGATCACGTGGTGGCCGTCGTACCCGGCGACACCCGCGTCGACCTCAAGGCGGTCCGCCGCCTCTACGGCGCGAACGACGCGCGGCTCGCCCCCGCCGACGTGGCCCAGGACCTGTCCGGCTGCGTGATCGGCACCATCATGCCCTTCTCCTTCGACCCGCGCCTCGGCGTCGTCGCGGACCCGCGGCTGCTCGACGAGGAGCACATCTACTTCAACCTCGCCCGGCTCGACCGCTCCGTCGAACTGCGCGCCCGCGACTACGCCGCGACGGCCGCGCCGCGCTTCGCGCCCATCGCCAAGGACCAGCCATGACCGAACTGCTCACCGCGCCGAGCGTCGCGCTGCTCACGCCGGATTCCCCCGGCTACGACCGGGCCCGGCGCATCTGGAACGGCATGTACGACCGCCGTCCCGCCTTCATCGCCCGCTGCGCCGACGCGCGGGAGGTGGCCGCGGCCCTGCGGCACGCCCGCGAGCTCGGCCTGCCGGTCACCGTGCGCGGCGGCGGGCACAACGTCGCGGGGATCTGCGTCGCCGACGGCGCCGCGCTCATCGACCTCTCGCCGATGCGCGAGGTCCGGGTGGACGCCGCGGCCCGGATCGCCACCGCGGAGGGCGGCTGCCTGCTCGGCGACGTGGACGCGGCCACCGTGCCGCTGGGCCTGGCCTGCCCGGCCGGCGTCGTCTCGCACACCGGCCTCGGCGGGCTCGCGCTCGGCGGCGGCTACGGCTGGCTGGCCCGCAAGTACGGCCTGACCTGCGACCACGTGATCGGCGCCGAGGTCGTGCTCGCCGACGGACGGATCGTGCACGTGTCCGCGGAGCAGCACCCTGATCTGCTGTGGGCGCTGCGCGGCGGCGGCGGGAACTTCGGCGTCGTCACCCGGTTCACGCTCCGGCTGCGCCCGGTGGACCGCACCTACTTCCACACCGCCGTCTACGGACTCGGCGACGCCGCCGACACGCTCGCGGCGTACCGCGAGTACGCCGAGGCGCAGGGCCCTGACCTGCACGCGGTCGGCGCGTTCAAGCGCGCCGGCGAGGCGGTCTGGATCCCGCGCTCGCTCCAGGGAAAGCCCTCGCTCTTCCTGTCGGTGCTCTGGCTCGGCGATCCGCGGTCGGGCCACGCGCGGACCGCCGGGCGCCTCGGCGGCCCGAAGCCGGCCGCCACCGCCTCCGGGGTCATGCCGTACGCGGCCGTCCAGGCGCTCGGCGACCACGGCGAGCCGCACGGCAACCGCTATTACACCAAGTCCTGCTATCTCAGTGAGCTGACCGGCGGCCCGGAGCGGGTGCTGATCGACGCCGCCGGGTCCTGCCCCTCGCCCCGCTCCTCGATCGACTTCGAGTTCCTCGGCGGAGCGATCGGCGACCCCGACCCGGAAGACGCCCCGGACCAGGTCGGCAGCGCCTTCCCGCAACGGACCGCGCCGTATCAGTGCACCGCCTCGGCCCAGTGGACCGACCCCGCCGAGGACGCCGCGAACGCCGCGTGGTCCCGGAGCACCGTCGACGCGCTCGCCGCTTGGCAGCACGGCGGCGTCTACGTCAACTACCTGCAGAACCAGGTGCCGGGGGCCGCCGAGTCCCTGTACGGCGCCGAACGCTACGCCAGGCTCGCCGCCGTCAAGCGCGCCTACGACCCGGAGAACGTCTTCCGCGGCCACCAGAACATCCAGCCCTGACACGCACCGAAGGAGACCACCGCCATGAGCATCCTCGTCGCCGAAGACCTGCTGCGCCCGCCCACGACCTGGGGCAACGACCCCGAGGCCTACCTCGCCTCGCTGCGCTCCCCGTGGTACCGGCTGATCGCAGACCTGGAGGACGCCGTGCTCCGCGGCACCGTCGAGTACGCCCGCGGCCGCGGCCTGCGCGCCTCCTACCTGCCGCTGACCACCCGCACCATCACCTGCCCGACCGGCCTCGGCAGCGACTCCGAGCCGGTGCCGGTCACCGTCAGCGGCGTCGACACCTACCTGCCCGACTCGATGCAGTTCCTGCTCGAGTACGCCTGCCGGCTGAGCCCCGAGGGCTCGTACAACATCATGCCGTCCTTCCGCGGCGAGCGGCCCGACCGCACCCACCTCGGCCAGTTCACGCACAGCGAGGCCGAGATCCCCGGCGGGCTCGACGAGCTCATCGACTACGTCGAGGGCTACGTCAAGCACCTGTCCGGCGCGCTGCTCGCCGAGTTCGGCCCGCGGCTGCTCGCGGCCACCGGCGACGTCTCGCACCTGGAGCGGATGTCCGGCCGGGCCGGGCACTTCGAGCGGCTCACCTTCGAGGAGGCCGCGCGGATCCTGCACCACGACCCGTCCTGCGTGCGCGACGAGGGCACCTGGCGCACGCTCACCCGGCTCGGCGAGCAGCGGCTGATGGCGCTGATCGACGAGTTCTGCTGGGTCACCCACTTCGACCACCTGTCCGTGCCCTTCTACCAGGCCTACGGCGACGCCGAGCGGCGCACGGCCGCCAACGCCGACCTGTTCTTCGGGATGGGCGAGGTCGTCGGCTCAGGCGAGCGGCACACCGACGCGCGCCAGGTCCGCGAGGCGCTGACCCACCACCGGGTCCCGGAGGGCGACTACGCCTGGTACGTGCGGATGAAGGAGGCGCTGCCGATGCGCACGGCCGGCTTCGGGATGGGCGTCGAGCGCTTCCTGATGTGGGTGCTCAAGCACGACGACATCCGCGACATCCCGCTGGTCTCCCGGATCGACGAGCCCGGTTCCTGGCCCGTCGCCGTGGACCGGCCGTAGGGAGCGGCGATCATGCCCAAGCTGCTGCTCGCCAACCCGAACAGCCGGGCGATGACGGCCAGGCCCGAGGACATCCCGGCCGACGTGCGCCCGTTCTACGACGTGATCGGCGACCGCCTGCTCTGGACCCTCGAGGACGGCGACATCGCCGTCGTCCCGGGGCCGGTGAACCACGCCTTCCTCGACTATCTCAGCGACCTGCTGGGGCTGGCCGGTCCGCCGACCGTGCTCAGCCTGCGCGACTTCCCGGGGGAGACCTGGTACCCGGGGGAGCGGCCGGAGGCCGTCGCCCGGGTGCGGCAGCTGATCGCCGCGTCGGGCCGACCGCTCGGCGACTGGCGGGTGGAGTGCTACCTGCACGACCGCGACGTGGCCGGCTGGGAGCGCCTGCTCGGCCTCGAACCGGCCGCCGCGGACCAGTTCGCGCAGAGCACCGCCGACCTGGCCAATTCGAAGGTCGTCTTCCGCTCGCTGGCCACGGCGTGCGGCGTGCCGATACCCGAGGGCCGGGTGGCCGACCGCGGCGCCGAGCTCGTCGACACCGTGGTCGAGCTGCTGGGCCGGACCGGCTCGGTCATCGTGAAGCAGGACCAGAACTCCGGCGGCGACGGCAACGTGCTGATCAGCACCGATCCGACGGTCGAACGGGTCGGCGCGTACCACGCGGTGCGCCCGGCGGCGGTGACCGCGGCGCACGTCCGCGCCGCGCTCGCCCCGCTGGGCCTGGCCGAGCGACCCGAGCTGCCCGGCGGCACCGCGCCCGCCCGGCACGTCGTCGAGGTCTACCACCCGGCCTGCCGCACCCTCTCCTCCGAGGTGCGCGTCCCGGCCTCGGGAGCCCCGGTGCTCGTCAACTACGGCGACATGCGGATGGCCCCGCAGTGGAAGGGCTACGTCTTCCCGCCGCAGGACCTGCCGCCCTCCCTGCACGCTCAGCTCGGCGCGTGCAGCCAGCAGATCGCCATCCTGGCCGGGCAGGTCGGCTACCGCGGCCTGGTCAACATCGACCTGATCGTGGACCCGGCCGGGCGGCTGCTGTTCACCGAGTTCAACGGCCGGGCCGGGGGAGCGACCAACCTCGACGTGATGGCGCGCCGGCTGCTCGGCCCGGACTACCTGGACCGCTACGTGCTCGCCTCGTCCAACGGCCTGCCCGCCCCCGCGCTGCCGGTGCTGCTGGCCGAGCTGGACGCGCAGGGCCTGCGCTACGAGCGGCGCGGCGACCCGTGCGGCGTGATCGTCGCCACCGACAACACGGCGGCGACCGGCACGATCGAGTACCTCGTCATCGGTCAGGACTGGACCGAGACGCAGCTGATCGAGGCCCGGCTCGGCAAGGTGCTGGACGGACTCAGGGAATTGGAGGCAGTCGGATGAGGATCGGAATACTCGGCTGGGACGCCGAGGAGACCGAGTCGGTCGGTCTCACCGTCGTCGGCAGGGAGCGCGGGCACGAGACCACGCTGTTCACGCTCGACGACATCGCGGTGCGCTGGGAGGGCGGCGTGCCCGAGGTCACGGTGCTCGGCGAGCCGGTCGCCGGCCGCTTCGACGTCGTCATGTCGCGCGCCGAGCTGCGGCCGGACAGCTTCCAGTCCGACCACGAGCGCTTCGCCCTGCTCTCCACGGTCCCCGGCCTGCCGCTGATGGACCCCGCCGAGGTCTACCTGTCGGTGGAGTGCAAGCTGATCGCGATGCGCAGGCTCGGCCAAGTGGGCCTGCCGATCGTGCCGACCCGCTCCTGCCGTGGCCTCGACGAGATCCGCGCGGCGATCGAGGACTGGGAGCGCGTCGTCCTCAAGCCCTGCTTCGGCTACGGCGGCAACGACGTCGAGCGCGTCAGCGACCTCGACGACCCCGCGGACCTGGCCATCGCGGAGCGCCTGCTCGCCGCGTACCCCGTGCTGCAGTGCCAGCCCTATCTGGAGCACCCCGGCGGCGACATCCGCGTCACCGTCGTCGGCGACCGGCTGCCGCTGACCTTCCGCCGCATCCCGGCGGGCGGCGACCGGTGGCGGGCGAACATCATGCAGGGCGCGAAGCCCGAGCGCGTCGAGACCACCCCCGAGCTCGCCGAGATGGCGCTCACCGCGACCCGCGCGATGGGGATCACCGTCTCAGGCCTCGATGTCCTGGACACCCCGCACGGCTACTTCATCAACGAGGTCAACAACACCCCCGGCTGGTACATGTTCCCCGACCACGTCCAGCGCGAGGTCGTCGCAGTCGTCTACGACCTCGTCGAGGAGCGCTACGGCGCCGGCGCCTAGTCCGGCGGCGCGGCCGGGAATCCGCAGCAGTCGAGCACGAGGTCGCAGAAGGTGGCCTCGGCCCAGGAGAACCACGCGCGGGTCCACTTGTCCGGCCGGTCCACGTGGAAGGACTCGTGGATCCGGTCGGTCCCCCCGCGGGTGGCCAGCAGGTTCGCGACGGCGGCGCGTTTGACCGCCTCGTCCGGGTCGCAGAGCGCGGCCATGGCGAGAGCGATCGGCCAGACGTGCCGCCGCGGCGTGTGCGGACTCCCGATTCCCGAGGCCGCACTCCCCGCGTAGTGGTACGGATTGCGCGGACTGAGAATGAACGCCCGCGTGGCCAGGTACATCGGATCATCCATCGCGCAGTACCCGAGCCGCGGCAACGAGAGCAGACTGGGCACGTTGGCGTCGTCCATCTCCAGCACACCCCCGAGCCCGTCCACCTCGTAAGCCCACCGTGGCCCCGTCACCGGATCGTCCACCACCGCGTGCTCACGCAGTCCCCGCTCGATCCCGTCCCGCAACCGAGCGGCACGTGCCATCAGCCCACTGTCACCCCCGGCCAGGACGCCCAGCACGACGGACGCGAACATGTTCCCCGGCACGTTGTATCCGTACACGGACGCGTCGTCGCTGGGCCGGAACCCACTCCACGTCATCCCCGTCACCGCCACCGGCGACCGCCTCCGCCGCGTGAACCGCCGATGGAACCGATACGCCGACCGCGCCTCGTGATCCTGCTCGACCTCCCACGTCTCGACGACCCGCTCCACCGCGCGCCGATAGAGGTCGTCGAACACATCCACCTTCCCCGTCACCCGCGCGAACCGCTCCGCGAGGTACAGCGGGTAGCAGAGCGAGTCGACCTCGTACTTGCGCTCCCAGACGTCCGGAGTCATCGCCGTCTTGTCGCGCTGGTGTCCGGCGCCGGTCGGCCCCGCGTTGAACGCGTTGGCGTACGGATCGAGCGTGATGAAGGACAGTTGTCGCCGCAGCACGTCCGCGACGAACTGCTCGGCGGCCGGACAGTACGCGCCGAGCCGCAACAGCGGCAGCACCTGCGTCGTCGAGTCGCGCAGCCACATCGCCGGGATATCGCCGGTGACCAGGTAGATCGTCCCGTCGTCCAGCCGTCGCGCGGCGCGTCCCATCGTCTCCGCGACGAAGCGCACGACGAGGTCGGCCGCCTCCGGATCGACGTCGGCGGCGAGCCGCTCGCGCAGCGGGAGAAGCTGGGCAGGATCAAGGCTCACACCAGCGAATGTATGGCGTGCGGCCGCACCGCGCGCGCCGGGCCTCACCGGAAACGGTTCCGGAACCTATTCAGCCTATTGACTTGCTGAGCGTTCGCGGTATTCACTTCTCGCCATGAGATGGACTCGGGTGCTCGTTGCGCTGCTCACCATGCTGGGATTCGCCTGCGCGCCGCCGGCGGCCTCCGCCGCGTCGGGCTCGGCCTCCGCCGCCGCCGTATCCCCGTCGACCACCGGCGGCGCGCTGGGGCCGAACGTGTACGTCTTCGACTCGTCGATGCCGCAGGCCGCGATCCAGGCCACGCTGGACGCGATCGCCGCGCAGCAGGTGCCGAACCAGTTCGGCACGCAGCGGTACGCGCTGCTGTTCGAGCCCGGCACCTACGGCTCGACCGCCGACCCGCTGGTCTTCCAGGTCGGCTACTACACGAGCGTGGCCGGGCTGGGTGAGAACCCGGGCGACACCACGATCGTCGGCCAGGCGGACGTCTTCAACCAGTGCACCGACGGCGACCAGTCCCAGTGCTACGCGCTGGAGAACTTCTGGCGCTCGCTCTCGAACCTGACGATCGACCCCGCGGGCGGCTCCGGCTGCACCTCGAACACCGAGTTCTGGGCGGTCTCGCAGGCCGCGCCGATGCGCCGGGTCGCGATCAACGGCGGCACCACGCTGATGGACTACTGCGACGGCTCGCCCGACTACGCCAGCGGCGGATTCATCGCCGACTCCTCCTTCACCGGCGGCACGGTCGTCAACGGATCGCAGCAGCAGTACATCACCAGGAACAGCGACGTCGACGGCTGGTCCAACGGCGTGTGGAACCAGGTCTTCTGCGGCGACCCCGGCGCCCCCGCGCAGAGCTTCGCGGCCAACTCCGGCGACAGCGGCGGCCCAGCCCCGTACACCAACCTCGCCACCTGCCCGACCACCCGCGAGGAGCCGTACCTCTACACCGACTCCTCCGGCAAGTTCGAGGTCTTCGTCCCGTCGGCGCAGACGAACTCCAGCGGCCCGAGCTGGGCCGGCGGCGCCGCCCCCGGCTACTCGCTGCCGCTCAGCAGGTTCTTCATCGTGCAGCAGTCCACGACCGTCGGCCAGATCAACGCCGCCCTGCTGCGCGGCCTGAACCTGCTCTACACGCCGGGCGTCTACAACGTGCCGAGCACCATCCACGTGCTCTGGCCGGACACGAAGATCGTCGGCCTGGGCTTCCCGACCCTGATCCCCACGCACGGCAACGTCACCATGGACGCGCTGCCCGTGCCCGGCCTCAACATCTCCGGCCTGATCTTCGACGCCGGAACCCAGAGCTCCCCGGCCCTGCTCGACCTGCACGGCATCCCGGCCGTCGGTAGCCGCTCGCCCTACCTCACCGACCCGACGACCGTCGACGACGTCTTCTTCCGGATCGGCGGCGAGACGGCCGGCACCGCGAAGACCGCCTTCGTCGACGACGCGAGCGGCTCGATCATCGACGACGTCTGGGCCTGGCGCGCCGACCACGGCGCGGGCGCCGGCACCTGGACCGGCGACGTCGCGGACACCGGCGTGGTCGTCGGCGGCGACGACGTGACCGCGTACGGCCTGGCCGTCGAGCACTTCCAGAAGTACGAGACGGTCTGGTCCGGCCAGCACGGCACGGTGGTCTTCTTCCAGAACGAGAACCCCTACGAGGTCCCGAACCAGGCCGCGTGGATGGCGAGCCCGACCCAGGACGGCTACCCCGCCTTCTACATCCCGAACCGGGTCACGTCCTTCCAGGGCTACGGGATGGGCAGCTACTCCTTCTTCAACCAGGGCGCGGCCATCGAGAACTCCATGGCCTTCCAGGCGCCGGCCAGCGCGGGCGTCCAGTTCCACGACATCCTGACCGTGTTCCTCAACGGCTCCGGCGGCATCCGGTCCGTGATCAACGGCACCGGCGCCGCGGTCTCCTCCGCCTTCGGCGGCCCGAGCGACGTGGTCTCCTACCCCTGAGGCCGGTCCTCCGCATCCGCCACGGCCGCCGGCGCCGCGTTCAGGCGCCGAGCGGCCTCGGCGGCGATGAGTGAGAGGGTCGCATCGCCGGTGACCTCGACCAGGATGTTCGGGTCGAGCGCCTCCACCACGATGCGGCCCTCCTGCGCGCGCACCACCACATTGCACGGCAGCAGCAGCCCGATCGACGGATCGGCGCTCAGCGCGCGGTGGGCCAGGGGCGGGTCGCAGGCGCCGAGGATCACGTCAGGGGGTATGGATTCCGCCCCGTTGTCCCCGGCCGACGACGCCTGCCCGGAACGTTGTCGCCCCGCCACTTGGCAGGCTCGTCCCGCGGATCGAAACTCACAGAAGTACGAACCCACGTTCACGTATTTCCCGAGGACGCATTCACCGAGCACGTACCTCCCGAGGACCGCCCATGACCCGAAAGCGCTCGATCACCGCCGGCTACGTCTCCCTGCTGCTCGCCGGCGCGTTCGCCGCCGGCCCCGTCGCGCAGACCCCCGCCCGCGCGGACGCCACCCGCGGCGTGCTGGTCGTCGGCAACGCCGTGGCCGGGACGATCAGCTTCATCGACTCCAGCACGTACGCCAACCTCGGCTCCTTCAGCGTCATCCCGGACCTGTCCGCGGTCCAGGCGAGCTGGACCGTCGCGCAGTGGATCGGCTACGCCGCCGCCAACGCCGACGAGGCCTCCGTCGACCCGGCCGTCGGCGGCACCCGCTACGTCGACGACTTCGCCATCTCGCCGGACGGGACCACGATCTACGTCTCGCGCGGCAACCTCGACGACGTCGCCGCCTTCAACCTCGTGACCCACCAGGAGCTCTGGGTCGAGCAGATGGACGGCATCCACTCCGACCACCTCGGCCTCTCCCCGGACGGCACGAAGCTGGTCGTCTCGGCCACGACCGCCGCCGAGGCCGAGGTCTTCAGCGCCGCGAACGGCTCGCTGATCGGCAAGTTCACCACCGGCACCTATCCGCATCAGAACACGTTCACCGCGGACGACAAGTACATCTACAACGAGAGCATCGGCGTCACGGCCCTGCCGTACGCGCTGAACGCGCTCAAGGGCGGCCTCCAGCTCGAGAAGGTGGACGCGAGCACGCTGCAGGTGGTGAAGGTCTGGAAGTTCCCGTACGGCCTGCGGCCCTTCGTGATCGAGCCGGACGGCACGACGATGTTCGCCGACATGTCGTACCTCAACGGCTTCATCAAGTACGACCTGAACTCCAGCACCCTCCTCGCGACCGTCCAGCAACCCTTCAGCACGACGGCCGCGAGTGAGTCCTACGACAGCTATCCGCAGAACTCCGCCCACCACGGCATCGCCCTCTCCGGCGACGATTCAAGGCTCTGCGACGTCGGCACCATCGACGACTACACGAAGATCGTGGACACCGGCAGCCTGAGTACCACGGCCACGGTCACCTACCCGAGTGGCAGCATCCCCTACTGGGCGCTGACCAGCACGGACGGCGACTACTGCTACGTCTCGCTGAGCGCGGGCAACGCCGTCTCGATCATCAACTACACCACCGGCGCCGAAGTGGCCCGGGTCCCCGTCGGCAACTTCCCGCAGCGGGAGCGCAACGCCGTCGTGCCCGACTCCGTCATCGCCGGACTCACCGCCTCGAATGGGTGACCCCGCGGGCCGCGCGGTCCTGACCGGCATCGTCGAGCGCATGTGCGGCGAGCCGGCGGCCCTGGACGCCGTAGTCCGCGCGGCCCGCGCCAAGTCCCCGTCCGTGGCCGCGCTCCCCGAGTGCGAGGTCCGCAGAAACGTGGCCGCCCTCCTGGCGGCCGTCGCCCAGGGCTTTGCCGGCGGAGCCCCCGTCCCCGACCCGGCCGCCGCCGACGCCCTGGCGGCGGACCGGGTGGCCCAAGGCGTCCCCCTGGACGGCCTGCTGGAAGGCTTCCAAGCGGGCCGAGCCCACCTGCTGCTGGTACTCACGGAGCAGGCGCGGGCCCGCGGCGTGGCCCCGGAGACCCTCATCGACGCCCTGGTAGAGCTCGACGGCTTCACCACCGAACTCCAGAACCGCCTGATCCACACCTACCGCACCCACGAACTGGGCCAGGCGAGGACGGGCTACGCCATTCGCCTCCAGGCACTGCGCGCCCTGCTCCACGGAGCGGAGGGCGTCCACGCCGCCGAGGCCGGCCTGGACCCGGCGAAGCGCTACCACTGCCTCATCGCCGACGTGACCGAGCCCCGCGAGGCGGCAAGGGTCGAGGCCGTGCTGGCGGCCGCGGGCGGCATAGCAGGCTTCGTAGACGGCTACCTCTGCTGCGTGACCCCGAGGCTCCCGGCCCCCGACTCCGTGGACCACATGGCCGTGGTCACATCCCCCGCCCAACCGGCGACGCGCCTCGCGACTGTCTACCCGCTATGCCGATCCGCCCTGGCCGCCGCGCGCCGCCGCGCCCTGACCGGCCTACGCTCCATCACCGAACTGTCAGCCTTCGTGGCGGTGGACGCCCACCCCGAACTGGGCCGAGTCCTGGCCGCCGACCTGCTGCCCAGACTCGACCCCGCCAAGTCCTTCCACCGCCTGCTCGCCCAGACAGCCCTCGCCTACCTGGCCCACGGCCGGCAGCTGACCCCGACGGCCGCCGCGCTCCACGTCCACGCCAACACCGTCAAACACCGCCTCCGCCGCATGACCGACCTGACCGGCTTCGGCGCCACCCCCGCCGAACCCATCACGGCCACGCTGCACTGGTGGTGGGCGCTCGACGTCTGGCTGAGGGAGGTGGGGGAGGGGTAGGGGTCGAGCCGCGTCGGCTGCCTGCGTGAAAGTGAGTGGGGGCGAACATGGACCGTCCCGTCAGGCCCCGTGCCTGAGCGCCCAATTCAGATTCGCGGCGTTGGCCACGTCCCGATCCAGGCCGCCGCCCCCTTGCGATGGCCGGGGCAGCGCGGCGACCCTCCGCCCCGCCTCCTCGACGGCCAGCAGGACGGCCAGCCGCCACGGCTGCTCCTGCTGGGGATGGACCTGGCCGGGGGCGAGGTCGTCCCGGTCGAGAACCAACTCCGGCGGGCAGCCGGGCAGGTAGCGCCACGTCTCGCCGAACCGCCGGGCGAGATCCTCCAGCCTTCGGCGGGCGCGTCGCTGTCCGCGCCGCAGCGTCGCCGAACTCAGCCCCGTGATATGCACCAAGGCGCCGAACGCCTCCAGCGCGAGGTCTTCCCTCCACTCGGCCGCGGCGGCCAGCCGCTCGATCAGCTTCTGGCGACGCAGCGGATCGGCCGGACGTAGGCCGTAGTAGGTCGGCTGGCCCCCGAGCGTGGTGGTTATCGCCCGCCCCGAGAGCTCGCCCGCGTCGAGCAGCGCCGTTACCTGCCGGGCGATTCTGTCGGGCAGGTGGATTGCCACGACGTCCTCCAGCAGCAGCCCGTCATCACTGGAAGAAAGCGCGTGGAGCGTCGCGTCGAGAACGGGATCCCCCGTGCCCAGCGACTCGGTGACCTTCACGCGCGCTTCCGGGGTCGCCGCGATGCGCCTGAGCCGCGCGAGATCGACCAGTTCCGCCCCGGCGAGCGCGAAGGCCAGTTGCCGGGTCTGGCTCAGCGTGCCCTGGTGCTCGTCCACGGCAAGCATGACGAGATCCGCCCCCAGTGTCATGCTACGAATATACCCACGGAAGACCCACGCAGTCAGGCCTGCGCTCACATACTCCTAGAGCTGCCCGCGCTGGTTGGTGCAGTGGGCCGGGATCCAGGCGGTGGAGAAGTCCCTGGCCACGAGGGTGAGGGTGCCGCCGTGGCAGGCGATCTCGTGGCTGCAGCCGCGCTCGTGGGGGAGGATCTCGTCGAGGATCACCGAGTGGAGGCTCGTCCATCGGCCCGTGCCGTCCGCGGATCGCAGCTCGAAGGACGAGACTCCCGTGTACGTGATGAACAGGTTGTCGTCGTGCTTCCAGCAGTTGTGGCCGAGCGTGAGCTCGAGATCGATCCGGCCGTCGTCGCCGCGGACGGCGAGATCGTTCACCGTCAGATCTTTGATACAGCGGCGCCCGAGGAACTCGTAGTGCATCGGGTCGGTCGCGAACGTGCGGGCGCCGGTGGGCATCGACGGGGTCAACCGGGGGAGCTGTTCCAAGTAAGCTTCCGCGCTGATGACCCCGGAGATGTTGTCCACGGTCGCGTTGAGCTCGATATGTCTCATTGCTTCCTCTCAGAGCAGTCGGCTACCTGCCTGGGGCCACAACTAGGAGCATGACGTACCGCGACGGCCGGGCGCTAGGGATTCGGATGGAGAGACATGAACGAGTGGATTTCCTCGTCGGAGGACTATCTCGCGCCACGGGTACCCGGCAGCGATTGGGGACGGAACCGCGCTCGCCGTGAATCGGCCGATCAAGGGTGGGGCGAGCCGTCTGCTCGCTGAGCTTGGATTTACGGCGGGCAGGCACGTTGAAGAGATCGCAGTTATCGCGACTCCCGCACCGATGCGCGACGTCCTGCACGATTCGCTCGTTATCGAATTGACCCGGACCAGCTACTCGGCAAGCGGTACGCCGTTCGAAGTGGCGGTCATGCTGATGAGTCGCGAAATGACGCCTGGTGTGCCGCGCCGACTTCGGTACGAGCTATGAGCCAGACTCTGCCGGCGCTACGTTGATGGCGAACCGACCGCGATCTCATACCGCGTCGGGGCGAGGATGGTTGGCGTGAACGGTGAACCGGGCGGACCAGACCGCTCTACCGTGTACGAGAGGGTCACTGAGGAAGTCAGTAGCGCGTGCGAGTCCGTCATCGAGGATTACGTGGCTGGACGCGGCGGCAGGCTCGTCCCGGAAGTGGTGGAGATCCTCCGGAGCGACGCGGCGGCGGTGTTCGCTGAGGGCGCGGCGCTCGAGGCGATGGCGCTGCTGGCCGAGCGGCGTGGGGAGTTGCTCGATCTCTACTTCACGCAGCCGACCGGCGACGGACAGTTCGGGATGCCCTCGCCCGCCATGCATGACCTGGTCATCTTCCTGCGCTCGCGGCTGTCGGGGCAGGACGCGGTGCTGCGCCTGCCTGTCGGCACTCCGCCCGTCGCTTTCACGCTGCTGCTGATCGCGGCGCAGGCGATCACCCAGGCGGGCGAGGATCGGCAGGAGGCGACGCGCACCGTCTTCGACCGCCTCAGGAACGCGCCGGTGGAACTCGTCGTGCGCGCCGGGGACCTCGCCTATGCGCTGGACGGTGTGCACGGGTATCGCCCCGAACAGGTCCGGCGTGATCAGGTGCGCCGGATTCTGACCGGCGCCGTGCCGCTGGATGCCGCGGGCCTGTCCGGCGAGCATCTCTGGCTCGCCCTGAATCTCAACGCACGCCCCGACATCCGTGGCCTGATGAGCATCTTCGCCGCGGACCCGCTGCCCGGTGGCGCCGAGACACGGACGGAATGGTCGCTACTGCCCGGCAACCCGGCGCTGGTGCGCCTGTCGATCGACTGCATCGAGCCGGTTCTCGTTCGCTTCGCGATCGCGTTCGACCTCTCCCGACACCGTGAGGTCCTCGACGTAGCCGCGCGCAGCGACCAACTCCTCGTCGTCGGCCGCGAACCGGGCGCCGAAGCCGCGGGACAGGAACGCCTGTCCGCGCTGATAGTCCCGCACAACGGCCGCAGCCTGGCCCGGCTGCTCGCCCAAGCCGCCGGGTAAGGGCACTGATCCGGCCGTGATCTCTCCGGCAACGCTGCGAGTCAACTGACAGAAGATGTCAGGGATGGCGGGCCACCATGGAAGGCATGACGACAGCGACTGAAGCCGCGAACCCGATCACCGACGGCCGCCACGACTTCGATTTCCTGGTCGGCACCTGGCACGTGCACCACCGCAAGCTCGCCGACATGGCCGACCCTGCCTGCTCGACGTGGGTGGAGTTCGAGGGCGTGCAGTGGATGCGGCAGACGCTCGGCGGCCTGGGCAACGTCGACAACCTCAAGGTCGACCGGATGCCCGACGGCCGGTCCTTCGAAGGGATGTCGGTGCGCCTGTACGACGTCTCCGCCGGCTTGTGGCGGATCTGGTGGGCATCGACCAGCGCTCCGGGGCACCTGGACCCGCCGGTGTCGGGGCGCTGGGAGGGCGATCGCGGAGTGTTCGAGGGCACCGACGTGGTCGGCGGCAAGCCGGTCGACGTGCGGTTCGAGTGGACCGTCTTCGCCGCGGACTCGGCGCAGTGGGAGCAGGCGTTCTCGTTCGACGGCGGGCGATCCTGGGTGCACAACTGGCGGATGTCCTTCACGCGTCGTGCTTGAGACGACGATCGGCTCCCTGAGTTCCATCATCTTGTCAGGCGTCCCCTGACGCGCTACGGTGAGTCTGTCAGGGAACGCCTGACGACAAGCTGAGTGATGGAGGGGATTGCCGTGACCGCAGCGCCGCCTGCCGAGATCCGACCGGAGTCGAAGTCGGAACCGATCCGCTGCTCGTTCTGCTCCAAGGCGAACTACGAGGTCGCCAAGGTGGTCGCCGGGCCGGGCGTCTACATCTGCAACGAGTGCGTCGGGCTGGCGGAGACGATCATCGCCGAGCACGTCGGTACGGCGCACGATCCGCGGCTGCCGGAGTGGGCCGAGCTCAGCGACGCCGACATGCTCGAACGGCTGCCGCGCATGACGCGCGTCGCGGACCAGGTCGAGGCGAGCGTGCGGGACTGGGTGCACGAACTCCGCCGCCGCGGCACGACCTGGGCACGCATCGGGCAGGCGCTCGGCATCAGTCGGCAGTCCGCCTGGGAACGTTTCTCCGGGGAGGAGTGACGGCGGCCGGGCGCGTCAGGATGCGGTCACCCGGCGGACCCGGGCGCCGAGGAATTCGATCGGCGCGGTGAGCGCGGCGGCATACGCGGCGCCGGCGTAGATCTCGACGACATCGCCGCGGCCTACCGAGCCGACCACGCAGAGCTGCTCGGCCACGAAGCGGCCCCAGGCCCGCTGGTAGTTCACCGACTGCTCCGCGAGGGAGAAGGAGTAGGGCGCGACGAGGTCGCCGGGTTCGAGCAGCCCCCAGCGCCCGCTGACCACGAACCACGGCACGCCACTCGCCTCGGCCCGCGCCCGCCGACGAGCGAACAGTGGGCTGACATACAGCTCGCGGGCCACGGCGGGCGCGCTCAGCTGGTCCTTCCCGCCGCCGACGAGGATGACGGACGCTGCGGTCGACGACGCGGGCGAGGCGGGCGAGGACGCGGCGAACGGTGTCGCGGATCCAGCGCCGGGGTCCATGGGCATGTCAGATAGCTACACGATCGCGGCGCACCGCGCCAGCCGGGCAGGCGTGCGAGTGACCCGGCAGGGCGAGGAGACGTCCGCGCCCGGGCCCGCCGGGTGCGGCCCGAAACCGCGGCGCAGACCACGCAAGCCTGATCCGGAGGGCGATCAGCCGCCGCCGAATCGTCGACGCGGGTCAGTCGGCGTTGATGACGCCGTTGTCGTCCGGGGTGATTCCGTTCGTCGAGATCACGCCGTTGTCGTCCCGGGTGACTCCGTTGGCCGAGATGACTCCTCCGTCGGCGGTGGTCACGCCGTTGGTCGAGATGACGCCGCCGTCGTTCGAGATGACTCTGGATGCCGTCGTGAGGTTGTGGCCGGTGCCTTGGATGCCGTCGCCGCCGGCGATGCCGTTCGCGATGGCGAGGGTGAGCGCGCCTGCCGCGGTGGCTGAGCCGGTTACCGTTGCGGCGCGGGTCAGACGGTGTCGGAGCTGTTTCATCTGGGACTCCTGATGTCGTGCTTCGTGATGGTTGGAGTGCTTTTCCGCCGTCGCCCCGACTGTAGCGCTGTCGCAGGGGGCTGACTACCGGTCCATCACAGTGCGGAGGCGTGCCCGCTCGCCGCGTGCTCCGGCTCGTCCTCCGCCGCGGTGACGGGCAGGATGAGGGAGACCTCGAAGCCGCCGGAGTCGGTGCGGCCGGCGGAGATCTCGCCGTTGTAGAGGGCGGCGCGTTCGCGCATGCCGGTGAGGCCTACGCCGGATCCCGTGTGCGCGGTGGCCTGGGCCACGGCGGAGCGGGGGTGGGCGCTGCGGGTGGCGGCCATGCCGGTGGAGCCGGTATCGGAGACGGTGAGGCGGATCTGCTCGGGTTCGTATTCGAGGCGGACGTCCACCGAGGACCCCGGCGCGTGCTTGAGGGAGTTGGTCAGCGATTCCTGGACCACTCGGTAGACGCAGAGCTCGATTCCCGCCGGCAGGGGGCGTTGGCGGCCGGCGATGGCGTAGCGGCTGGGGGTGCCGGAGAGGCCCACCCGCTCCACCAGGACGGGGAGTTGGGCGATGCCGGGCGCGGGGCGGTCGTCGGCGCCGGTGCCACGGTCGTCCTCGTCGGGGCGTAGGAGGCTGATCAGGCGGCGGAGCTCGGCCAGGCCCTCGCTGCCCACCTCGGAGATGGTGCGCAGCGCCTGATCCGCCGTCTTGGGGTCGGTTTCGAGGACGAAGCGGGCCAGGCCCGCCTGGACGGCGATGACCGACAGATGGTGGGCGGTCACGTCGTGGAGCTCGCGGGCTATCCGGATGCGCTCCATGAGGACGGCGCGCTGCTCGCGGTCGTGCTGCTTGCGGTGGATCTCCGCGCTGTAGTCGGTCATCAGGGCGTGGCTCTCGGTCAGCCGCCTCGCCCCGTCGCCGATCACGCCGATGGCCACGACGCGGACCGCCGTGCCGAGGTAGATGTTGAAGTCGGAGCCCACCCACTCGTGGATGTTGCTGTACATCAGCTCGGGGTAGATGACCGCGGCCGCTGCCGCCGTCCAGAGGCGGCCGCGGCGGGAGGCGACCGTGAAGAACGCCAACTGGAGGGCTAGCTGGTTGAGGCTCAGCCAGTAGCCGCGTGCCTCGTAGACGGCGACGAGGACCGCGGTGATCGCGAAGACGGCCAGGGGGAAGCGGCGGCGGAGGACCAGGGCCGCGCCGACGGCCGCCGTCAGAAGTACCGCGGCGGTGTCGAAGGGGCGCGAGCCCGAGGGCGGGTACGAGCCCGCCGCGGTGCTCAGGGAGAGCCACGTCACGGCGGCGGCGATCGCCAGATCGACTGCGGTGGGAGGGATCGCGGCCAGGGTCCGGGCCGTGTCGCGCAAGCGGAGCATCGGTCCAACCTAGCCAGCGGGCCGGGGGCTGTCCTCAGCGCGCGGCGAGCTTTTTGATCTGCGTTGGTAAACCTTTGCGGTAGCGCCGTCGCCTGGCGCGGTAGGCGCGACACGCCGATTGTGAACCCACGGGGAACGCGCCGTACCTGCCCGGATTGAAAGGCTAATCTGGCGCGGGCTGCGGGCATCGCGCCGAAGAGCGTGCGGAACAGAGCGGGTGCACACATGAGGTTCGTCCATCGGGACGCGGGCGTCGAACGCGAATGGGAGGCGCGGCTCGGCCGCCCGGACGCGGTGGTCGCCGACCTGGCCGCCGCGCTCGGCGCCCCCGGAAGCGGGCTCGTCATCGACGGCCGGCCCTCCCCGCCCGGGGCGCCGCTGGCCGGATCAGGGCTCGTACAGGGATCCGAGGTGGGGCTGCCGACGGCCGACGACCTGGGGTTCGGCGGGGAGCGGGCCAGGGACTCGGACGCCACCGCGACGATCGATCCCGGCGTCGTCCTGCGCGTGGTCGGCGGCCTGGACGCGGGACTGTCCCTGCGCCTGGAGCCCGGCCGGGTACGCCTCGGGCGGGGCGAGGAGGCCGAGGTCCGGGTCAACTCGCGCGATGTCTCCCGGCTGCACTGCGAGATCGACGTCACCGAGGACGGCCGGGTCACGGTCGCGGATCTCGGCTCGCGCAACGGGACCGACGTCAACGGCGTGCGGCTGACCGGGCCGGGGCCGGTGCGGATCGGCCCCGAGGACGTCGTGTGCGCCGCGGGACGCGTCCCCTTCAGGGTCGTGCCGGCGGTCTCGATCAGCCCGGTGGCCTACGTGAACCCTGCGCGGGAGGCCGGTCCCGGCGGCACGCTGCCGTTCAACCGCGCCCCGCGCGTCGCGACGCCCCCGGCCCGACCGCCGGTCAAGCTGCCCGAACCGCCGGGACGCTCGGGCGGCGCGCCGATGCGGATCACCACGATCGTCTTTCCGTTCATCCTCGCGGGCGTCATGGTCCTGCTGCTCAAGAACGCGGCGTACGCGATGATCGCCCTGTTCAGCCCGCTGATCATGGTCGGCACGCAGGTCGAGGACCGGATCCGCGGCCGCGGCGGCAAGCGGCGCGGCAAGAAGGCGTACGCGGCCGACATCGCAAAGGCCTGCGAACAGCTCGCCGCGCTGCACGGCGAGCAGCAGGCCAGGCTGCACGCCGACTTCCCCGACCTCGCCGAGTTCCACAACCGGGCCACGGCGCCGGGCCTGCGGCTCTGGGAGCGGCGGCGCGGTGCCGCGGGCTTCCTGCAGGTCTCGGCCGGATACGCCGACCGGCGCTGGGATCCGCCGGTGGAACGCCCGCGCCGCACCGATATCGAGCTCGACCCCCGGGTGACCGCCGCGCTCCAGGCCGCCTCGACGCTCACGCAGGTCCCGGTGCCGGTCGACCTGGCCGCCGGCGGCGTGCTCGGCCTCGAGGGCGACCGCGCCGCCGCTCTCGCCGCCGCCCGCGCGCTGCTCTGCCAGGCCGTCACCGGCAGCGGTCCGGCCGACGTCTCGGTCGCGGTCTTCGCGGACGAGGACCGAATAGCCGACTGGGAATGGACCAAGTGGCTTCCGCACGGCGCCGACGTGCGCGACGGATCGGCCCGCCTGGTCGCCGTCGGGGCGGAGCGCAGCGAGGCGCTCGCCCGGACGCTGCTCACGGAGTTCGGCGCGACCAGCACGCCGATCGCCCCGCGCGATCCGGACGCCGAGGCGGGGAGCCCGGTTCTGCTGGTCGTCGTGGACGGCGCGACGCTGCTCGAGGGCCGCCCCTGCTTCCTGCGCGACCTGCTCGGCGGCCGCGTCGGATCCGTATCAGGCATCGTGCTCACCCGGCGGCTGCCCGCGCTGTGCACCGAGGTGCTCTCCGTCGCGGGCGACGGATCCGGGCGGCTGCGCCGCGTGGCCACCGGCGAGCAGGTGGACGAGATCCTGCTCGCCGGCGTGACGAAGCGCCGCGCCACCGGCCTGGCCCGCGCGCTGGCCCGCTTCGAGGACCCCGAGCTCAAGGCCGAGGGCTCCGGGCTTCCGGATCGTGTCGGCCTGCTGCCGCTGCTCGAACTGCCCGGTCAGCTGGATACCGCCGTGGGCGCGCGCTGGCGGGCCACGCTGGAGACACTCCGGGTCCGCGCCGTGCTCGGCGTGACGGAGCGCGAGCTGTTCGAGATCGACCTCGACGACGACGGTCCGCACGGCCTGATCGCGGGCACCACGGGATCCGGCAAGAGCGAGCTGCTGCGGACCATGATCGTCAGCCTCGCGGTCGGCACCGACCCGGAGCACCTGACCTTCGCCCTCGTCGACTACAAGGGCGGCGGCGCGCTCGACGAATGCGCCAAGCTGCCGCACGTCGTCGGCCTCGTGACAGACCTCGACGAACAGCTCGGCGAACGCGCTCTGCGCTGCCTGGAGGCCGAACTGCGCCACCGCGAGCACGCGCTGCGCGGCGTCGGACTCAGCCACGTCCGCGACTACCAGCGCCTGCGCGACCTGCAGCGCCCCGAGCTCGAACCGATGCCGCGCCTCGTCGTGGTCATCGACGAGTTCGCCACGCTGGTGAAGGCGCTGCCCGCGTTCGTCGACTCGCTGGTCAGCATCGCGCAGCGCGGCCGCAGCCTCGGCATGCACCTGATCATGGCCACGCAGCGGCCCTCCGGCTCGGTCAGCGACGCGATCAAGAACAACGTCAAGCTGCGCCTGGCCCTGCGGCTGGAGAGCGCCAACGACTCGCAGGACGTCATCGACTCGCCCGCCGCGGCCGGAATCGGCAGCAGGCAGTGGGGCCGCGGCTTCTACCGGCTCAGCGCGAAGGAGGTGCTGCCGGTCCAGACGGCGCTGTCCACCGGGGTCACCGCGACCGCGGCCGTGTCCAGCGGCGTGACCCTGCTGCCGTTCCGGTTGACGGGCCCCGGGCAGTCCGACGCGGCGGCCGGCACCGACACCGGCGACACGCCGACCGACCTGGCCCGGCTGGTCGAGGCGACGCGCTGGGCCAGCGCCGCGGCCGGATTCGGGACGCCGCGCCGGCCCTGGCCGGACCCGCTGCCCGAGTCCGTCCCCGTCTTCGAGCTCGGATTCGCCGTGCGCGGGATCCAGACCGACACCGCCGAACTGGCCGCGTACGCGCTGGCCGACGACCCCGACCGGCAGGCGCAGTACCCGGTCGGCTGGGACCCGACCGCGGGCAACATGCTCGTCTACGGCGTCGTCGGCTCCGGCGCCACCACCGCGCTGATCTCGCTGGCCCTCGCGATCACCGCCACGGCCCCGCCGGACCGCCAGCACGTCTACGCCCTCGACCTGGGCAACGGCGACCTCGCGCCGCTCTCCGGCCTGCCGCACACCGGCGCCTACATCGGCCCGACCGAGCGCGCCCGGCAGATCCGGCTCATCAGGATGCTGCGGGCCGAGCTCAACGCCAGGAAGGCGGGCGGCGCGGGCGCCGGCCGCGGCGGCCACGCGGCCGCGCCGGCGAACTGGCTGGTGCTGATCGACAACGTCGGCTCGCTGCGCGCGGAGCTCGAGAAGGACTACGGCGGCATCAGCGTCCTCGACGACCTCGAGCGGGTCTTCGCGGACGGGCCGGCCGTCGGCATCCACGTCGTGGCCACGGCCGACCGCGCGGGCGCCGTGCCGAGCGCCTGGTCCGCGCTGTGCCGGCAGAAGCTCCTGCTGCGGCTGGCCGACACGGCCGACTACGCGCCCTTCGACGTGCCGCGCAGCGCGATCCCGGCCGCCGTACCGGGACGCGCGCTCGTCGCCGCGACCAAGCAGGTCGTGCAGATCGGCTCGCCGGGCGACCCGGGCTCGGCCGTCTCCGCCGTCGCGCACCGCTGGGGGGACGCCCGGCGCACCGCGATTCCGGTGCGGCTGCTGCCGGAGCGCATCGACGCGCTCCAGTTGCGGGCCGCGGGCGCCGTGCCGCACACCGGGCTCGAACCGTGGACCGTGCCGGTCGGCTTCGCGGACAGCAACCTCGCGCCCGTCGCCCTCAAGCTGTACGAGCACGAGAACGCCCTGATCGCGGGTCCGCCGCGGTCCGGCCGCAGCAGCGCGCTGGTCTCGATCGCCACGATGGTGCTCTCCGGCGCCGAACCGCCCGCGATCGTGGCCTTCGCGCCGCGCCGCTCGCCGCTGCGCGACCTGCCGGAACCGGTCGTGGTGTGCACGGACTACGCGATGCTCGAGGCGACGCTGGCGCCCTTCCAGGGCAGGACTCTGCTTCTGGTTGACGACGCGGACACCGTCCCCGACGGCCTCGGCGTCATCGACCGCTTCATCGCGAAGGCCGGTCCCGGCCGCCACGTCGTCGCGGCGGGCCGCAACGACGGCGTGCGTCGGCAGTACGGCCTGTGGACGCAGCGGGTGCGGGAGGGGCGCTGCGGCGTGCTGCTCGTGCCCGACCACGAGATGGACCACGACCTGCTCGGCACCCCGCTGCCGCGCCAGCACCGGATGGCCCCGGTGCCGGGCCGCGGCTACCTCGTGAGTGACGGCCGGATCGAGGGCGTGCAACTGGTGCTAGCCGGAGCGGCCGAGATGCAGGGCGCGAGTTGACGTGATCTACAACGAACGCGGTAGCGCGGAAATCCACCGTTGGTTAGACGACCGATCAGTGGCTCTCCCCGTAACGTTCTTCCCGTACCGCCGGCAAGACGAACCCACGTCCCGGCACCACGACTTTTGAGGGAGACACCATGTCCGACGTTTCCGGGACCGTGAAGGTTACCGCCGAGGCCCACCTGCACATCAACCAGCTGCTCAGCCTGCTCAACGGCCCGCTCGGCGACGTGCTCAACCAGATCACCTCGCACGGCCTCGCGCTGACCGACCCGAACGTGTGGGCCGGCCCCGCCGCCACCAACTTCGCGTCGGCCATCTGGCCGGAGGTCACCTCGCAGCTCGGCACCGTCACCTCGGCGCTGAACGGCCTGCAGGGCCAGGTGTCCGGCATCCTGAACCAGATCACCGCCGCCGGCTCCTCCCCGCTCAGCGGCCTGCCGGTCGTCTCGGACCTGACCAACGCCCTGCCGCTCGGCAGCCTGTAAGCAGCACCCAGCACCTTTGAACAGCTGGCACTGACCTGAAGCGACGGCGGTGGCGCAGCGGCACGGATCTAGCGTGC
>DASTAE010000012.1:0-7085 GCA_035712985.1 Actinospica sp.
CCACCGCGGGCGCGCGTCCTGCTTTGTCGGCCGCGGCGTCGGCCGTATGCTGAGACGCACATCAGTTCAGTTCGGCGCAGGGGCGGCAGGAGCGCCCCGAGCAGCGCCGAGTCCGCTGTCCCGGACCCCGACAGTCGGCGATCGACCCGTAGACGACGCCCGCGCTGTACGAGGTGAGCCGTGCCCATGGACCGACGCCCGCACTCCAGTCCGAACCCCGAAGGACAGAGCGCGGCGCCCGCAACACCCCGAGACCTCGGAGACCTGACCCCGCAGACCGCGCAGCACCTCCTGGTCCAGACCCTGCTGCGGATCGGCCTGGACCTGCACGCCGCCATCGCGCTGGCCGCCCACAGCCCGGTGCGCCTCCACCTGCACGACGCGCTGCTGCGGGTGGACGAAGCCGTCCGCCAGGTGCGCCTGAACGCCTTCGAGCGGCTGACCGAGACGCAGGACCCCGACCAGACACATCGGGCCGATTAGATGACGTATTCCCGTCCTGCGCCCACCCTTCCCGGTCGTCGCCCTGAGTCACTCCGATGTCGACGGCGGGCGGACGAGGGTCCGCTAGGCTGGGCGAATGAGAGACCGTGGCCGAGGAGCGCGACGCAGTGGCCGAGTCTGCTGAGCCCGCAGTCGAGCATGAGCTCGAGGTTCTGCTCGCGTACCTCCGCGATGCCCGGGGATTCGACTTCACCGGCTATAAGCGGACCTCGCTGGCCCGGCGGATCCGGAAGCGGATGACGGACACCGGGGTGGGCGAGTACAGCGACTACCAGGACATGCTCGAGTCGGATCCGGAGGAGTTCAACGAGCTCTTCAACACGATCCTGATCAACGTCACGGGCTTCTTCCGGGACACCGAGTCCTGGGAGTACCTGGCCGGCCACGCGATCCCGCAGATCATCGCCGACAAGCCGGCCGACGCCGAGATCAGGGTGTGGAGCGCGGGCTGCTCGACCGGCGAGGAGGCGTATACGCTGGCCGTGCTGTTCGCCGAGGCGCTCGGGGCGGAGGAGTGCGCGCGCCGGCTGAAGATCTACGGGACCGACGTGGACGAGGAGGCGCTGCGCGAGGCCCGCGGCGGCGTCTACTCGCACCGCGCGCTCGAACCGCTGACGCCCGAGCTGCGCGGGCGGTACTTCGAGGCGAGCAGCGGCAACTACGCGTTCCGGGCCGATCTGCGCAGGCGGGTGATCTTCGGCCGGCACGACATCACGAGGGACGCGCCGATCTCCCGCCTCGACCTGCTCGTATGCCGCAATACGCTGATGTACTTCAACATGGAGGCGCAGTCGCAGATCGTCGAGCGCTTCCACTTCGCGCTGCGGCCGGGCGGCTACCTGTTCCTGGGCAAGGCGGAGATGCTGCTGTCCGAGGGGGAGCGCTTCCAGATCGACAGCATGCGGCACCGGCTCTTCCGGCGCCGGCCGGGCGGCTCGCCGATGCCGCACGCCGCGATCCTGCCGCGCCTGGACACCGCGCTGGGGCGGGACGTGCGGGACGTGGGCCGCAGGCGCCAGTTGCGCGACCTCGCGTTCGACACCTCTCCGCACGCCATGATCGCGCTCGACGCGGAGGGCGCGGTGGTGATGTTCAACACCCAGGCGCGCTCCCTGTTCGGCCTGGCCCCGAGCGACGTGAACCGCCCGTTCCAGGACCTGGAGCTGTCCTACCGCCCGGTCGAGCTGCGCTCGCTGATCGAGCAGGCCGGGGACGAGGGGCACGTCGTGCGGGTCGCCGCGGTGGAGCGGCCGACCGCGGCCGGTGACATCCAGTATCTTGATATCAATATTCAACCTCTGTTTACAGGGGACGGGGAGCGGGTCGGGTCCGCGCTCAGCTTCCTCGACACCACCGTCCCCACCCGGCTCCAGCACGAGCTCCAGCGGATCCGGCACGACCTCGAGTCGGCCTACGAGGCGCTCCAGGCCACGAAGGAGGAGCTGGAGACCACCCACGAGGAGCTCCAGTCGAGCATCGAGGAGCTGGAGACCACCAACGAGGAGCTCGAATCCGGCAACGAGGAGCTCCAGACGATGAACGAGGAGCTGCGCTCGCGCACCGCCGAGCTCGACGAGGCGCACGCCTTCCTGGCCGGGGTGCTCTCGAGCATCGCGGCCGGGGTCGTGGTGCTGGACGCGGAACTGCGGGTGCGCAGCTGGAACCGCGGAGCCGAGGACCTGTGGGGCCTGCGCGCGAGCGAGGTGGACGGCCAGCCGTTCTTCGGCCTCGACTTCGGGCTGCCGACCGCGCAGTTGCAGGAGACGGTGCAGGAGTGCCGCGGCACCGGGCGCCGCTCCGGTCCCGCGCAGGTGGCGGCGGTCAACCGGATCGGGCGGCG
Organism: Actinospica sp.; assembly: GCA_035712985.1. GTDB lineage: Bacteria > Actinomycetota > Actinomycetes > Streptomycetales > Catenulisporaceae > Actinospica. The sequence goes on from DASTAE010000012.1 coordinate 2,345, forward strand.
GATCCTGTGCTCGGTGGCCTGCTCCCCGCTGGACCGGGACGGCGGTGTCGTGCTGCTCATGGAGCAGATCGACGCGGAGGAATGACCGGATGAGCGCGGCGCGCCGCGGCGGCGGTTCCCGGAAGAGGGGTCGAACGGCCCTACCGCATCCGTCGGCGCGCGACTAGGGTGGCGGCCTCAGGCCGAGCGATCAGGAGGTGGACCCGATGGACTCAGCGCAGGTATACGGCCTGCTCGCCCAGGGCGCCGACACGGTGGAGGCCGACCAGGACCTCGACGGGCACCTGCGGTACTTCGCGGCCGAGTGCTCGCGGGTGCTCGGGACGCCCGGCGTCGCCATCCTGCTGCTGGCCGACGGGCAGCGGATCGAGTGCGCCGCGGCCTGGGGCGAGGGCGTCGGGCGCCTCGCCGCCCTCGAGATCGACACCGGCCGGGGCCCCGGGGTGCGCTGCGCCACGACGGGCACCGCCGTGCGCTGCGCCGACATGGGCTCGACCGAGGCCGAGTGGCCGGAGTGGTCCAGGAGCGCGTTCCAGGAGGGGTACTACTCGGCGCTCAGCGTGCCGCTGCTCTCGCTCGACGAGCGCCTCGGCGCGATGACCGTCTACGCGCGCGACGTGGACCTCCCGGACAGCCAGGCCGCCCGGCTCGCGCCGACCCTCGCCGAGGCGGTGGCCAGCGGGCTCTACTTCCAGCGGCGCCGCGACGAGCACGCGGAGCAGATAGCCCACCTGCGGCGCGGCGTCACCTCGCGCGTCCCGATCGAGCAGGCCAAGGGAATCCTGGCCGAGCGGCACAGCTGCACCATCGACGAGGCCTTCGAGCTGCTGCGCTCCGTCGCCCGCGGACGCGGCCTGCGGCTGCACGACGTGGCCCGGATGATCGTGGACGGCATGGCCGGCGCCGCGGAGCGCGACGCCGGAAGCTGAGCGCCGCGCGAGGGGCGGACGGCGCGAGGGTCAGCCGCGCGCCTGCTGCCAGCGCGCCACGCCCTGCACGATCCGCGCGGCGTATTCGCCCGGGTCGACGCCCTCGGCCTCGGCCTGCCGTTCGATCAGCCGAGCGGCCGCCTCCACCGCGATGCCGCGCCGCTGGGCCAGGATCCCGCTGGCCTGGTCGAGCGTGATCCGCCGGGTCAGTTTGCCTTGCCACTGATCGACGTCGCTCCCGTCGTGCCGCGCTGTCTCGGCCCTGACCAGGCCGACCGCGGCGCTGTCGGCCATGGCCTGCGCCAGCGCCCGCGTCTCGGGGCTCTCGGTGCCCGGTTCCGCGCGCATCGCGCAGACCGCGCCGAGCACCTGGCCCCGGTGGCGCAGCGGGACGGCGGAGAACGCGCGGATGCCGAGCGGGAGCGCGGCCGCGGCGAGCTCCGGCCAGTGCTCGGCGGCGGCGATATCAGGGCACTGCACCGCGACTCCGGTGCGGTGGCAGTCGATCAGCGGGCCGTATCCGTGCTCGAGCTGGAGCCGGGCGAGCGTCCAGGCCTGCCCGTCCGAGCAGCGCACCAGGCCGAGTTCCCCGTCCTCGTCCGCGGCGGCGACCGCGCAGGAGGCGGCGGGCAGCAGCGCGACGGCCTGCCGCGCGAGCCGGCCGAGCAGCGCGGCGGTCCCGTCCTGCGCCGACCCGGCATCCGTCAGGTCGAGCAGGGCGTGCAGGATCGCCGTCTCATCGGATTCGAGCATCACGGACGCTCCCTAGCCTCGTCGCCGCACCGTCCGATCGAGTGATGATTCTAGTGCCCCGCAGCAAGCGGGGGCAGGGGCGCGGGGGATGCGCGGTGTCGGAATACCCGGGACCAGTGGCCCTGTCCGCGCCCTCGCCCCGCGCCTAGCGTGACGGTATGTCCGACGGTGCACTCCGCAGGCCGGCGGCGCCGCAGCGCGCGTTCGAGCCCGATCCCAAGGCGGTGGACGCAGCCCGCGTCCTCAGGGTCTCCGGCGTCGGCGTGCTCCTGGCGGCGGGAGGCGGGACCGTCTGGGCCGGTCCCGCCTCCGACGAGGCCGTTTACCGGCTGTGCGCGCTCGAAGCCGACGGCGAGCCGGGACCCGCCGCCGCGAGCCTCGGCAGCGGCGAGATCGTCCGCTGCCTGGCCGCGGCCGGCGGCGACGGGCGTCGGCCCGGCTACCCCGAACTGCTGGCCGCCGCCGGGTACGCCGTCGCGACGGCCGTTCCGGTCGGCTCCGGCGCCCACGGCCCCGGGGTGCTCCTGCTGTGCCAGCGGCGCGCCGTGCGCCTCTCGGCGCAGCGCGAGCGCCTGGCCGGGGTGCTGGCCGCCCTGCTCGTCGACACCGCCGTCCGCGGCCAGGCCATGCGCCGCCTGCAGGCGACGATCGAGTCCCTCGGCGCGACGATGCGCAGGATCGACCAGGAGGTGGCTGACCGTGGTGACGGAGCGGACGGTGAGGACCGCGCGGGTTCGAGCGGGACCGAGCGGGTACGCTGATGCGGTGGATGGCGGCGAATCCGTCGATGGACCGTACCGGGTGCTCGTGCTGGCGGCCTCGGCCGGCGGGATCGGCGCGCTCCGCGCACTGCTCGCCGGGCTCCCCGAAGACCTCCCGATCCCCGTGCTCGTCGTCCAGCACCTCGCCCCGCACTACCAGACCTCCGTGGCCCAGGTCATCGGCCGCGGCAGCCGGCTGGACGTCCGCCTCGCCGAGGACGGGGAGCGGATCGGCCCGGGCACGGTCTACGTGGCCCCGCCGGACCATCACATGCTCGTCTCCCGCGACGGGACGGTGCGTCTGACCGAAACCGAGCTTGTCAACTATGTACGCCCCGCGGCCGATCCCCTGTTCATTTCGGCCGCGGCCGTGCACGGCTCGGGGACGATCGCCTGCGTTCTCACCGGAGCGGGCCGCGACGGCGCGGCCGGGGCCGCCGCGGTGAAGGCGGCCGGCGGCGCCGTGCTCGTCCAGGATCCGGCGACGGCCTGGTGCCGGAGCATGCCGGACGCCGCGCTGGCCCGCTGCGAGGTGGACGCGGTCCTGCCGCTCGAATCGATCGCCCCGGCGATCGCGCGGCTCACCGTCGGCTAATACCCTCGCATGATGACGCCGCCCTGAGCCTGGGTTTACGCTGCCGACATGTCCGACGAACTGTCCGGTCATGCCGTACTGCGGCACACGCTGGGACGGGCCGCCCTGGAGCGCGCCAGGGCCGGCCGCGCCGCCGACATCGCCGCGCGCCACGAGCGGCTGTCCGACACCGGCCCGCAGGCCGGGCGCGCCCTGCACCTGCGTATGGCCAGGACGCACCGGCAGGTCGCCGCACGGCACGAGGCCGCCGCCGCGATGCACTCGGCCTTCGCCGCCAAGCTGGTCGCGATGCTCCAGGATTCCTCGCCGCTGAGCCCGAGCGCGCTGTTCATGTCCGCGGTCGCGAGCGCCGCCGAGGCGCAGGGGGCGGCGGTGACCCTCTTCGGCAGGGCCTTCGAGGAACTGCTGTGCGCCGCCTCGGACGCGCGCGCGAAGGCGGTGCGGGATCTCGAGTTCGTCTGCGGCGAGGGCCCGACGATCACCAGCGCCGTGGAGCAGCGGATCGTGACGGCGACCGGCGAGCAGCTCGGCGCGGAATGGCCCGCCTTCGGCTCCGCGGCCACCGCGCTCGGCCTGCGACGGGTGGTGGCCGTTCCGGTCACGCTCGACGGGGCCTCATCGGGCGCGTTGACGGTCTTCGACGTGCCGACGGCCGACGAGCCGGGCGAGTACCCGCGGCTGCGCGGGCTCGCCGACGCGCTGTTCCACCTGGTGCTGCCCGACGTGGGCCGGGAGACGGGGGAGTGGGCGTCGTTCGACGTCTTCGATCGGCGTTCGGTGATCCACCAGGCCGCCGGCATGGTGGCCGAGCAGATGGGCTGCGGACTAGACGACGCCCAGGCGCTGCTGCGGGCCCACGCGTACTCCTCGGGCGAGGAGCTGGAGGAGCTCGCGAAGGGCGTCGTCGAACGCAGGGTGCGCTTCGACGGACTCTGAGCGCCGCGTCAACCCCGCCACCGGAAGGGCGGCAGACGCCGCGCCTGCGGTGGAGCGGACGCGAGCCGGGTGCGCGCCATGTACCAGAGGTGCCGGTCGGCGTCCGACAGGCCGCAGCCCGCGGTGAACGCGTGGAGCGTGCTGGGCGTCGGCAGGTCGCGGTGGACCAGCGCGTGCCGCAACGCGTCGACGGTCACCGGCACTCCCGCGTCGATCGCCGCGCCGGCGAGTTCGGTCAGGCTCAGCCCGGACCAGGTCACCAGCGCGTGCAGCGCCTCGGCGAACTTTGCCCAGGTGTCGGCGGTGCGCGGATCGGGAGGCGGATCCAGGCTGCGCCGTCGGATCAGGTCGAGTTCCTCGCCCACGGTGTTCGCCGCGGTCCCGCGGTGCGGCGTGAGCCGTTTCCTGGCCAGCCGCCACGGCTCGCGCTCGGCGGGCGGTACCCCGCAGCCGGTCAGGAAGGCCTCGAGCACGCGCGGTGAGGGGAAGGCGCTGCGCGCGCCGACCGCCCACAGCCGGGTCCAGTCGACGCCGCACCCCGCCTCCTTGGCCACCCGCTGCATCTCGCGGTAGCTCGGGCCCGAGCGCTGCCTGAGCTCGCTCAGCAGCGCGGACAGCTGCGCCGGGCTCTCGGCGCCGAGCGGATCGAGCGCGGCGGGCCCGCCGGCCGCCGGCTCTGGACCGCGCGGGTCCGGCGAGCGGCGGTCGGGCAGATAGGCGCGGGCGGCCCGGTGACGCGCGGCGAGCCACCCGCGGGACTGCTGCTC
>DASTAE010000013.1:0-64921 GCA_035712985.1 Actinospica sp.
GCACGAGGTGCACGTTCGGATCGTCGACCGCCGGCGTGTCCGCGCGCGGCGTGCCGATCAGGACCAGCGGGACGCCGCGGTGCTTCAGGCGCCGGTAGGCGTCGAGGAGGACGTCCACGCCCTTGTGCGGGCCGAGCGCGCCGACGAACAGCAGGTATCCGTCCTCGGGGGGCAGGAAGTCGGGACGCGGCGTGGTCTCCGCGAGTTCGGCCAGGTCCTCGGCGACCATGCTCGGCACGAGGTCGATCTCCATGTCCGGCGGCAGCACCTGCCGCGCGGCGGCCGCGACGGTGCCGCTGATCGCGAGGTAGGCGTCGGCGCGCCGCAGCATCCCGCGTCCGGCGTACTGCCCGATCGCGAGCGCGGGCCCGCGGACCGGGCCGTAGTCCTTCGTCGCGCAGCCGACGCACTTGGCGAGGGCCGGCCCGCTGCACGTACGGCCCTCGTGCTGGTAGGTCTTCTTCGCGCAGGACAGGCCGTAGTCGTGCAGGGTGACGACGTGGCCCGGACCCTCCGGCGAGGCGTCGTAGAGCGGGTAGTACGAGTACTCGAGCCAGCTGTGGCTGTGCACGATGTCCGGCCCGGCCTCGGCGATCGCCTTGCGCAGCGAGGCCATCGCGCCCGGGTCGGGGAACGTCGGGTGGAAGGGCCGGTTCGGGTCGGCGTAGAGCCGGGACACGCGGGTCGACCAGCCGTTGATCCGCACGACGCGGACCCCGTCGATCTCCTCGCGCTCCGGCAGGTCGCCGGTCCGCAGGGCGATCACGGTGACTTCGTGCCCGTACTTCTGCACCGATTCGCGGGACAGGGTCTCGACGTGGCGTTCGAGGCCGCCGATGGTCGGCCGGTAGAAGTCGGTGAGCTGGACGATGCGCACGGCCGGGCGGCCTTTCTGTTCGGGGGCGGTACCGGAGGAGGCGGGGCCGGTCTACTCGCGCGGCGGGAGCAGGGCGCGGCGGAACGCGAGCACGGCGAGGGCGCCGAAGATCTGCGCGCCGAGCCAGGCCTCGCCGGCCCCGAGGATGCCGAGACGCGGGGTGCAGACCCAGGCGCCGACCAGCGAGATCAGCGCGATCGCGAGGTTCAGCAGGGCGGCGCGCGGCAGCAGGTTCCTGACCCGCAGGGTGGCGACCGCGACGTTGCTGACCGTGTCGGGGAAGGCGGACAGGACCAGCGCGACCAGCAGCGTGTAGCCCGCGGTGTATCCGGGCCCGAACAGCCGCAGCACGAACACGCCGATGGCGCACAGGATCGCGGACGGGGCGATGATGGCCAGCAGCGTGATCCGCATCGACCGCAGCGACAGTCTCCTGAGCCCCGCGCTGTCGTGGCTGCCCTCGGCGAACAGCGCCTGCGAGACCGCCGGGCTGATCATGAAGATGGCGCTGCCGATCATCCAGGTGGTGTAGAAGTACGCGTTCTCGGCCGGCCCGAGGCGCGCGGTCACGACCACCGGGAGCAGGTACGTCGGCAGCAGTCCGCAGACGCTGATCGCGTGGTGGCCGAGCGAGGGGCGGATGAGCAGGCCCAGCTCGCCGGGCATCTCGCGCAGCCGCACCCGGCCGAGGCGGTGCAGTGCGACGTGGCACTCGATCAGGCCGGCGAGCGTGCCGAGCAGCCCGCCGACGGCCCACGTCGCGACGATGCCGACCGCGTCGGCGTGGGGGAGGGCGACCCCGAGGACGGCGAGGCCGCCCAGCTTGACGACCGCCGTCACGCCGTTTCGCCCCAGCATCAGGTCGCTGCGGCGCTCGGCGATGAACAGGTAGTCGAGGATTCCGGATCCCGTCCAGCCGACCGCGCCGAGCACGAACCAGACCCCGAACACGGGGTCGCGGCTGAGCGCGCGCAGAGCGGGGACGAGCGCGCCGAGCGGCAGCACGGCGACGGCGGCCAGGACGAGCGTGACCAGCGTGGTGGCGAGGAAGGTCGAGACGACCGTGGTCAGCCACTGCTCGCGGGTACGCCGCTGCGGGATGCGCGCGATCAGCCCTCCCCCGGCGCCCATGTGGACGCCGAGGGAGATGATCACGAGCGCCGAGGTGGCCGCCGCGCCGAGTCCGACCTCCGCGGGCGGCATCCGCCGCGCGGCGAGGGTCCAGTAGCCGTAGCCGAGGACCGCGTTGACCACGCTCGTGCCCATGATGCCGAAGCTGTTGCGGGTCAGCGAGCGCATCGCCGTCCGCGGCGCCCGGCTCGGGGCGGCCGGGCCCGCGGCCTCAGCCGTCGCCACAGCCCTGGCCCTTCCGGGCGGTCTGCACGTAGAAGTCCACGGCGCGCAGCTGGCTGCCGCCCTGCTCCAGGACGAGGCGGATCTGGTGCTCGCACGCGGCGGTGCCCGGAACCGTGACCGAGACCTGCGCGGTCGCGGTGTTCGGGCCGGTCGTCCGCACGGGCGCGTCGGTGCCGGCCGGCTCGCCGTCGACGTACGTCGCGACGGTCAGGTCGGAGGCGGACACGCCGCCCGCGCCGCCGATGCCGAGCGGGACCTGCAGCGTCTCGCCGGCGGTCGCCTGCATGACGCCCTGGAGCCTGGTGTACGAGCCCGCGAGGTAGAAGGTCATGTACCCGGATGGCTTGGTCGTCGGGAGCTTCGCGACCGCGCCCCACAGCAGGGCTCCGGAGGCGAGGAACGCGACCGTGAACAGCGCGGCGATCCGGACGCCGGGCAGCGCGGCGCGCAGGCCGGTGACCGGATCGCGCTCGAGGAGGTTCAGCGGCAGCAGGACGCCGCTCAGCCAGAGCGGCAGCGTGGACAGCGGCACGTGGCCGAGCACGAGGTTCGCCAGCAGGCCCGCGAGGATCAGCGCGACGCAGCTGAACAAGACCGACAGCAGCGTGACGAACTGGCCCGAGGTCTTCGCGCCGAGCCCGAGGGCCGCGGCGAGCGCGCGGCCCGGAATCCAGAACAGGCAGGGCAGCACGAGCACGGCGCGGGCCGGGCCGCCGGGCACGGCCAGGTGGCCCAGGACGCCGACGAGCAGCAGCGCGGCCGGCGGCACGAGGCGGCCGAGGACGACCGGGCCCGAGGTGCTCCCGCGGGTCTCGGTCTCGATGACGGTGGAGCTGCTCACTGCGCCCCCTTGGCTTCGGCGGCCGCACCGGCCGCGCGCGGGTCGTGGATCGCGGAGAAGTCGAAGCGGTAGACGGCGTAGTCGTCGCTGTCGAAGACCTCGGTGGTCCACGGCAGGAAGTCGTAGCGGTCCAGCTTCGGCACGGTGATCGGGTCGCGGCCGCCGTAGGCGAAGGGCTCGTCGGGCTCGAAGAACACCCCGACCTCGGGCAGCTGCGTCGCCATCCGCTTGTCGATGATCAGGTAGGCGTAGTGCGAGGAGCTGAGCTCGTACACGAGGTAGGAGCCGGGCGGGCCGTCGTTGAAGTAGAGGTCGTAGGTCGGGAAGCCGATCGCGGGGGACGCGGGCTCGGCGTCGGCGTCGCGGACCAGGATCAGGCCGGTGTAGCGGTCGGTCACGATGTGCTGCTGCGGGCCGAGGTTCTGGCCGAACCAGGCGGCGAGCCCGACCAGCTCGGGGGTGACCGAGCGGGTGTCGGAGCCGAAGACGAACGGACCGGGGAAGCGGTAGTCCGTGTCCAGGCCCGCGGCGACGTTGCCGACGAAGGCGTCGCCGGCGACGAGCAGTGCCGCGGTCCCGGCGGCGATCAGGGTGCGGCCGCGCAGCTTCGCGAGGCGGTCGAGGCCCGCGAGGATGACCGGGGTGACGAGCGTGGCCACGCCGATGTACGTGAAGCCCCAGCTGCGCCGCGCGCCCTCCGCGCCGAACTCGACCAGGATGAACGGCAGCGAGGGGAAGTAGAGCAGGCCGAAGAGCATCAGGGCCAGGCGCATCGGCTCCTCGCGGCGCTCCTTGCGCGTCGTGCGCCGCCACAGCCAGAGCGCGATCAGGACGAGCGCGAAGGCCAGCAGCGGAACCGTGTACGACGAGTACTTCTCGTAGAAGGGCTCGGTCGCGCCCTGGAACAGCGAGCGCGTGCCGCCCTTGCTGGAGAACATGTTCAGCAGCTGGCTCGCGCCGCCGCCGAGGTAGGGCGAGAGGTAGCCGAAGGTGGCCGGGGCGACGAGGACGAGCCAGCAGACGGCCGTGCCGACGATGCCGAGGAACACGCCGACCGTGGTCCACGCGACGGCCTTCGAGACCAGTCCGCGCCACGCGGCGAGCAGGGTCGTCGCGCAGACGACCAGCAGCAGGAGCGAGAGGAAGACCGTGGTCAGGTGGTGCGTGGTGATGACGCCGAAGCCGGCGACGATCGCGCCGCCCGCCCAGGCGATCCGCTCGCGGGCGGTCTCGGCGCGGTGCGCGCGGGCCAGGCAGGCGAGGCACCAGAGGAAGAAGGGCATCGCGAGCGACTCGTACGCGAACTCCGTGTCGAAGTACATGAAGCTGGAGTTCAGGCTGTAGACGAGCGCGACGACGGCGCCGGCGCGCTGGTCGCCGAAGACCGTGTCGCCGAGCGAGTAGGCGCCGAAGGTGGCCAGGATGTGCGCGACGACGAGGATCAGGATCGCGCTCTGCCAGACCGACAGGCCGGTCGAGTCGCTGATCGAGGCGGTCACGATGTGCAGGCCGGGGAAGCGCGCGACGATGCCGATGATGTAGTTCGGCTGGAACAGGTGCCCGCTCACGGCGAGGTCGGCGGCCTGGCGCCACTGCGCGATCTCGTCGTGGAAGAGCGGCTGGGCGGGGTCGCGCAGCAGCTTCGGCACGTAGGTGAACAGCGCGTAGACCAGCAGCCAGCCGAAGCGCAGGCGCGAGGAGACGCGCCGGGAGCTGATCACGGCGGCGGCCGGGAGGAACAGCAGCAGGGCGCCGATCCAGAAGATCGCGAAGTAGCCGATGCCGTGTCCGTCGTTCGAGGCGATGGAGTAGGCGAGGGCGATCAGCAGCGCGCCGACGGTGGCGCAGAGCCACGGCGCGAGCCAGGTGACGAGGGGGTTCGCGGCCAGCGGGTGGCGCCGCTCCCGCGGCTGCTCGACCTCCTCGGCGGCGGCCTCGATCATCGTGTCGGTCATGCGAGGGCTCCCGCCGGCTCGTCGACGCGCTCGGCGGCGGCCAGCGAGCGGTAGAGGTCCGCGAGGCTCGCGGCGACCTCGTCCCAGTTCGGGACGGGGGACGGCGCGTCGGCGGGCTGCCGGTCGGCGGCGAGTGCGCCGGCGAGCTCGTCGGCGAGCGCGGGCGCGTCGGCGTCCGCGGGGACGAGCGTCGCGTAGCCCGAGGCGGTGAACTGCCTGTGCGCCGGGATGTCGGACAGCACGACGCGGGCGCCGGCGGCGAGCGCCTCGGCCGGGGCGAGTCCGTAGGCCTCGTGCTCGGAGAGGCTGCACAGCACGGAGGCGGTGCGCAGCCAGCGGTGCAGTTCGGCGTCCTCGACGCGGCCGAGGAAGCGGACGGCGCCGGCCGGGCAGGCGTCGGCGGCTAGCGCCTCGAGCCGCGCGCGGTCGGGGCCGGTGCCGATCACCACGAGCCGGGGCGGCGCGGCCCCGTCCCGGGCGAGCACGCCGAAGGCGGCGATCAGGCGGTCGACGCGCTTGTACGTTTCGAGCCTGCCGACGCTGAGAACGGTCGGGGCCTCGCCGACGAGGGGCGCTGCGGCGCGGAGGGTGTCGGTGTCCACCGCGTTCGGGATCACGCTGATCTTGCTCACCGCTTTCGGGAATCTGCTGCGGAACAGGTCTGCCTCGGACGGGGACACGCACACGATCGACCGCGAGGCGGCGACGGCGGCGCGGCCCACCGGCGTGTAGAGGCGGTGCAGCAGCGCGCGCGCCTCCGTGTGGCCGGTGCCGTGGAAATGGGGGCTGAGGACATAGGGGACGCCGGACGCGCGCCGCGCGGTGACGAGCGCGGCGCCGACGCCGACGAGGGCGTGGTAGCTGTGGCCGTGCACGACGTCGTACTCGGCGGCGTGCTTCGCGAGATGGCTGTAGAGGCCGGGGGCGAGCCGGAGGTTCTCGGCCCGGTTCGAGCGGAAGCGGCGGACGACGACCCCTGATTCGGTCTCGACGTCCGGGAGGTCCCCGTTCCGCTCCTGCGCCAGCACCTCGACCTCGTGTCCGGCACGCGCGAGGGCTCGGGCGCTGTGCGCGACGACCGCCTCCACCCCGCCGGGCGCGGGCGGATAGCCCGGGCCGACGATCGCGATCCTCATGCCGGGGCCTCCGCCGCCAGGTCGAGCACGGCGCGCGCGTTGCGCTCCCAGGAGTGCGGGTCGGCGAAGCGCTGGCCGGCCGTCGTGCGCGCCTTGCGCAGCGCCTCGACCAGGCCTTCGACGTCTTCGGGCTCGACCATGACCGCGCCCGCGTACTCCTGCGCGGCCTCGGTCAGCCCGCCGACCGAGCTGACGACGACGGCCATGCCGTTGCTCATCGCGATGTGCAGCGGGCCGCTGGCCGAGGAGCGCAGGTACGGCAGCACGAGCGCGTCGGCACGGGCGAAGTACTCCTTGGCCTCGTCGTCGGAGACGTAGCGGTTGACGACGGTGATCCGGTCGCGATGCGGCGAGGCCTCGATCATCTCAAGGGGCTCGGTGTGGCCCTCCCAGGTCTCGCCGACCACGGTGAGGCTGAAGTCGCGCGCCTCCTCGGCCGAGAGCCGGTTGAAGGCCTCGACCAGGTACTTCAGGCCCTTGTAGGGACGGATCAGGCCGAAGAAGAGCAGCCGGAACGTGCCGTCCTCGGCCGGGATCCGCTCGACCGCGTAGTGGTCGAAGGGTCCGTGCGGGATCACCGCGACCGGCCGGCCGGAGAGCTCGTAGATCGAGCCCAGCAGTTCCCTGTCGTGCTCCGAGTGCACGATGAACGCGTCAGAGTTCTTCAGTACGGAGGCGAAGACGCGGCGCGTGTAGGCGCCGACGAGCGGGATACGCAGTTCTCCGGTGTCCTGCACCTCGTGGAACTCGACGACGACCTTGATCCCGAGGCGCTTGGCCGCCGCGGCGAGGGCCGCGTAGGTGTGCGCGACGGTGCCGGTCCACCACTGGAAGACCAGCACGTCCGGGCGCTCGGTGCGCAGGTGCTCGAGCGCCGGGGCGAGCGTGGTTCCCCAGTACCAGTCCACGCCGTTGTAGACCTGGACGCGCTCGTCGTAGTCGATCTCCGTGACCTTGACGCCGACGTGCTTCCTACCCGGGTACAGGAAGCGCGGCAGCAGGCCGCGCATCAGGATCGCCGAGGCGGCGGCGTCCGGCTGGTCGGCGAGCGCGTTGGTCAGCCGGCAGGTGTAGTGGCTGACGCCTCCGGTGAACCGCCAGCCGGAGCCGACGACGCAGATCTTCATGACTGCTCACTTCCGTTTCCGCGGCCCGCCGCCTGCGCGGGGCCGGTGCCCGCGCGGTGGCGCCTGGTCTCCCTGCGGATGCCGGCGCCCTCGGCGGCGAGTGCGTACGCGGTGTAGGCCAGCCGCGACCGGCGCCGGGGACCGCAGAGCACGAAATCGGGGTTCTGCACGACCTGCTCGCTCCAGCGGAGCTTGGCGACGTCGGGACCCACGGAGAGGTTCAGCTCGTCGTGGCCGCGCTCGACGGCGCGCTCCCCGGCCGCCAGGTGCAGCAGGGTGACCGGGCTGACGTCCCACCAGCGCGGGTCCACGCCGCTGAAGGCCAGGTAGCTCGCGCGCGGCGCCAGTAGCACGCACTGCGCGGCGATCGGCTCGCCGTCCACGTCGACGGTGAGGATCTCGACCCGGCCGTGCTCGGCCAGCTTCGGCAGCGTCTCGGCGAGGAACGCGGAGCGCTCCGGGATGCCGAGCGCGTCGGGATGCCTGCGCGGGCCGGCGATCCCGGCGCGGGCCGCGTGCAGCCCGGCCAGGATCGGCCAGGCCGCGGCGACCTGCTCGCCGGTCGTGTGCGCCGTGACCGTCCACGGCAGCCCGGTCTTGGTGAGCCGGTTGCGGCCGCGGCGCACGCTCTCCTTGACGTTGCGCTTGAGCGAGCCGCGCAGCTCCTCCACCTCGGCGGGCAGCGGCAGAACGACCGCCGGACGGGTGGTCTTGTGCCGGATCAGCGCGTGGCCGGCCGCCTCGCCGGTCAGCCATTCGGGTTCGAACCAGCCCTGGTCGGACCCGATCGGCAGTTCGAGCCAGTCCCATTCGGCGGAGTGCTCGCACCAGTGCTGGATCACCGCGCGGTGCACCGAGCGGCTCTCCTGCGGTTCGCTGAGCACCCCGGGCAGCTCGGTCAGCGCGTCGTGCGCGGTGCCGGTCCCGGCCATCTGCACCGTGCGGATCCACGGCCCTATCCGGCGGATGTAGCAGGGCGCGACCCCGACCAGGCGCTCGTCCCGCCAGACGGCGAGCACCTCCAGCGAGGAGGCCTCGGCGAAGTGCCGGAACCAGTTCACGACCCACTCGGGCGCGGCGTACGGGTTGCGGGAGTCCGAGCTCTCGTAGAGCAGTTCCCACTCCGGCCGCAGCGCCAGGAGCTCGGCCGGGCTCCGATGCGCGGTGACCGTCAGGTGGGCGCCGTCGCGGCGCCGGCGGGGGCGGGCCCGCTCCGGCGGCGCGTGCTGCGCGGTGTCGACGATGGCCATGGCGCGCGGCTCAGCTCTCGCCGAGGCTGAGCGCCGCCGCGTTCCCGGCCACCGCGGGCTCGGCGACCCCGAGCACCGCGGCGCCGTTCAGACCGGTCGGCTTCGCCGGGGGCTTGCCGACCGTGTGCGCGCGCACGCCGGCCGCCGGGATGTGCCGGGTCGGGGCGACGGGCCTGACCGGCAGCGCCGGACGGCGGTTCGGCACGACCTGAGCGGGCTTGGCCGAGAAGCGCACGCCGGCCAGGATGCGCAGGCAGTGCACGCCGTCCTGCCAGGAGATCTTCTTGCCCTCGGCGCGCGAACGGCTGTGGTAGCTGACCGGCACCTCGAAGGGCCGCACGCCGAGCCGAAGCAGCCGCGCCGTCAGCTCCGTGTCCATGCCGAAGCCGTTCGCGTCCAGCCGCATCGAGCGGACCAGCGGCAGCGGGATCAGCTTGAGGCAGGTGTGCAGGTCGCTGATGCTCGCGTCGAAGAGCATGTTCGCCGCGAGGGTCAGCGCCTTGTTGCCGAGCGCGTAACGGAAGGACTGGTACACGGTGTTCTGGCCGAACAGCCGGGTGCCGTAGACGACCTCGCAGCGGCCGCGCAGCACCGGCTCGATCAGCGCCGGGATGTCCTCGGAGTCGTACTCCATGTCGGCGTCGAAGGGCAGCATATGGGTGCCGGTCGCGGCCTCGATCGCCGTGGCCAGGGCCGCCGACTTGCCCCGGTTGACCTGGTGCGTCAGCACGGTCACCCGCGGATCGGCGATCTCCGCGAGCAGCTCGGCGGTGCGGTCCTTGCTGCCGTCGTTCACGATGATCAGTTCGATCGGGCACGGGTACTCGGTGGCCAGGACCGACGCGGCCACGTGGGCGACCGTCCGCTCCTCGTTGTAGGCGGCCATCAGAATGGACAGTTTCATGTTCGCGCTCTCCCTTCGCGCGGGCGGAACACGCCGGGCCGTTCTCGCGGCCCGGCGCGGTGGTGCCGTGGTGCTTCCGTGCTGTCAGTTCTCGAACTTGCTCGCCGTGATGGACACGCCGGTCACGGTGTGCGCGTCGGTGAGGGTGCCGGTCGAGCCGGTGAAGCCGACCAGCACTCCCCCGGTGCTCGGCAGGCCGTCGCCGGCCTGCAGGATGAGGTTCCCGTCGAGGTCGACGGTGAGGATCGATCCGGAGATGCCGATCTGCACCTGGTGCGTGCCGGCCCGCAGGTCCGGAATGCCCTTGGCGGTCTGCACCTCGGTGAGCGCGGTCTGCGTCTTCGAGGTGACCGTCTCGATGAGGGCCTCCTGCTTGGGATAGGTGTTGAAGACCACGTAGGTCCCGACCATCCCGAGCGCGCCCATGCCGCCGCCCTTGTAGCCGAGCGAGGTGCCCGACTCGTCGGCCGGATTCAGCAGGGCGAAGGTCATGCCGTCGGCCCCGGTGCCGCCGCCGATCTGCATCGTGAAGTCGGCGGACAGCCCGTCCGGCGCGACCGCCGTCGGGTAGATCACCGACCCCACCTGGTTCGCGGCGGCGGGGTTGAGCGTGACGGCCGAGCCGGTCATCGTGGCGTTGCCGTTGAAGGACCAGCCGCCGCCGGGCACGGGCAGCGCGCCGCCGCCCGCGGTGATGGAGACGTTGCTGACGGAGTGCGCGTCGTTGAATCCGCCGGTGGCCGCGGTGAACGCGGGCAGCGAGTTCTTCGGCACGGTGGTCACGGCCGAGAGCGCCTGGGCGCCGTCGATCGAGACCGCGACCGTGCACGAATCGGTCGAGGTGCCGACCGTGCAGTTCGCGAAGGAGACACCGACCTTGTGCGCGCCGGTGCGCAGGTTCGGGATGTTCGTCGAGGTGGCGACCCAGCTGAGGGTCCACGCGGAGCTCAGTTGCGTGATGCCGACGAAGTTCGCCGACGGCTCGCCGGCGCTCTTGTAGGTGACGAGCGCGACGCCGAGGCCGTCGACTCCGGCGAGTCCGAGGCTGCCGCCGTGCGCGCCGAGCGAGGTGGCCGAGGCCTTGCTCCCGTCCAGGACGCTGAAGGTCTCGCCGTCGGCTCCGGTGCCGCCGCCGAGGCTCGCGGTGAAGCTCGCGGTCAGGCCGGAGGTGGCGACCGGAGTGCCGTAGACCGCCGAGCCGGACTCGCTGTTCGTGGCGGTGGTCAGCACGACCGAACTGCCGGACATGGCCGCGGAGCCGTTGAGCGTCCAGCCGCCGCCCGCGGTCGGAACCGCGACGCCGCTGGTGGGCTGCACTCCGGTGGCCGTCATCGTGACCGGCTGCGGTCCGGCGCCGGTGTCGGCGGTGATCTGGTAGATCCCGCTGACGGCTCCGGTCGCCACCGGCGTGAAGCCGACGGTGACGGTCTCGCTGTCACCCGGCGCGATCTCCTGGCCCTCCGCGATCGGGCTGGCGACGGAGAACGGCGCGGCCGGCGGCGCGGCCTTGTCGATGGTCAGCGCGAGGTTGCCGCTGTTGGTGATGGTGAAGCTCTGATAGGCGGTCTTGCCGAGCGACACGTTCCCGAAGCTCAGGGTGGTCGGACTGACCGTCAGCTGCTTGACGCCGGTGATGCCGGTGCCGGTGAGCGCGTCGGTGGCGGTGTGCGCGTCGTTCGCCGCGTCGTGGCTCGTGATCGTCAGCGACTGGCTGTAGGCCTGCGCGGCCGCCGGCGTGAAGGTCACCGAGACCGGGACCGAGGCGCCCGCCGCGATGACGAGCCCCGCCGCGGGCAGTCCGGTCGCGGAGAACACGCCGGTCGGCGCGGTGACGCTGTCGACGGTCTCCGCGGTGGTGCCCGTGTTGGTCACGCTCAGGGTCTCGGCGAGCGAGGATCCCGAGCCGACCGGGACCTGCCCGAAGGCCAGCGGGCTCGGCGTGATTCCGAGGCCCGGCCTCGTCCCCGTCCCGTTGAGCCCGACGTCGATCGTGCCCTGAGACGTGGTGAGCGCGAGGGTGCCGCTCTCCGCGCCGGGGTTCGAGGGCTTGAAGGTGATCGGGACGGACAGGGTGTCGCCCTTGGCCAGCGTCGCCGGGAGCGCGGGAGTCGGGGTGCCCGAGGCGAAGTCCCCGGTCCCGGCGCTCACGGCCGTGACGGTGACCGCGGCGGTCGCGGTGAGCGTGGCGGTCTGCGTCGCGGAGGAGCCGACGCCGACGTCGTCGAACTGGACCGGCGTCGTGGTCAGCGCCGCGGTGGTCGGCTGGCCGAAGCCGTAGATCACGCCGTCGCGGGTGCCGACGTACACGCGGCCGCTGTCGGTGGCGGGCACCGAGAACTTGCTCGCGTTGCCGATCGGGAAGGACCGGACGAGCGTCATCACGCCGTTGTCGGGCACCGCGTTGTAGACGGTCAGCTGGCCGCCGGCCCCGGTCGGGCCGGTCACCGAGACCTCCCAGACCAGCGCGGAGCCGGAGGTCGTGCCGTCCGAGGTGACCGCCGGCGAGCCAGAGCTGTAGCCGAAGGTCGCCGCGCTGGTGCCCGCGATGCTCAGGGCCGGAGCGCCGGATCCGTTCACGCCGTATTTCAGTGCCGTGAGATTGCCCTGGTTGCCGACGACGTAGACGAAGCCGCCGTCGCCGCCCCACACGGCCGGGTGCCCCCAGACGCCGTCGAGCGGGCCGATCGTCTGCAGCACGCCGTCGGTGCCGCCGCTACCCTGCGCGCGGCCGCCGAGGTGGTCGCGGTTCAGCAGGAAGACGCGGCCGTCCTTGCCGACCTCGACCATCAGGTGCGGGACCGCGGTCGTGCCGAACTCGGCGTCGGGCAGGGCGACGGGGCCGCCGGAGCCGAGGTCGAGGTCGTTGGTGTTCAGCGAGGTCGCGTTGGCCGGGCTGAAGAAGTCCTGCGGCGCGATCGTGCCGCCGGAGTCGACGCCGAGCCGGATCACCGACTGCGCGAGCTGGTTCGGCGGCGAGGAGCCGGGGCCGTCGGTCGGGGCGACGCCGTTGCCCGAGGCCACGAACATGCGGCCGGAGCCGTCGGAGACGATGCCGCCGCCGCTCTGCCAGAAGCCGCCCTCGGTGCTGGTCGCGCCGACCTCGTCGGCCCACATGTGCATCGTCTGGGTCGAGGTGCTGACGCCGACCACGTAGCCGACGTAGGGCTGGTAGTCGCAGTGCGAGCCGAAGGCCGCGTACACGGAGCCGTTCATCAGCAGCAGGCCGGGGCGCTGCATCGCGGTCATGGAGTTGAAGGCGCGGCTCGCGTCGTTGTCCGGGTAGCCCTGGATCGTCACCGGCCAGCCGGTGCGCTGCGCTCCGGTGGCCGGGTCGACCGCGAACATCTTCCAGTGCGGGCTCGAGGCGCTCGCCCCGTCGTTGATCATGCCGACGAGGTAGACGTAGCCGGTGGCCGGGTCGTAGACCGGGGTGGAGGTGACGCCGACGTTCGGGGTCAGGTCGCCGCAGCCGACCGTGGACGCGGGCCACGAGGGGCCGAGGTCGTCGGTCCACTCGATCGCGCCGGTGGCCTTGTCGACTCCGTACACGTAGTCGTTGTCGGTGGCCACGATCAGCGTGCCGCCCACCACCAGCGGCTGCGCGTAGATCTGGCCGTTGAGCTGGGTGGCGAACAGCTGCCCGAAGTCGCTTCCGCCGACGCTGCCCGAGCTCAGCGTCGATTCGGCCTGGTCCCAGCCGGTGCGCAGGTCGTCCTGACTGACCGTCACCTCGTCGGCGTGTGCGTGCGCCGCGACGAAAGCGGGCGCGAATCCCGCGATCAGCAGCAGTACGAGCACGCCCGCGAGCAGGCGTATTCGAGTCATGCCTGTGGCCCTCCATTGATTGCCCCAAGATGGGTGTTCCTGGAGTGGAGCGCGACCGGGCTCCCTCGCCCGCCCACCGCCGTGCCCACTCCGGCCCCCGGACCAGGACTCGCGAATAGTCCAGTTCTTTACCCGAATTTTCCCGGGGGCGGCAGCGGCTTCACTATGGCAGAACTCATCTTTGACGCGCAAGACAGAGTTCTCGGCAAATATTGAAGGAACACAGTCGGCGGCCCGGAATTTACGTTGTGGACACACCCAAAGAGCGGCCTATCAACTTTGATCTATAAAAAAGAGTCAATGTTAATCGGCCGGTCACGGCGTCGCCTGATCCCGGCGGACCAATTTTCGCTCGCGGATTCGTCCCGCCGAGACAAGGACCGTCGGCGCAGCTGAGGCCCCGCACTTCGGGCGATGTCGGCGGCGGAGCGCCGTCGGGGGGCGCGCGGGGGCGCGCTCCCCGGGCAACGACCGCCGCCCGCGCCGGGGTCCGAGCGATACTCGGACGGCCCGGACGCGGGCGGTAAATATGCGAAAGACTCAGAATTCTGTTTTCTTGTCACCCGGAGTCAGGCCCGCGGCCACGGCCGGATCCGCACCGCTCGGCCAAGGGGGAGAAATCGCAATACGCCACACCCTTGTCCTGGAATTCACATGCACTCCACCGAGAGCGCGCTTGACCACGGCTTTACTCTCAGTGGGTGAGCGTCACCTTATTCAGACCCATCGGCTGATCCGGATCGACGCCCAACGCGGCGGCGGTGGCCAGCGCGAGCTGCTGTCCGCGCAGGGTCGCGAGAACGCATTCGGCCATGGTTCCCAGGCTCGGCCAGCCGGCGTCCGCGTCGGATCCGGTGCCGAACTCGGCGACGTGCGCGGCGCGGGCGCCGAGCTCCGCGCGCAGCGCGCGCGTGTCGTCGTCGGCGGGCCCGGAACCGGCCAGCAGCACCGCGGGGGCGTCGGGTCCGCACACGGCGATCGGGCCGTGCCGGAAGTCCGCGCTGGAGAATCCGTGCGCCATCACGCCGAGGGTCTCCTGCAGCTTGAGCGCGGTCTCCAGCGCGGCCGGATAGCAGGCGCCGCGGCCGACGACGGCCAGCCTGCGGTGCTCGGCGATCGTCTCGGCCAGCCGCTCGACCGGCGCGAAGTCTGCCAGGACCCGCGCCGCGGCCTCCGGGATCCGCGCGATGTCGGCGCCGCCCGCGCCGTCGCCGAGTCCGGCCGCGACGGCCAGGATCGCGAGCATCTGCGAGGTCACCGTCTTCGTCGCGGGCACCGCGAGCTCGGGTCCGGCGTCCAGGCTCACGTGCAGCGCCGCGGCGCGCGCGAGATCGGAATCGGGGTTGTTCGTCACGGCCACGACCGAGGCGCCGCAGTCGGCGTAGCGCCCGGCGATGTCCACGATCTCGGGCGTGCGCCCGGACTGGGAGAGCGCGACCAGCAGCCAGCCCCGGTAGAGCTCGGGCCGCTGCCGGTAGACGGTCACGATGCTCGGCGCGACCAGGCTGGTCGGCAGCCCGGTCTGCTGCTCGACGGCGTAGCGGCCGAGCAGCGCGGAGTTGTCCGAGGAGCCTCGCGCGAGGAACGCGACCCCCTGGATCGGACCCGCGTGCGCGGCGATCTCCCGTACCTGGGCGGCAATCGTGTCGAAACGCCCGGCGAGGCGGCCGAGCACCTGCGGCTGCTCGGCCATCTCGGAGCTCATCTTGGTGTTCATGCGCTGCTTCCTACGATCGTGAGCTGGGACTCGGCGGACAATGCGAGCGCGACGGCGCCGTGCAGGGAGGCGTCGCGGGTGAAATGCGCGGCGGCGACCGGCGGCGGGAAGGGCAGCGTCTCCGTCAGCCGCCTGCCGACAGCGGTCAGGATCACGTCCCCCGAGGCCATCATCCCGCCGCCGATCACGACGAGCTCCGGGTCGATCAGGGTCGTGATGTTCGCGATCGACCGCGCGAGCACGTCGAGGGTCTCGTCCACGATCGCGCGCGCCGCCTCGTCGGTCGCGGCGCGGGCGAACAGCTCGGCGGCGCTCAGCCGCTCCCCCAGCAGGGCGCTGGCACGCTCGCCGAGCGCGCGGCCGCCCACCAGTTCCTCCAGCGGCGCCGCGCCGGGTCCGCGGCGCGGGCAGACCCCCGGATCGATGTACGCGATCTCGCCGGCCGCCTTGTTCGCGCCTTCGAGCACCCGGCCGCCGACCGTGACGGCGGCCGAGATCCCCGTGCCGAGACTGAGGTAGACGCCGGGGTCGGTGCCGCGCAGCGCGCCGAACCTCAGTTCGGCCATGGCGCCGGCGCGCACGTCGTTGCCGACGGCCGGGGCGTGCTCGAGACCGAGCAGGCGCTGCAGTTCGCGCGCCAGGGCGAGGTCCTCCCAGCCCGGAAGATTGGGCGTCAGCAGTATCCGCTCGCGCTGCACGATGCCCGGGGCCACGGCGGCGTACCCGGTCACGGTCGCCCCGTACGCCGCGCGGGCCCGGTCCTCCAGCCGCCGCACGGCCTCGGCCGCGCGCTCCAGCGCCTGCCAGGGGCCGAGTTCGGCGCGCGTGTCCAGTCGCTCGCGGTCCAGCAGCGTGCCGTCCGGGCGCGCGAGTGCCGCCTCGATCTTCGTGCCGCCGAAGTCGATTCCGATGACCGTCTGGGTTTCCCGCTCCATAGTTAGGATCATTTACTAAAGAGTCTTTACCGTCAAGCGGTGTCCAGCCCTAGACTGGGCGCCAGGGAGGTGCGATGGTGCGCACGGCGGCCGCGGCGGCCCCCTCGCTGCTGCGGCGGATGAACCAGCGGCTGCTGCTGGACCGGCTGTTCGCGCACGGTCCGGCGATCCGGCCGCAGCTGGCCAGGGAGACCGGCCTCTCGCTGCCCACGGTCATCGCGGCGCTGCGCGACCTCGAGGAGGCCGGGCTGGTCAGAACGGCCGGGCGGCCCGAGCCCGGGCACGGCAGACCCGCGGCGGCCTACGCGGCGAACCCGGCGGCCGGGCGCGTGCTCGGCGTGGACGTCGGCCGGGAGAAGCTGCGCGTGCTGGTCGCGGACCTCGCGGGCGAACCGCTCGGCCCGGCGATCGAGGCGCGCAACAGCGCCAGGACCGCGGACGCGCTCGTGGACCAGGTCGAGGCCGTCGTCGCCGAGGCCGTCGCGGCGGTCGGGATCGAGACCGACGCCGTGACGCACACCGTGATCGGCTCCCCCGGCGTGCTCGACCCGGGCCGCGGCCGGATCCGCTACGCGCCGAACCTGCCCGGCTGGCAGCGCCCCGGCCTCGCCGAGACCCTCGCCGAGCGGCTCGGCGTCGCGCTGACCATCGACAACGACGCCAATCTCGCCGCGCTCGGCGAGCACGCGTACGGCGCCGCGCGTGGCCTGCGCAACATCGTCTACCTGCAACTCGGCACGGGCGTCGGCCTCGGCCTGGTGCTCGACGGGCGGCTCTACCGCGGCCGCGGAGCCGCCGGCGAGATCGGCTTCCTGCCGCTCGGCGACCGCGGCGCGATGCACGCGCAGCGCGGCATGCTGGAGGAGTCGGTCGCCGCCGACGCGATCGTCCGGCACGCCAGGGACGCCGGGATGGGCGGCCGGCTCACGGCCGAGAGCATCTTCGCCGCGGCGCGCGGGGGCGACGCGTCCGCGACCCGCGCCGTCGCCCTGGTCGGCGGCTATCTCGGCAGCCTCGTCGCCGGGATCCTGGCCTTCCTCGATCCCGAGCTCATCGTCGTCGGCGGCGGGGTCGGCCAGAACCTCGACCTGCTCGAACCGCACGTCACCGAGGCCCTGGCCGCCATCACGCCGCTGCGCCCGCGGCTCGCGGTGAGCGCGCTGGGGGCGGAGGCGGTGCTGCGCGGGGCCGTCGCGACCGCCGTCACCACCGCCCGCGAGACGGTCTTCGCGGCCTGCACCAATCGGAGTGAAATCGCGTCATCCTCGTGACTGCCGCCTCCGCGCGATTCTCATGAGCGTGTGATTTGCTCGGACCATGAACGCCGGGCGCGATCAGGCCGTCGAGCAGTGGACCTCGCGTAATATCGGCGGCCGGCTGATGATCGCGGCCGCGGTGCTGGTCAGCGGGGTGACGCTGCTCTCCGACCTGCGCCACGAGCCCTTCGAGCCGACCACGCGGCTGCTCAACTACGCGCTGAGCGGGATCGCCCTGGGGCTCGGGGCGGTGCTGCTGCGGGCGCCGAACTGGGCGCCGGACTGGCTCATCAAGGTGCTGCCGTCGGTCGCGGCGGTCATGGTGTGCATCCCGACCGCCGTGGACCAGTCGCCGAGCCCGCTCGGGCCGCTGCTGCTCACCTGGCCGGTCGCGTTCACTGCGGCCGTGCTGTCCGCGCGCGTCGCCTGGATCACGCTGGGCGTCACCTCGGTCGCGTTCGCGGTGCTCGCGTCGGTCAGCCGCGGCGTGGACGGCCTGGTGCTCTGGGTCGAGGTGTGCGCCGCGCTCACCGTCATCTGCGTGATGGTGACGCGGCTGCAGGCCCAGTCGAACCGGCTCCGCGCCGCGCTCGCGAACCTCGCGCGCACCGACCCGCTCACCGAGCTCCTCAACCGGCGCGGCTTCGACGAGGCGCTGGCCCGCGAGCACTCCCGGCACGCGCGCGGCGGCCCGCCGATGGGCCTGCTGCTCATCGACATCGACCACTTCAAGCAGGTCAACGACTCCTGGGGCCACCAGGCGGGCGACGACGCGCTGCGCCGCCTCGGCGCGCTGCTCACCGACAGCTTCCGCACGATGGACGTGGTCGGCCGGATCGGCGGCGAGGAGTTCGGCGTGCTGATCCCCGACTGCGGCCCCGGGCAGGCAGGCGCGCGGGCGCAAGAGCTCTGCGACACCGTGCGGGTGCGGGCCCGCGAGTGGCCGCACCCGATCACGGTGAGCGTGGGCGTGGCGACGGGCCCGGACCCGAGGGCCACGCCCGAGGACCTCTTCGCCCGGGCGGACGCGGGCCTCTACGCGGCGAAGGCGACGGGCCGCGACCGCGTGGGCACCGTGGCCGCCCAGCCTCGCTAACCTCCCTCCCAGAGCCCCTGCCCCAGGTAGCCTCCCTCCGCGCACCCGGGCAGGATCGCGAACAGCCCGCTGGCCTCGTGCCGGATGTAGGTGCTGAGCGTGTCCGCCCCGGAGAGCCGCTGCTGGATGACCGTGAACCCGGTGGCCGGATCCTGTTGGAACGCCAGGAACACGAGCCCGGCGTCCGGGCTCCCGTCGGCCCGCTGACCGCCGTAGTAGCTGAACGGCCGCCGGAAGATCGTCGCGCCCGAGTTGAACTGCGCGCTGGCCTGCCGGATGTGTGAACCCGGCGGGATCATCAGGGACCCCGACGCGCTGAGCTTCTCGTAGTCAGGCGCCGTGGACTCGGTCCCGCCGGACAGCGGGGCCCCGGCCGGCTTGTCCCGCCCGATCACGGCCTCCTGCCGCGCGCGGTCGAGCGTGTCCCAGTCGTTCAGCAGCATCCTGATCCGCCGGTACACCAGATAGCTCCCGCCGCGCATCCAGGTCGGACCGCCGTCGGCGGGCACGTAGACGGTCCGGTCGAACGCCGCGGTACCGGGCACCGGATTCCCGGTTCCGTCGAGCTGCCCCATCAGATTGCGCGGCGTGGCGGTCGGGCTGGGCATCACCCCGCCCGCCTCGCCGAATCCGCTGATCTGCCATCGCTGTGTGGCAACGGATGCGGCCGCACGCTGCAACGCCCGCAGCGCGTGCACAGCCACCAACCCGTCGTTCGCGGCGACGAGAACGACGAGGTCCCCATCCGACGCCGAAGCCTCGATCGCGTCGCCGAGGAACGTGGGGAGCGGCGTCAACGCCTCCGGAATCCGATGCCCGAGTCCCAGCTTCGTCAGCAGCGAGGCCCCGACGCCGACGGTCACGGTCAGCGAGCCGGGCCCGCGTCCGTAGGTCATCGCGTCGTCGCCCGGCAGAGGGTCCCCTTCCATGGTGGTCGCCGCGATCGAGGTCCAATCTCGCATCAGCGCGCGCACCTGGTCGATCGTCGTACCCGGCTTCAGGTCGAAGGCCGTCAGCCAGCCCTGCGCCTGCACCGGCGCCGAGATCCCCGGCTGATGCGCGCCGTAGAACTCCAGCCGTTGGTCATCCGCTGTGCGCGGCGCGGCACTCGTCGGTCGCGGGAGCACCGCTCCCGCCGCGATACCGCCGGCGCCCACGGCACCCGTGACCGCGAACAGCTTCCGCCGCGTGACCTCAGCCATCCCGGCCCGCCAGCAACAGCGGAATGTCGTGCTGGAACTGCGGGACGGTCGTGCCCGAGGTGTAGACGACGTCGCCCTTGCCCTTGGCGTCGAAGGCGATGACCTCGGCTCCGTGGGTCACGGTGTAGTTCCCGTCGGTGTCGGTCGGCGGCTCGATCGTGATCCCGAGCGATGCGGCGGCGGTCTGGATCTTGCTGAAGTCGCCGGTCAGGCCGATGAAGGCGGGGTTGTACTGGCCGAGCCAGGTGTGCAGCACGGCCGGCGTGTCGCGCTTCGGGTCGGAGGAGATGAAGACCACGTCGACCTGCGCGGCCTGAGCGGGCGTCAGGGTGCGCAGGCTGGAGGCGAGCGTGGCCATCGTGGTCGGGCAGACATCCGGGCAGTGCGTGTAGCCGAAGTAGACCAGCGTCACCTTGCCCTTGGTTCCCTCGGCCAGGTTGAACTGCTTGCCCGAGGCGTCGGTGAGCGTCACATCCGGCTTGGCGAACGGCCGCGTCAGCTGGTCGCCGTCGAAGAGCGAACTCGGCGCCGAGTCCACGACGAAGCCGGAGGACGCGGAGCTCGACGAGGACGAGCCGCAGGCACTGACCGCGCCGAGCAGCCCGAGGGCGACTGCGGCGACAAGAATCGTACGGAGCTTCATGGTCGGTTGGGACTCACATTCCAGGCATGGCGGTCTGGGCATCGGAGAGCAGCGAGGTGACGGGAACCTTCAGCGTCACCGTGCCCGAGTTCTTGAATCGCAGGTCGAGGACGACGGTCTGCCCCGCCTTGAGCACCGCGGCCGGGTTGGTCAGCATCAAGTGGTAGCCGCCGGGGCCGAGCTCGACGGCGCCGCCGGCCGGGATCGAGAGGCCGCCGGGAATGTCCGTCATCACCCCCGCGTCGGCCCCGGTCTCCGCCTCCTGCATCAGCGAGGCCTGCGACGCGGGCTTGGACGAGGCGGACAACAGCACGTCGCCCACCGACCCGCCGTCGGTGACCGTGAAGTACGCGGCCGCGACGTCGGGCGAGGCCGGCTGGGGGATATAGGCATCGGTGATCTTGATCTCGCCGACGCCGGCCGAACCGCGCGGCCCCACCTGCTTCGCGGCAGGCGGATGGGCGGTACTCGCCGGGGAGGCGCAGGCAGCGGTCGAAGCCGCTATCAACACGCCCGCCCCGACGATTCCGGGCAGGGAAAAACGCATGGCAAAGTGCTCCCGCAATCAGGGCATTACAACAAGTGATTGATTAGAGAACGCGGATGCGGAAGCCGGGCGGGCCGCGTCGGGCGACGCTCGTCGAAAGCAGCCGGGTGCGCCGTGCCGCGAGGCGCCCATCGCCGCGCGGCACGATGCGCGGCCGGTCCGGGACGACCAACGCCTCAGGCCAGATGAGCAGCGGAATCGGGGACCTGGCGACCAGGGCCTGGACCAGCCGGAAGAACGCCGCCTCACCGGACCGCAGCCAGCCGGCGCACAGCAGCCCGGCCACGACGTGCGCCCCGATCATCCCGGCCTCGCCGCCGTGGCCGCTCATACCCGAGTGCGGCATGCCGCAGACCCAAGCCGAGGCGGGCACGACGTGCCCCGAGACGAACTCCGGAATCGCGGGGGCGCCGGCAGCGGACGCCGAGTTCTGCGCGGCGGTGAACACGAGATGCTGCCCGAGTTCGCCCAGCAGCATCAGCGCCGCGATCGACGCGAATCCCCGCTGCCGACCGGCGAGCGCGGAACCGGCGGCCAGGATCGCGACGAAGGCGAGCCCGAGAGCCCACAGCGGCACTCCGTCGGCGGAAATCCAGGCGTGCCCGGCCGCCGAGACCCCGACGCACATCGCGGCGAAGATCGCCGCCCGCGCGCCGCGGAGCCTCCAGCCCACCGGGTTCGTCGCCATAGTGCGGCCCATCTTTTCAGAGCCTCACCTCCCGGCCGGCGCCGGGTCCGCGCGCATCGGACCGCGGGCGCCTAAGCTGGGGGCATGGCCACGTGGGAGGACGTACGCCGTGTCGCCAACTCGTTGCCCGAGGTCACCGAGGGTGAGCACTGGGGCTCGACGGCCTGGCGGGTCGGGAAGTCGAGCTTCGTCTGGGAGCGGCCGCTGCGTCGCTCGGACCTGGAGACGCTCGGCGGGAACGCGCCCGAGGACGGGCCGATCCTGGCCGCGCGGATTCCCGAGCTCGGGGCCAAGCAGGCGCTGATCGCCTCGGATCCGAGCGTCTACTTCACCATCCCGCACTTCGACGGCTATCCGGCGATCCTCGTACTGCTCGACAAGATCGACCGCGCCGAACTCGAGGAGCTCATCATCGAGGCCTGGCTCGCCCGCGCCCCGAAACGCCTGGTCAGGCAGTGGGAGTCGGAGAACGGCTAGCGGGCCGTCCACCACGCGGGATGGGGCACGGATGCGCTCTGAACACCCGCGTCCCACCACCACTCGCGGATCATACTCACACAGAAAGTGACACAATTCGACGGCCGTATCGTGGACACCAGCGTTCGAGCTCACCAACATCCGCCCCAGCCAAGGACCCCACGCCGCCGCCCTCGACCCACTCCACGCGCACGCCGGGCATCCCCTTGGACCACCGCTCACCGATCTCGGCAAGCCGACGACGCTCGATCGGCCGACGCCCGAGCCCGATCGCATAGCCGCCCCTGGTTCGGTGTGGCCATGCGTGAATATCGTCATCCACACTTTCGGCTTCGATCTGCGTGATCAGCGCGCGCATACGCCCGCGCGCTCGACCCGATACGTCGTCGGGGACGGTCACGACCGCCCACGCCGCATGCCGCCGATGCAGTGGAGGCGCTTCACAGAGCGCGTCCGGCGCGGCCTCCCACGCCCGAAAGAGCTCCTCGACCAGTAGATCGCGCATTCCGAGGCCGACCTGAGCCGTGCACGTGCGGACGGGATCGGTGGGCGTCAGAATGCTGACGGGATCCGGGGTCGGATCGTGTTCGATTCCGTTGAGCGTGACGGTGCGATGCCAGTCCCAGGCGGCCCACTCTTCGAAGAACGCGGTCAGCGACGCCTCGCCGCGGCCGACCACCGTGCGCGCGGCGAGCACCGACCACGCCAGACCCGGCAACCCGCCGAACGGCGCCGAGTCCAGGCCGCGTGCCGCCGCCCAAAGCTTCACCTGCCGCGCCAGACCCGCGAACTCCTCGTGCCTGTCACCCACGTAGGCGAGCACAGCATCGGCATCGGTCACGGCACTGAGCGCGACGGCCGCCGCCTCTGCGAGCTCGGGCACCCCGGTCGGGACGACGACGAGATCGACGCCCAAGCCGCTCATCGTCATCCGCAGCCCGGGTACGCGCGCACCGGTCACCTGGCGGACCTGCGTGGCCTCGGGCAACGCCGCGACAAGGCGCTGTCGGAGGTCGGCGAGGTCATCCGGCGCCGCGCCCGGAATCTCGGCCACGAGGTCGATGTCGGCGCCCGGCAACGAGCAGCCCATCCGCCGCGAGCCGACGAGGTGTACGTCGTGCGGCTCGAGTGCGCGTCGGATGCGTTCGACGACGCGTCGCGCGACGGGCTCGTCGTCGGGCATCTCGTCGGGCATCTCGTCAGGCATCGGCTTCTCGAGCCGGGCCTCGGATATCCACGTGACGTTTCCGGTCCCGAGCTCGATCTCGGCGCGCACACGCATCGGCTCGTCGCCGCGCCGTGAGAGCAGCGCGAGCGTACCGACCGTGGCCGTCATCGGCGACAGTCGGGCCGCGCAGGATGCCGCGACGCGCTGCGGATCAGCCGACCGTCCGAGCGTGAGGTGCGGCGTGTGCCCCTCGTCGCCGCGCCCGCGGCTCGCGGGGAATCGACGCTGGAACTCGTCGTACAGCGCAACCCACTGATCCGCGCCGCCGGCAGCCGGATCCAGCCAGACGGTGGCGTCGGTCCGATGCCCGAAGGTCTCCACTCCCTCAAGGCGCACGGCGAACGGAGCGACCTGCGCGGCGGCCTCGGCCAGGAGCGGTGCGGCACGTTCGAACTCGTACTCAGGCACGAATCCGAACAGGACGTTGACGTGCGGCGGCCATCGGCCGGACTGCGGATCGTGGACCGCGCGCAGCTCGTTGATCGTCGGCCAGAGCTCGCGCGGCGGCAGCCAAGCGAGCGCGGTACGGGCCGTCGTCGGCGCGAACGCGACCAGGTCGCGGGCGGTCGGCAGCGCCAGGCCGGCGACGACGCCGAAGTGGTCCGACGGGTAGAGGCCTGTCTCGTCCGCCTCGTCGCCGATCAATGTCGCAGCCTCGGCGCGCACTCCCCCGCTTCGCGCGCGGACGAGCACTCTGTCGAGGCGCCCCGGCTTGCCGGTCAGTGAGCTGACTGCCGCCAGCGGGTTGACCGTCGGGTCGAAGGTCGGCGTCTCGTCGAGCTCGCCGTGTATCGCCGACCATGCGTCGCCGAGGGCCAGTGCCGTCGCGGGCTCGGAGGTGGAGTCGTTGAAGTCGCCCATGATGACGAAGTCCGCGTCCACACCGCCGAACGCGCTCGCCAGCTCGGAGAGTTCGGCGGCGCGTCGCTCGGCCGCGTTCGCCGTGTGGTTGCTGGTCAGGTGCGTCGATGCGACGACCAACGGACCGGCCGGGCCTGCCACAGTCAGCGCGAGCGCCGCCTTGTACGGGCCCAGCACGCAACGGCCCGACTCCAGGACCGGCAGCCGGGACAGCAGGACGAGTCCGTCCTCATCGACCGTCGACTTCTCAGGGTTCGTCCACAGCGTGTAGTCGGCTCGCACCCATTCCTCGCGCGCGAGCATGGCCAGCAGCGGCTCCTCGACCTCCTGGAGCCCGATCACGTCGGCGCCCTCGCGCCGCAGCGCGTCGAGCAGCAGGGGGCGTCGGCGCGCGGTGTCGATGCGGTCGGCGTCGTAGCGGTCCCAGAGGGTGTTCCAGGTCAGGACCCGGATCGGGCCGCGGAGTTGGACGGCGGCGTCGGACGACGGTTCTGGCGCGGGGAGCCAGGACCGCGTGCGTTCGTCCCAGCGGTGCGGTATGCAGGTCCTGATCGACGGGGCTCGCAGGTGGCGCACGCGGCCGACTCGGCCGGCCTGCGTCGCGTCGATGCGATCGGTCCCGGAGGCTCGGTCCCAGACGATCTCGTCGTCCGCCTCGACGAACATGACGCGGTGCCAGGGGATGTCGCCGCCGGGCACGAAGGCCGCGAGGGCCACCCGCTTGATGCCGCCCTCGCGCCGGCTGACGCCGAAGGTGAAGCGCGCGGGATCGAAGCGCGGGTCCCATCGCACCCGGTGGTAGATCTCCTCGCTCGTCCGCATGGTCAACCACTGTAGAGACGACCTCCGACAGACTCGAAGGCTTTTCGGTCAGTCGGCGAGATCGACGATCAGGGGCCGATGATCGGAGATCGGGGTGCGCGGGGCCTCGAACGCGCGCACCGCTGACAGCGGGATGCCGGCGGCGAGGATCCGGTCGAACTGGACGCGCGGATGATGCGCGGGGTACGTCGCGGTCCGAGCGAGGTCGTGCCATCGGTGCTCGAGGGGTGCGCGCCGGGCCAGGCCGCCCGCGAGCTCACTGCCCGCGAGTACGACCCGCGGGAGCGGGCCGACGATGTTGAGGTCGCCGAGGAGCAGGTGCGGGCGCGGCAGGTCGGCGATCCACCTGGTGATTCCGCCGAGCTGCCACGCGTTCCAGCCGGGCACGAAGGACAGGTGGGTGGCCACGACCGTGAGCGGTCCGCGCGGGCCCTCGACCACCGCGGCGACCGCGGCGCGCGCGTGGTCGCGGACCATCGTCAGGCCGCTGCGTCCCTCGATGCGCAGCGGCACGCCGCCGGGCGCCCCGGGGAACCTGCGCACGCGCCACCGCGTGACGGGAAATCTCGTCAGCAGCGCGACCCCGTGCGACGG
The DNA here is from genome assembly GCA_035712985.1 of Actinospica sp. Classification (GTDB taxonomy): domain Bacteria; phylum Actinomycetota; class Actinomycetes; order Streptomycetales; family Catenulisporaceae; genus Actinospica. The sequence goes on from DASTAE010000013.1 coordinate 25,338, forward strand.
GGTCCTGACCGGGTGCTCGACGTCGTCCGGACCGCGCACGGTCAGCCGGGGAGCGTTCCGGTCGCGGACCCAGCCGACATCGGGTATGGCGGAAGCATGGAAGGCCGAGACATAGCGCCAGTCCGCGGCGCCCATCGCCGAAGCGGCCCGCGCGGCCTGGTCGAGGGTGCCGGACCTGAGCTGGAACCGGTCCAGCTCCTGAAGCGAGAGCAGGTCGGCGTCCAGCCTCCCCACGGCCTCGGCGAGGTCCCGCGCGGGGTCGGCGCGGAGCGGCCCCGGATCGGTCGCGGTGAGCCGGCCGTGCAGCACGTTGAACGTCGCGATGCGCATTCCGGCGATCGTATCCGAGCGGGCTCGAGCCAGGATATTGCGCATTGTCTTGACGGCAGTGGAAGACCTGCCTAATGTCGGCGGCACGCGCGAGCCGCGCGCCGCAGCCCCTCAAGGACGAGAGGACCCGCTCAATGTCGTCGCCGAGCATCATCACCAGGAGCGAGCTCCGCCTGCCGCCGGGCAGGCTCTTCGTGGACGGGGCGTGGATCGAGGCCGACGACCGGCGCGACATCCTCGACCCGGCGACCGGGCAGGCCGTGGCCTCGGTCGCCCAGGCGGGGCCGGCCGAGACCGACCGGGCGATCGCCGCGGCGCGGCGCGCCTTCGACGACGGCTCCTGGTCGGGGCTGCCGCCGCGCGAGCGGGGCCGGATCCTGCTGCGCGCGGCGGAACTGCTGCGCGGGCAGGCCGAGGAACTGGCCCGGCTCGAGTCCCTGGACACCGGCAAGCCGATCATGTTCACCCGCATGGTGGACGTGGCCACGACCATCGACCAGATCGACTACTACGGCGCGCTGGCCGCCGGGATCGAGGGCTCGGTGCGCCGCACCGGCCGCCCGACCTTCGCCTACACCCGCCGCGAGCCGATCGGCGTGGTCGCCGCGATCACGCCCTTCAACTTCCCGCTGATCCTGTCCTCGATCAAGATCGCGCCCGCGCTCGCCGCCGGGAACACGGTGATCCACAAGCCCGCCGAGGAGACCCCGCTCACCGCGCTGCGCATCGCGGAGGTGCTGGAGGAGGCCGGGATCCCCGACGGCGTCTTCAACGTGCTGCCGGGCGACGGCTCGGTCGGCCAGACGCTGGTCCGCGACCCGCGGGTGGACAAGATCGCGTTCACCGGCTCGACCGCGGTCGGGCGCGGGATCGCGGCGGCCGCGGCCGAGACGCTCAAGCACGTGACCGTCGAGCTCGGCGGCAAGAGCGCGAACATCGTCTTCGCGGACGCGGACCTCGAGGCGGCGGTGAACACGGCCATCTCAGGGTTCGTCTTCAACACCGGCCAGTTCTGCATGGCCGGTTCGCGCCTGCTCGTGCAGCGGCCCGTGTACGACGAGGTGGTCGCGGCGCTCGCCGGGGCCATCGGCCACGTGCCGGTCGGCGACCCCTTCGCCGAGGGCACCGTGATCGGCCCGATGGCGGGCCCGCGGCACCTCGCCAAGGTGCGGTCCTTCCTAGAGCAGGCCGAGCAGGGCGGCGCGAAGGTCTACAGCGGCGGTCCGGCGCACGAGGGCCCCGGCTTCTGGGTCGCGCCGACCGTGCTCGCCGACGTGGCGCAGGACTCGACGTTCGTGCAGGACGAGATCTTCGGCCCGGTGCTGACGGTTCAGCCCTTCGACACCGAGGACGAGGCGGTCGCCCTGGCCAACGGCACGCAGTACGGGCTCGCGGCCGGCCTGCAGACCACGGACATCGCCCGCGCGCACCGGGTGGCCGAGCGGCTGCGCGCCGGGATCGTCTGGGTCAACGGCTGGGCGCTGCTCGACGCCGCACTGCCCTTCGGCGGCGTCAACCAGTCCGGCTACGGCCGCGAAGGCGGCCCCGAGGGCCTGGACGAGTACCTGCAGACCAAGTCCGTGCTCATCTCCATGCAGGCCTGAGAGGGATGTGAATGACGATCCTGACGCGCGCCGCGGTCCTCGAGGGTCCGGGCGCCGAATTCACCGTGCAAGAGGTCGAACTTGACGAGCCGCGCCCGGACGAGGTGCTCGTGCGCGTCGTCGCGGCCGGGCTCTGCCACACCGACCTCGGCGTTCAGGCCGGAGGGATTCCGTTCAAGCTGCCCGGGATCCTCGGGCACGAGGGCGCCGGCGTCGTCGAGCGCGTCGGGTCCGCGGTGGCCCGCGTCGTGCCCGGCGACAAGGTCCTGCTGAGCTTCACGTCCTGCGGACGCTGCGCTTCGTGCCGCGGCGGTCATCCGGCCTATTGCGCGGGCTGGCTGCTGAGCAACCTGATCAGCGGCGCGCGTGACGACGGCACGTCGACCGTCTCGCGCGACGGCAGCGCGATCGGCGGACACTTCTTCGGCCAGTCGTCCTTCGCGCAGTACTCCCTGGCGGACGAGCGAAGCGTGGTCAAAGTCGATCCGGACGCCGATCTCAGCGTCCTCGCGCCGCTCGGCTGCGGCGTGCAGACCGGTTTCGGCAGCGTGTGGAACATCCTGCGCCCGCAACCCGGCGCGTCGATCGCGATCTTCGGCTCGGGCGCGGTCGGCCTCGCCGCGATCATGGCCGCGCACCTGCTGCCGCTCAGCACGGTCATCGCCGTCGACCGCGTGCCCGAGCGGCTGGAACTCGCGCGCGAGCTCGGCGCCACGCACACGATCGACGCGACCGGCCTGCGGCCCGAGGACGTGCTCCGATCGCTGTTCGAGGCGACCGGAGGGCGCGGCATCGACAACGCGGTCGAGACGACGGCCGTCCCGTCGGTCCTGCGCACGGCCGTCGACGCGCTCGCCCCGCGCGGCGCGTGCGCGGTGGTCGGCGCCCCGCCGGCCGGCACCGAGGTCGCCCTCGACGTCCAAGGCCTGCTGACCGGCAAGCGCGTGATCGGCGTGACCCTCGGCGACGCCGACCCGGAGACGCTGATCCCGCACATGGTCGCGCTGCACGGCGCGGGCAGGCTGCCGCTGGAGCGCCTGGTCCGGCACTACGAGCTGACCGAGATCTCCGAGGCCGCCGCGGACATGCACCACGGCCGCACGATCAAGCCCGTGATCCGCTTCAGCTGATCGTGGCGGCGACGAAGCGCTCGGCGAGGCGCGCGATCTCCTCGTGGCCGCCCGCGGCGACCGTCGCGGGCGGCACGACCTCGGTGCCGCAGCACACCGCGAAGGCGCCGTACCCGAGGAAGTCGCGCGCGTTCGCCGCGCTGACGCCGCCGGAGGGGACGAGCCTCACATCCGGGAACGGCCCGCGCAGATCCTTGAGATAGCGCGGGCCGACGGCCGAGGCCGGGAAGATCTTCACCGCGGCCGCCCCGAGATCCATCGCCTGCAGGACCTCGGTCGGCGTCAGCGCGCCGAGGAAGACCGGCACCCCGCGCGCCGCGGCGACCGAGGCGACGTCCGGCCGCACCGCGGGGGTCACCAGGAACTCGGCCCCCGCGTCGATCGCCGCGTGCGCCTGCTCCGCGGTCACGACGGTGCCCGCGCCGACATGCTGCCCCGGGACCCGGGCGGCGGCCGCAGCCGCGAGGATCTCCGGCAGCCCAGGCGTCGTGTAGGTGAATTCGACGGCGCGAATCCCGCCGGATGCCAGCGCGGCGCACAGCTCCGCCGGATCGGGGATGCTCGGTGCGCGCACGACGGCGAGGATCCGGTCCGCTGCTATGGTCGAGAGCGCGGAGTCGTGGGTCATGAGGTGGTCCCGTCTGTTGAGCGGCGTAGGGCGCGGCCGGCCAGAGCACCCGTGTGCTTGCCGTCGGCGAGGGTGGCGACTCCGTTGACGAAGACGTGCTCGACGCCCTTCGCCTGCTGCCTGGGTTCGTCGTACGTGGCGGTGTCGCGGACGGTTTCGGCCTCGAAGAGCACGAGATCCGCGGCGTAGCCCTCGCGAATCAGGCCTCGATCGCGCAGGCGGAGCCTGCGCGCGGCGTTGCCGGTCAGGTGCGCCACGCACTCCTCCAGGCTGAGCACGCCGAGTTCGCGGGTGTAGTGGCCGAGGTAGCGCGGGAAGGTGCCCCAGGCTCGCGGATGCGGGCGGGTGCCGAAGAGCAGACCGTCGCTGCCGCCGCAGTGCGCGGGGTGGCGCATGATCGTGCGCACGTTCTCCTCGTGGCCGACGAGGTGCAGGATCGTGGTCGCGAGGTCGTCGGCGATCAGCAGTTCGCGGAAGACCTCGAACCGCTCGCGACCGCGGGAGCGCGCGAGGTCTTCGATCGTGCGGCCGACGTTCGCCCCGAGCGCGGGGTCGCCGACGCCGGAGATCTGGATGGTGTTCCAGTCCATCGGCACGCGGTGGCAGCCGTCCGAGCCGCGGACCTCGATGTCCTCCCGGATGCGCGCGCAGGCCGCCGGGTCCTTGAGCAGCCGGAGCACGCCGTCCGGGCCCTCGGCCGAGGTCCAGCTCGGCAGGAGCGCGGCGAGCGTGGTGGACCCCGGCAGGTAGGGGTACGTGTCGAGGCTGATGTCGGAGCCCGCTGCGATGGCCGCGTCGAGCAGCGCGATCAGCTCGCCGGCGCGCCCCTTGTTCACGGCGAAGTTCATCGTCGCGTGCGAGAGGTGCAGCGGGCAGCCGGAGGCGCGCGACACGTCGATCATCTCGGCGTACGCCTCGAGCGCTCCGGCGCCGTACGAACGGTGATGCGGCGCGAAGAAGCCGCCGAGCTCGGCGACCGTGCGGCAGAGCTCTGCCAGTTCGGCGGTCGTGGCGTACATGCCCGGCGTGTAGCCGAGGCCGAAGGAGATGCCGACCGCGCCCTCCGCCATCCCGGCGCGAATCAGGGCCTTCATCTGCGCGAGCTCGTCCGCCGAAGGCACCCGCGCGTCGTATCCGAGCACGAGCATGCGGACCGAGCCGTGCGGCACGAGGTAGCAGGCGTTCGCGGCGATGCCCGCGGAGTCGAGCCGGTCGAGGTACTCCCCCACGCTGCGCCAGCTCCAGTCGAGCCCCGCGGGATCGCCGTTCCAGCCGGCGATCTGGCGTCGGATGCTCTCCAGCGTCACGTCGTCGACCGGCGCGTAGGCGAGCCCGTCCTGGCCGAGCAGCTCCAGCGTCACGCCCTGGCTGATCTTGGCCAGATGGGCGGGCTCGGCGAGCAGCGCGAGGTCGGAGTGCGCGTGCATGTCGATGAAGCCGGGCGCGAGGACGAGGCCGGTGACATCGATCGTCCGGTCGGCGGCGATCGGCTCGCCGTTCCTCGCGATCTCGGCGATGCGACCGTCGGCGATCACCACGTCGGCGCGGTAGCGCGCGGCGCCGGTCCCGTCGACCACGTCGGCGCCACGCAGGGCGAGCCGCATCAGAAGTACGTCCTAACCAGGCCGGTCACGTAAGGATCCTCGGCCGAAGCGTCCTCGACGACAGGGATCAGCGACCACTTGTCGAACGCCGTGCACGGATGCGAGAGCCCGAACCGAACCACGTCGCCGACGGCGAGATCCGCGCGCGGATCCGGCTTCAGGAACGTGTGCTGATCCGCCACCGCCGTGACGACGCCGGAGACGCCCTGCGGCACCGGAAGCCCCTCGTCGAACGGAAAATCGCGCTTGCCGCCGTCCAGCAGGGCCAGATCCGGTTCGGGACGGGAGAGCACGCGCGCCCAGCCGTGCATCGCCGAAGTAAGCGGCTTCCCGACGCCGCGCGAGAACGGCGAGATCCCGGCGTAGAAGCCGTCGTCGTGGATGAGGTAGGCGCCGGATCGAAGCAGGACCTTGACCCCCGGGCTCGACATCGGCCCGAGCACGTCGACGACCTGGTCGAAGAACGCGCTGCCGCCGGCCGTGAGCCAGACGGTGTCCGTACCGTAGAGAGAGGAGGTCAGCAGCCTGCTGTGCAGGGCTGACAGCTCATGGAGATAGCCCCGAACCGCCTCCAGGCTCTCAGCCGAAGCGTCGTGGGCGACGGCGCCCTCGTACCCTGCGACGCCGATCAAGCGCAGGCTCGGGGCCGCGGCGATCGCCTGCGCGATCTCGACCGCCTCGTCAGCCGTCCGCGCGCCGGTCCGGCGGCCGGGGGCGCCGAGCTCGACGAACACGTCGATCGGGCGCTGCACGTCGCGCGAACTCAACGCGTCGACCATCAACTCGACGGTCCGCCGCGAGTCGATCCAGCAGCTGAACTCGAAGCTCGGGTCGGCGTCCTGCTCGGCCGAGATCCAGCGCAGTGCGACCGGGTCCACCAGCGCGTTGGCCAGGTAGAGCCGCTGCACGCCGAAGGCCCGGCCCACGCGCAGTTGCGGCACGTTGGCCACGGTGATCCCGCGCGCGCCGGCCGCGAGCTGTCGCGACCAGAGCTCGGGGGCCATGGTCGTCTTTCCGTGCGGGGCGAGTTCGACCCCGGCCGCGGCGCAGTACGCGGTCATCGCGGCGAGGTTGGCGTCGAGCGCCGGGGCGTCGAGCGTGAGCAGCGGGGTGCCGAGCTCGGACAGCCGCGGCCGCTCGGCCAGGAACTCCCCGGCGGTCCTTCCCCAGGCGCCGACCGGGATCGCCTTGAAACGCCAGTCGAGCGGCTCGTCGGCCAAGGCGGCCACGGCCTCGTGGTCGATCATCCCGACGCTCCTTCCGTTGCAATATACGCAACGTCTATTGCGTAGTGTGACACGGAACTTGTAGCATCGCGGCTCGACCGAGGTCAATGGAGCGCCGAAGGAGGGGCACGTGCCCGCAGTGGACGCCGTCTGCATCGGCGAGACGATGGCCGTGCTCGTTCCGGACCGGCCGGGTCCGCTCGAGGACGCGGAGGTCTTCCGGCGCGGCGTGGGCGGCGCGGAGTCCAATGTGGCCTGCGCGCTCGCGGCGCTCGGCGTGCCCACGGCGTGGGTCAGCCGGCTCGGCGCGGACGGCTTCGGCCGCCACGTGATCACTCAATTGGCCGAGCGCGGTGTGAATACCTCCGCGGTCGCGATCGACCCGCTGCGGCCCACGGGGCTGTACGTGAAGGAGATCGCCCTCGACCGCAGCAGCACGCTGCACTACTACCGCAGCGAATCGGCCGCCTCCGTCCTCGGCCCCGAGTCCCTCGACGCGCCGGCGGTCGCCGCGCTCCTCGACGAGGCCCGGCTCGTGCACCTGTCCGGCGTCACCGCCGCGCTCGGCTATCGCGCCGGGCACGAGGGCGGCCGCCGGCTGGTCGAAGCCGTGCTCGAACGGCGGCGGCCCGGACAACTGGTGAGCTTCGACCTCAACTGGCGGCCGCGGCTGTGGGACGGCATCGACAGCGGACGACCCGCCGCGATACTCGCCGGACTCGCGAACCGGGCCGACGTCGTGCTGCTCGGCGCGGACGAGGCCGAGATCGTGTTCGGCACCGGCGATCCCGAGCGCCTCAGGGCTCTGCTGCCGGACCCGGCCGTCCTCGTGGTGAAGGACTCCGGCCACCGCGTGACGGCGTTCGACGACGAGGGCGTGGTCACCGAGCCCGCGCTCGCCGTCGAGGTGGTCGAGCCGATCGGCGCCGGGGACGCATTCGCCGCCGGGTACCTCGCCGGGCTGCTGCGCGGCTACGACCAGCGCCGACGTATCCGGCTCGGCCACGTGTGCGCCGCTTCCGCGCTGATGGTCGCCGGGGACCACGGGACGCCGCCGAAGCCCGACGAGCTCGACGCGCTGCTCGGCTGCTCCGCGTCCCGGTGGTCCGCGCTGCGCGCCGCGGAGGGCGTGTTCGCATGAGCCAGAGCCTCTCCCGCGCGGTGAGCCTGCTGACCGAACTCGCCGAGGGGCCGCGCTCGCTCGACCAGCTGGCCACACTGCTCGACGTGCACAAGACCACCGTGCTGCGCCTGCTGCGGACGCTCGAGGACGACCGGCTCGTCTTCCGCGACGCCGCCTACCGCTACCACCTCGGCGCCGGCCTGTTCGCGCTCGCCGGCCGCGCGCTCGAACAGCGGCCGGTGCGCGCCGCCGCCGCGCCGCATCTCGCCGCGCTCAACCGCGAGACCGGGCACACCGTGCACCTCGCGGCGTACGAGGGCGGCGAGGTCGTCTACATCGACAAGTACGACTCGCGGCACCCGGTCCGGATGTACTCGCAGATCGGCCTGCGCGCGCGGCTGCACTGCACGGCCGTCGCCAAGGTGCTGCTCGCCGGGCTCCCGCTCGCCGAGCGGCGCGCGGTGGCCGAGGTGATCGCGTACGAGGTGATGACGCCGAACACGATCACCGGTTCGGACGCGTTGCTGGCCGAACTCGCCCGGGTGGCCGAACAGGGCTACGCGGTGGACCATGGCGAGCACGAGACCTTCATCAACTGCGTCGGCGCGCCGATCCGGGACGCCAGCGGCCGGGTCGTGGCCGCCGCCTCGGTCTCCGTGCCCGACGTGCTGCTCGACTTCGACCAGGTGATGGCGCTCCTGCCGGACCTGCTCAAGGCGGCCGCCGCGATCTCCGCCGACTGCGGCTGGCCGGACCACTCGACCATGAAAGCAGAGCACTGATGGGCTATCAGAAGTCCGCGATCCGCACCGACGCCGCCCCGGCGCCCGCGCACACCTTCTCGCAGGGCGTGCGCAAGGGCCCGCTGCTCCAGGTCGCCGGGCAGGGGCCGATGGACCCGGAACTCGGCCGCTACATCGCGATCGGCGACGTGAAGGGGCAGACCCTGCGCACGCTGGAGAACGTGCGGGCGATTCTGGAGGCGGGCGGCGCGAGCGTCGAGGACGTGGTCATGTTCCGCGTCTACCTGACCTCGCAGCAGAACTTCGCGGCGATGAACGAGGCCTACGGCGAGTTCGTCGCGCAGCACGTGCCGTCCGGCGTGCTGCCCGCGCGCACGACGGTCTTCACCGGACTGCCCCATGACGAGATGCTGGTCGAGATCGACGCCCTCGCGGTCGTCGCGGAGGACTGATGAGCGCCAACCTCGAACTTCTGATCGGGACCTACACCGAGGGCCCGAATCCCGAGCGCGGGATCTTCCGGGCCACGGTCACGGCCGACGGCTCGCGGATCGAACTGCGCGGCGTGACCCCGATCGCGCCGTACGTGGACCCGACCTGGCTCACCGCGAGCGCGGACGGCCGCTTCGTGTACGCGGCGTGCGAGGGCGACCAGGGCGCCATGCTGGCGCTGGCCGTGAACGAGTCCGGCGAGTTGGCCGTACTCGGCGCGCAGCCGACCGGCGGATCAGGCACCTGCCACGCCGCCGTGGTCAACGGCGGCACGCACGTCGTGGCCGCCGACTACATCTCGGGCTCCGTCACGGCGCTGCCGATCGCGGCGGACGGCACCGTCGGCGAGCGCACCGGCTTCGCGCAGCACGTCGGCTCGGGCCCGTACGTCGAACGGCAGGCCGGTCCGCACGCGCACATGATCTGCGAGGACCCGGACGGGCGCTTCGTGCACGCGATCGATCTCGGCACCGACACCGTGTACGCCTACGAGATCGACCGGAACGGCGCTCTCGTCGAGGCCTCGCGCTCGACCCTGCGGCCCGCGTTCGGCCCACGGCACATGGCTTTTCACCCCGGCAGTGGACTCGTCTACGTGATCGGCGAACTCGGCTTCGAATTCGTGGTCTGCGAATACGACGCGGCGACCGGCGAGCTGAGCCCGATCTCGTACGTGCCGATCGTGGACCACGGCGTGCTCGGCGAGGACTACCCCTCCGGCATTCGGGTGAGCCCGGACGGCCGCTTCCTGCATCTGGCGGTACGCGGGCCGGACACGCTGCGCAGCTACGCGCTCCTCGACCCCCGCAAGCCGGAGCTCGTCTCGGTCGTCCCGACCGGCGGCAGGTGGCCCCGGGACCTCGTCCTGTCCCCCGACGGCACGCTGCTGTTCTGCTCGAACCAGCAGTCCGACGACGTGACCGTGTTCGCGCTCGACCCCGCTACCGGGGTGCCGAGCGCGACGGGCGCGGTGCTCGCCGTCCCCGCGCCCTCCTGCGTCATCGCGCGCTGACGGACGCCGCCGTACGTGACGGCCCGGCCGCTGGTACGCTCCCTGCGAAGCGACGGGAGTCCATCCAGGGGAGAGGACGCGGCGCATGGCAGGCTTGGGGATGCACTTCGCCATCGGCGAGGACGTCGTGGCTCGGCTGCTCGCCGCCGAGGACGACGCCGCCGTGATCGGCCTCGTCGAGGAGATCGAGGCGAGTGCGGAACCGGGCTACGCCTTCGCGACGGACAAGGCCTGGGACGCGCTGCACCGCTGCCTGACCGACGGCACCCTGGCCGTGAGGGCGGGGTCCTTTCCGTTGTCGCACGTGGTTCTCGGCGGCGTGCAGCTGTGCGAGGACTCCGACTACCTCGTCGCCCTGGTGCGCGCCGACCAGGTCTCCACGGTCGCCGACGCCCTCGCGCCCCTGGACAAGGCCTGGCTGCGCCGCCGCTACGACGCCCTCGACTTCCCGGACTACGAGGGCGTGCGCGGCGAGGAGGACTTCGCGTACACGTGGGGCAGCGTGGACGGCATCGCCGAGTTCTACCAGGCTGCCGCGCAGGACGCCCGTGCCGTGATATTCACCGTCGAGCTGTGAATCCCGACACCTCGTGTTCGCCTAGAGTTCGGCGCGCTGTCGGACGGCGAGATCACGGATTCGGCATATTGCCTCTGTGAGCGCAGAAACGGACGCCGCCGCGCGGCGATGGGAACTGCCCGACGTGACCCGCACCGAGGGGCTGCACGTCGTCGACGAGGACGACGACGATCCGGTCCTGGTCGACGCGGACGGCAACGCGGTGGACACCTGGCGGGAGAACTACCCCTACGACGAGCGGCTCTCCCGCGCCGAGTACGAGCAGCACAAGCGGCTGCTGCAGATCGAGCTGCTGAAGCTGCAGAACTGGATCAAGGAGACCGGCGGGCGGCTGGTCATCCTGTTCGAGGGGCGCGACGCGGCCGGCAAGGGCGGCACGATCAAGCGGTTCACCGAGCATCTGAACCCGCGCGGCGCCCGCGTGGTCGCGCTGGAGAAGCCGACCGAGCGCGAGCGTGGCCAGTGGTACTTCCAGCGCTACGTCTCGCACCTGCCCGCCGCCGGGGAGATCGTGCTCTTCGACCGGTCCTGGTACAACCGGGCCGGCGTGGAGCGCGTCATGGGCTTCGCCGACCCGGCCGAGTACCTGGAGTTCATGCGCCAGGCGCCCGAGTTCGAGCGGATGCTGGTGCGCGACGGGATCCACCTGGTCAAGTTCTGGTTCTCCGTCTCCCAGGCCGAGCAGCGCACCAGGTTCCTGATCCGCCAGGTGGACCCGGTGCGCCAGTGGAAGCTGAGCCCGATGGACCTGGCCTCGCTGGAGCGCTGGAACCAGTACACGGACGCCAAGGAGGCGATGTTCTTCTACACGGACACCGCCGACGCCCCCTGGACCGTCGTCAAGAGCAACGACAAGAAGCGCGCCCGGCTGGCGGCGATGCAGCACGTGCTGTCCCTGTTCCCCTACGCGAACAAGGACCCGGAGATCGCCAGGTCCCCCGACCCGCTGATCCTCGGCTCCGGCGCCCTCGAGGTGGAGCGCAGCCTCAACAACGGCGACTCGGACCACATCCTGCCCCGGCTCTCGGGGCACTGACGCCGCCCGCCGCGCCGACGGGTCACGGCGCCGGATGGGTGGGCCGCACCCAGCCGAACGTCCGCTCGACGGCGCGCTTCCAGTTGGCGTACTCGGACTCGCGGCGGTCGGCGTCCATGGAGGGGAGCCACTGGGCGGCGCGGTGCCAGTTGCGGCGCAGGCCCTCCAGGTCCGGCCAGTAGCCGACCGCCAGGCCGGCGGCGTACGCGGCGCCCAGCGAGACCGTCTCGGCCACCATCGGCCGCACGACGGGCGCCGGCAGGACGTCGGCGATGAACTGCATCAGCAGGTTGTCGGCGGTCATGCCGCCGTCCACCTTGAGGCTCCTGAGCTCCAGGCCGGAGTCGGCGTTCATCGCGTCGACCACCTCTCGGGTCTGCCAGCCGGTGGCCTCGAGGACCGCGCGGGCCAGGTGGCCCTTGGTGATGTACGAGGTCAGGCCCACGATGATGCCCCTCGCGTCGGCGCGCCAGTGCGGGGCGAACAGGCCGGAGAAGGCCGGGACGATATAGCAGCCGCCGTTGTCCTCGACCGTCCTCGCGAGCGTCTCGATCTCGGGGGCGGTCTGGATCAGGCCCAGGCTGTCGCGGAACCACTGCACCAGCGAGCCGGTCACGGCGATGGAGCCTTCGAGGGCGTAGACGGCGGGCTCGTCGCCGATGCGGTAGCCGACCGTGGTCAGCAGGCCGTGGCTGGAGCGGACCGGGACGGTGCCGGTGTTCAGCAGCAGGAAGCTGCCGGTGCCGTACGTGCACTTGGCCTCGCCTTGGGCGAAGCAGGTCTGGCCGAACAGCGCGGCCTGCTGGTCGCCGAGCGCGGCGCTGATCCGGACGCCGGGGACCGCGCGGGTGGCCGTGCCGTAGAGCTCGGCGTTGGAGCGGATCTCCGGGAGCATCGCGGGCGGGATGTCGAAGAACGCCAGCAGGTCCTTGTCCCACCGCAGCGTCTCGATGTTCATCAGCAGCGTCCGGCTGGCGTTGGTCACGTCGGTCACGTGCACGCCGCCGTTCACGCCGCCGGTCAGGTTCCACACCAGCCAGCTCTCCATCGTGCCGAACAGCACGTCGCCGCGCTCGGCCCGCTCGGCCAGGCCCGGGGTGTGGTCCAGCATCCAGCGCACCCGGGGCGCGGAGAAGTACGTGGCCAGCGGCAGCCCGGAGCGTTCCAACACCAGTTCGGCGCCGGGGCGCTGCGCGTAGTCCTCGACCAGCTCGTCGGTGCGGGTGTCCTGCCAGACCACGGCACGGCCCACGGGCAGGCCGGTGTGCCGGTCCCAGAGCACGGTCGTCTCGCGCTGGTTGGCGATGCCCAGGGCCACCACCTGGCTCGCGTCGACCCCGGCCCGGGCCAGCGCCTCGGGGGCCATGTGCTCGAGGTTGCGCCAGATCTCGACGGCGTCGTGCTCGACCCAGCCCGGCTTCGGGTAGCGCTGCCGGTGTTCCCGCTGTGTTACCGAGACCAGTCGCCCGCCCTGGTCGAACAGGATGCACCGGGTGGACGTCGTGCCCTGATCGACCGACATTACATAGCGCGCGACCATCGGGAATCCTTTCGCTGCGTCGTTGCGGCGGGGTGCGGACGGTGCATGCTGCGGCCGGCCGACGCCGTGGTCACCATCGACCGGCGCCGAGGTCCCGGGAGATGGCCCGGGCGGCGTTCTGCACGAACGTGACCAGGGCCTGCTCCACGCGGCCCGCGGCGGGGAAGAGCCGGTCGGCGGCTCCGGCGATGCTGATCGCGCCGACCACGTAGCCACCGTACCCGCGGATGGGGGACGCGATCGAGGCTTGTCCGGTGGTGTACTCCTCGGCCTCGGAGGCCCAGCCCTGCTCGCGCACCTCGGCCACCGCCTTGCGCAGCGCGGCCGGGGTGACCAGCGTGCGCCGGGTGTACTGCTCCAGCGGCGCCCCGGCCAGCTCGGCGGCCACACCGGAGTCGTAGGCCAGCAGCACCTTGCCGAGCGCCGTGGCGTGCACCGGCAGCAGGGTGCCGGTGTCCAGCGTCTGCAGCGAGTCGTCCGGCCGGAAGACGTGGTGCACCACCAGCACCTTGCCGTCCAGCGGGGTGCCGATCCGCACGGCCTCGCCGCTGCGCGAGGCGAGCGCGTCGGCCCAGTTGATCGCCCGGGAACGCAGCTCGTTGACGTCCAGGTAGCTGGTGCCCAGGTGCAGCAGCGTGGCACCCAGCTGGTACTTGCCGCTGGCCTTGTCCTGCTCGACGAATCCGACGTCCTGAAGGGTCTTCAGGATGCCGTGCGTGGTGCCCTTCGCCAGGCCCAGCGAGGTGGAGATCTCGCCCACCCCGAGGCGGCCGGAACCGCGCGCGAGCAGGCGCAGGATCGCCGCCGCGCGCTCGATCGACTGGACGGACCCCGGCATGAGGACGATGGTAGCGGCCCGGGGGGCGTTCGACTATGTCGAATGGCCCGGCTTGCTTATCCGCGCGCAGGCCCCAGTCTGGGGAGTGGGCCACGCCGCCGTCTCGTCCGGACATGGCCCGTGATGGTAGACCAGTGGACCGATTCCGGCCAGTGTTCGACATTGTCGAATGGCGTTCGTTGACTCCGTGTTTCCGAAGAGGGACCTTGGTCTCCGTCGGCGCCCCGGGTTCCCCCGGAAGAAGGCGCTTGTTCGACCCACTCGTCTCGAGGAGGAGACATGGTGGAACGACTCAAGGCCCACGGGCTCTTGGGAGAGCTGGCGGCCGAGTTCGCCGGGACGTTCATCCTGATCGCGATCGGCGTCGGCGTCGTCGCCCAGGTGGTGGCCGGAGGCATCGGCAACCACGACAGCATCGCCTGGGCCTGGGGCTTCGGCGTGATCCTGGGCGTCTACGTGGCGGGCAGGGTCACCGGCGGGCACCTGAACCCAGCCGTGACCTTCGCCAACGCGATATTCAGCGGCTTCCCGTGGCGCAAGGTGCTGCCCTACTCCCTCGCCCAGACCGCCGGCGCCTTCGTGGCCGCGCTGGTCGTGCGGTGGAACTACACCGAGGTCATCGCGCGCTTCGACCCCGGCCACACGATCAAGAGCCAGGGCATCTTCTCGACGCTGCCGGGCAACGGCTCGCTGACCGCCGGCGTGCACGAGTGGGGCGCCTTCCGCGACCAGGTCATCGGCACCGCCCTGCTGCTCTTCCTGGTCTACGCGGTGACCGACTCGCGCAACACCGCGCCGCTCGGCAACCTCGCCCCGGTCGTCGTCGGCTTCATCGTCGTGGCGATCGGCATGGCCTGGGGCACCGACGCCGGCTACGCGATCAACCCCGCCCGTGACTTCGGCCCGCGCCTGGCGTCCTACCTGACCGGCTACAGCGGAGCCTTCAAGGACCAATGGGGGAACCTCTACTTCTGGGTGCCCATCGTCGCGCCGCTGATCGGCGCGGTCATCGGCGCCTGGCTCTACAAGGCCCTGGTCGGGCGCTTCCTGCCCGCCGTCGAGCCCGAGCTGGCCGGCACCCCGTCCGCCGAGCCGACCCTCGAGGCCGCGGCCGACCGCTGAGCACGGCAGCATCCCCCCGTAGCACGTACACCAGAGCTTCGCGAACGATGGAAGGGCACGAGCGATGGCAGACTTCGTAGGCGCAGTCGACCAGGGCACCACCAGCACCCGCTTCATGATCTTCGACCACGGCGGCAACGAGGTGGCCCGGCACCAGCTGGAGCACGAGCAGATCCTCCCGCAGGCCGGCTGGGTCGAGCACAACCCGACCGAGATCTGGGAGCGGACCCGGGCGGTCATCGAGACCGCGCTGCGCACCGCGAACCTGACGGCCGCCGACCTGGCCGCGGTCGGCATCACCAACCAGCGCGAGACCACCGTGGTGTGGGACAAGCGCACCGGCCGGCCGTACTACAACGCGATCGTCTGGCAGGACACCCGCACCGACCGGATCGCCGCCGCCCTCGACAAGGACGAGCGCGGCCAGGTCATCCGGCGCAAGGCGGGCCTGCCCCCGGCGACGTACTTCTCCGGCGGCAAGATCCAGTGGCTGCTGGAGAACGTCGAGGGCCTGCGCGCGGACGCCGAGGCCGGGCACGCCCTGTTCGGCAACACCGACTCGTGGCTGCTGTGGAACCTGACCGGCGGGACCGACGGCGGCGTGCACGTCACCGACCCGACCAACGCCAGCCGCACGATGCTGATGAACCTCGAGACCCTCGACTGGGACGACGAGCTGCTCGGCTTCTTCGGCGTGCCGCGGGCCATGCTGCCGACGATCAAGCCGTCCTCGGACCCGAACGGCTACGGCAAGACCCGCCTCGACGGGCCCTTCCACGGCGAGGTCCCGCTGACCGGCGACCTCGGCGACCAGCAGGCCGCGACCGTCGGCCAGGTCTGCTTCACCCCGGGCACCGCCAAGAACACCTACGGCACCGGCAACTTCCTGCTGCTGAACACCGGCACCGAGATCGTGCACTCGAGCAACGGCCTGCTGACCACGGTGGCCTACAAGTTCGGCGACGAGGCCCCGGTCTACGCGCTGGAGGGCTCGATCGCGGTGACCGGCTCGGCCGTGCAGTGGCTGCGCGACCAGCTCGGCATCATCTCCGGCGCGGCCGAGAGCGAGGCGCTGGCCCGGCAGGTCGAGGACAACGGCGGCGTGTACTTCGTCCCGGCGTTCTCCGGCCTGTTCGCCCCCTACTGGCGCTCGGACGCGCGCGGCGCGATCGTCGGCCTGTCCCGCTACAACACCAACGCGCACCTCGCGCGGGCCACCCTCGAGTCGATCAGCTACCAGACCCGCGACGTGGTCGAGGCGATGGAGCAGGACTCGGGCGTGCACCTGGACGTGCTGCGGGTGGACGGCGGCATCACCGCCAACGAGCTGGCCATGCAGATCCAGGCGGACGTGCTGGGCGTGCCGGTCTCCAAGCCGGTGGTCGCCGAGACGACCGCGCTCGGCGCCGCGTACGCCGCGGGCCTGGCGGTGGGCTTCTGGAAGTCCACCGACGAGCTGGTCAGCAACTGGAACGAGGACAAGCGCTGGGAGCCGCAGGCGGACGACGCCTCGCGGGCCAAGGGCTACCGCAACTGGAAGAAGGCCGTCGACCGCACCCTGGACTGGGTCGAGTTCGAGGACTGATACCGCTAGGGCCGGGTCCCCGCCGCACCGCGGGGGCCCGGCCCGCCCGGTTCCGCACGTGCACATTCGCGAAGAAGGAAGAGGCTGGAGGGCATCGTGAAGTCCGTCCCCCTCGGCGCGCAATACCGGCTCGCCGCGCTCGGCAGGATGGCCGAGGAAGAGTTCGACGTCCTGATCGTGGGCGGCGGCGTCACCGGCGCCGGCGCGGCGCTGGACGCGGTCACCCGGGGCCTTTCGGTCGCCGTGGTCGAGGCGCGGGACTGGGCGGCGGGCACGTCCAGCCGGTCCAGCAAGCTGATCCACGGCGGCCTGCGCTACCTGGAGCAGCTGGACTTCGCGCTGGTCCGCGAGGCGCTCAAGGAGCGCGGCGTGCTGCTGCACAAGATCGCGCCGCACCTGGTGAACCCGGTGCCGTTCCTGCTGCCGCTGCAGCACCGCGTCTGGGAGCGCGCCTACATCGGCGCCGGCGTGATGCTCTACGACACGCTCGGCGGCGCGAAGGCCCTGCCGATGCACAAGCACCTGTCCAAGAAGGCCGCGCTGCGCAAGGCGCCGGGCCTGAAGGACGACGCGCTGATCGGCGCGATCCAGTACTACGACGCCCAGGTGGACGACGCGCGCTACGTGATGACGCTCGCCCGCACCGCGGCCCAGTACGGGGCGGCCGTGGCGACCCGTACCCGCGTCACCGGCTTCACCCGCGAGGGCGAGCGGGTGACCGGAGCGGTCGTGCGCGACCTGGAGAACGACCGCGAGATCACCGTCCGCGCCAAGCGGGTGATCGCCGCGACCGGAGTGTGGACGGACGACCTGCACGAGCTCGCGAACGCGCACGGCGGCCTCAAGGTGCGCGCTTCGAAGGGCGTGCACCTGGTCGTGCCGCGGGACCGGATCGACCTGGACACCGGCATGATCTCGCGCACCGAGAAGAGCGTGCTGTTCATCATCCCGTGGGGCAACCACTGGATCGTGGGCACCACGGACACCGACTGGGAGCTGGACCGCAGGCACCCGGCCGCGAGCGCCGCGGACATCGAGTACCTGCTCGAGCACGCGAACGCGCTGCTGAAGAAGCCGTTGACGCACGACGACATCGAGGGCGTCTACGCCGGTCTGCGGCCGCTGGTCTCGGCGGGCGAGAACGTGCAGACGACGAAGCTCTCCCGGGAGCACGTCGTGACCGAGCCGGCCCCGGGCCTGTTCGTGATCGCGGGCGGCAAGTACACCACGTACCGCGTGATGGCGAAGGACGTCGTGGACGCGGCCGCGAAGAACCTGGGCACGCACGTGCCCGAGTCCGTGACCGAGAACGTCGGCCTGCTCGGCGCCGAGGGCTACGCGGCCCTGTGGAACGAGCGCGGCCGGCTGGCCAAGCGGCACAACCTGGGCCAGCACCGCGTCGAGCACCTGCTGCGCCGCTACGGATCGTGCATCGACGAGCTGTTCGAGCTCATCGACGCCGACCCGGAGCTGGCCGAGCCGCTCGGCGGGGCCGGGGACTACCTGCGGGTCGAGGCGGTGTACGCGGCCTCGCACGAGGGCGCGCTGCACCTCGACGACATCCTGACCCGCCGCACCCGCGTCTCGATCGAGCAGCGCGACCGCGGCGTGGCGGCGGCGAAGGACGCGGCGGCCCTGGTCGCCCCGGTCCTCGGCTGGGACGCCGCGACCGCCGAGGCGGAGATCGACCGCTACCTCGCGCGGGTGAAGGCCGAGCTGGACGCCAACTCCAAGCCGGACGACCGCAGCGCGGACGTGGCCCGGCTCGCCGCGAAGGACCTTTCCGACGCCGTCGCACCGCACGCGTAGCGCCGGAGAGCCGGCCGGTTCCGCGGCCGCCCGGTCCGCTTGAGGGGGGATCGGGCAGGTCGCGCCGGGGAGCTGCTCTCTTCCCGGCGCATGGGCACCGGAGCCGACCGAAGCCGAACGCCGGCCCGTCGAGGTGGGTACGTCACCTCGCCGGGCCGGCTTTCCACTTCTCCCTGAGAAATCTCCTGTGGAGCGACGTCTCCGGCACCGGCAACAGCGGCACCCATTGCAGTGACGGAACCCTCTGATTCGCTCAATTCGTAGCGCGCTGATAGGGGCACCGGGGCACTCCCCCGGTGCCCCTACTCGAATGCTCGGTCTGCCGTAGCGGCGAGCTCGACGAGGTGGCGGGCCGCGGCGTCGGCGCCGCCGGCGGCTCTGAAGGAGGCGGCTACGCGTTCGGCGGCGGCGCGGTAGCCGGGTTGGGTGAGGACGCGGTCGAGGGCGGCGCCTATCTGCTCGGCGCGGGCTCGGCCGAAGCGGATGCGTTCGGCGACGCCTGCGTCCACGGCCTGCTGGGCGACGATGGGTTGGTCGTCGCGGATGGGGGCCAGCACCAGCGGGATGCCGTGGTACAGGGATTCGCAGACGGTGTTCTGGCCGGAGTGGGAGATCACGGCGCTGGTTCGCGGGAGCAGTTCCAATTGGGGGATGTGGGGGGACGTCAGGACGTTTGCGGGTGGGGCGGGGATGGAGCGGGCGGGGTCCGCGATGACCGCGTAGAGGTGGGGGCGGGAGGCGATGGCTTCGGCGCAGGCCCTCAGGAAGGCGCCGCCGGCGTCCGCGTTGGCGGTGCCCACCGAGATCAGGATGATCGGCTGGTCGCCAGGCTCGGGGAGGGCCTCCCAAGGGAATTCGGGGTCCGCGGGGCGCTCGGCGATGGAGGGGCCCACGTAGTGCAGCGTCTCGGCCAATTCGGGGTGGCGGCCGGAGAGTTCTTCCGTGCTGTACGCGATGACCAGCCGTGGGGAGAAGCGGAGGTCGCCGTATGTGCCCTGATAGCGGTCGGAGCCTGCCGCGTCGGGGTTGCCGTGTTCGAGCTCCAGGCCGAGCAGCATCCTGCGGAGCCACGTCGCGACCTTCGGCATGGCGCCCAGGGGGTCGGCCAGCTCGGCGGCGGTCGTCGCGGAGGTGGCCCAGGGGATGCCTCGGCGTTGGGCTACGACGGCGCCCGCCACTGCCTGCTGGTCGACGACGAGGACATCCGGGCTGAAGGCGTCCACCGCGGCTTCGACTCCGGGGATCATCGATTCGCCGAGCGGGATGAGGAAGGACTCCCACAGGAACTTGAGCGCCGCCGGGCCGCGCAGTTCGGCCGGGCGTTCGGCCGCGGCCTCGGGAACCGCGCAGGGGAACACCGTCGCGCTCGGCCCGACGAGCCGGGACACGAGCTCGGGGTGCCCGGCCCACGCGACCCCGTGTCCCCGCGCGGCCAGCCGTGCGCCGAGGCCGACCGTCGGGTTGACGTGGCCGACCAGCGGCGGAACGACGAACAGGAACCGGCTCATGCCGCGTGCGCGCCCGCGCCGAAGCGGGTGTCGTCGAGGCGGTGGTCGGCGAACCACCCGATCAGCAGGTCGAGGACCGTGCCGGGCGCCTCGACGAGGACCGAGTGCTCCAAGCCCGGCAGCACGACGGTCGTGCAGCGCGGCATCGCCGCCTCCAGCACCGGCGCCTGCGCGGCCAGATCGCTCTCCGAGCCGTAGATCGCGAACACCGGGCAGCCGATCTCGGCGAACCGCTCCTCGGTGAGCACGCGGCTGGCCGGGATGTCGCGCTCCAGCGTCGTCGCGTCGAGCATCTTCTTGGCGCGCTTGGCCCGGCGCGCCAGGTGGGTGCCGTGCCGCGCGGTGATCCAGGCGATCGCCTCGAAGCGGCCGAGTTGCGTGGCCGCGCGGTGCAGGTTGGCGGCCATCTTCTCGGCCCACGCGGCGGTGGCCGGCTCGGACTCGATCGCGGCGACTGCGGCCACGCGCCCGGGGTGGCGCTCGGCGAAGCCGTAGGCGACGGTGCCGCCGAAGGAGTTGCCGATGAGGAAGACGGGCTCGGTGATGTCGAGGGCGTCGAGCAGCGCGGTCAGGTCGTCCACGAACAGCTCGACCGTGTACCCCTCGGCCGGCCGCTCGCTGTTTCCGTGCGCGCGCAGGTCGTACATCAGGACCCGGTATCCGGCGTCGCGAAGCTGCTTGGCGGTGGTGAAGTAGTAGCTGGCCAGGCTGTCGATCAGCATGCCGTGCACGCAGACCACGGTCGGCGCATTCGGGTCGCCGTTCGCCGGGAGGGCGAGCTCGTAGTTCTGCTTGATGCCGTTCGCGATGATCGTCGGCATCGGGATCAGCCCTCGCGCTCGCTGGTCAGGGCCCCGGCGACGTACTCCACCAGCTTGCCGACCGTCAGGGCGATGATCTCCTCGAGTTCGAGGTCCGCGATGAACTCCGCGAAGTTCACGCTGCTGCCGTAGCGCTCCTCGAGCTTGCCGGCGAGGGTGACGAGGTCGATCGACTCGAGTTCGAGGTCCTCGTGGAAGCGCGTCTCCATGGAGATCTCGGCGTCCTCGAGGCCGTATTCGTCGAGGATGCCTCTCAGCATCGAGCCGATCTCGCCGAGAACGGTGTCGATGAGGACGGCGTCGGTGAGCAGGGAATCCGCGGTGACGGTGGTGGTCGTCTCGGTCATGTTCGGTGGGTCTCCTCGGGCTCGGTGTCGGTGGCGGCGTCGACGGCCGCACCGTCGACGGTCCATCCGACCTGGTAGTGCCGCTCGGGCAGGTCTTCGGGATTGGCGAGCGCGACGGTGCGCACGTGGTGGCGGGTGCTGCTGGTCCGGACGGTGAGTTCCGCGGCGTCCGCGTCCTCGGCTAGGGCCGCGTGGACGACGGCGAAGGCCTTCGGGTTTCCCCGCAGGCCGGTCCCTTCGGCCTTGGCCGCCGCCTCCTTGGCGACCCAGAACCGCGCAAACCAGAGCGGTCCGTCCCCGCCGAGCGTCCGCAGCAGCTCCCGTTCGCCGGCCGTGAACGCGAAGTCGAAGGCGGACTGCTCACGCGACAGCACCTGCTCGACGTCGATACCGACGCCGGTTCCGCCGCTGGTCCGTCCAGGTCCGATCAGTGCGACGCCGACCTCGCCGGAGTGCGCGATCGACACGTCGTACGGAGCGAGCTCGGTACCGTGCATGCCCTCGAGATAGGGGCGTCCCGTCGGCTCGTTGCGCACGCGGATCTGCGCCGGATAGAAGGGTCCTTCGACGGCTCCGTCGTCCCACAGCGCGCGTCGTACGGCGTCCTTTGCGGCGACGCGGCCGAGCAGCCACTGACCGCGGACGCGCGGCGATTGCGCCTCGTACGCTTGACGCTCGTCGCCGCCGAGGTAGCTGCGCATCCGCAGGTCGCGCGACGCGGGATCGCTCCAGCGATCGAAGACCGCGACCCATCCGCCGGGCTGCCGGTGAGCGAGCGTCGCAGTACCCGGCGACCGCTCGACGGCGCGCGTGTCCGGGTGGCTGCCGAAGCGTCGGTCGGTCCAGCCTTCGAAGTCCGCCCACACAGTGCCGTCGATGGCCAGCTGGGCGTCGGCGATGAGTTGGACCTCGTCGATCGTTCGTATCCTGATGTGGCACGTCAGCTTCGTGCCGGGAGTCGGAGGCGGGCCGTAGAAGGTGATCCGCCGCATGCCCACGGGGAAGACGACCGTGCGGTGTTCGTGCGTGGACATGATCCAGTAGCCGAGGAGCTGGCCGACGTTGTCGAGCAGCGCCCCCGGGGCCTCCGGCGCGGTGATCACGCCGCGCACGTGCTGGTCCCCCAGCGCCGTCAGTTCGGTCAGGGCGCGGAAGCGGGGGCCGTGAAACATCCAGCGGTCGGCGTAGAGCTGGTCCGCGGTGATGTGCGCGGGCCGTTCGCTCGCCGAGTCGACGGGCCACGCTGCCGGCGGCGCGGGGTACGCGGCGGCGAGTTCGACCGTCGAGCGGGCGTAGCCGCCGAAGCCGACCTTGACCCGTCCGGGCACGCCCGCGTCGGGGGTCGTGGAGATCTCGACGGTGTGCGACGGGATGACGGCGGTCCAACGGTCGAACCGCGCTCCGAGCACGGCCACGGCCCGCTGACCGGGGAGCGGGCTCTCGGCGGCGTCCATCATGTGCTGGATCACGGTGGTCGCCGGGACGACCGGGAAGAGGTCTGAGATGTCCGGCCAGTCGGCCCGCTGAGCGAAGAAGCAGTGGTCGATCAGGTAGGGCATCGAGTCGATGTCGACGCGCAGCCGGACGGGGCCGTTGGTCCGCGGCCTGCTGCGGTCGCCCTGGCCGCTCTGATCGCCACGGGCTGCGAGGACGGCGGTCGCGGATTCGGCGGTCTCGCGCAGCAGCGCGGCGAGTTCGGCGGCGACGGGCTGCTGAGTGGCGGCGAGGGTGTCCAGGGCCGAGGCTCCGGGGGCACCGAGCGCCAGCTTGGGAGCACGGTCGCCGAGCGTGATGAGGGCGCCGCCGAGGTCGAGCTCCATCGGCAGGCCACTGCGTCTCGCCGGCTGCCGCGTGGTCTGATCGCTCGGCGATTCGAGGCCTTCGACCCAGAGCGCGGCGGCCACGCGGGCCAACTGCTCCAGGCCGCTGCGCTGCGGGGAGTTCGCTGCGATGGCCAGATGCTCGCGTCCACTGAGCACGTCGCCGATGACCGTGGCCAGCGCTCCGGTTCCGGTCTGCACGAAGACGCGGAATCCGTTCTCGTACATGTTCTCGATCATCTGACGGAAGCGGACCGGCTCCACGAGGTGGCGCACGAACAGGTCCCTGACCTGCGCCGCGTCCTGCGGGAAGGGAGCGGCGATCGTCGCCGACCAGACCGGGACGCTCGGCGCGTGCAGCTCGAAGCGGTCGGCGGCCTCGGTGATCGGGCCGAGGTACGGTTCGAGCATCGGCGTGTGGAAGCCCGAGCGGAACGGAAGCGCCTGGCAGAGGATGTTCCGCTTGCGCAGGTGCCGCATGAGACCGTCGATCTCGTCTTCCGGACCGCAGACGATGCACTGATTCGGCGCGTTGTCGTGCGAGAGCTCGACTCCCGCGAATGGCTCCTGCCCGAGCAGCGGCAGCACCCGGTCCACGCCGGCGCCGATCGCGCCGAATACGAGGCCTGGCACGCGCAGCGAGTCGGGGTCGAACTCGTCGAGGAACCGGTCCACGGCAGGGCCCGAATACAGGCCGGCGTTGATCATCGCGGTCCACTCGCCGACGCTGTGCCCGGCGACTGCGCCCGGCTGCACGCCCATCTCATTGAGGGCACGCGCCAGGAGCCGCCCCACCTCGACGACGCCGACTCCATGCGCGCCGACACCGGTGGACGCGTCGTGGCTGTTCAGGGTGACACCGTGCTTCGCTGCCACGTCGTCGACGCGCGGCGTGAACTCGGCCTCCAGCCCGGGGAAGACGAAGGCTATCCGTCTTTGTATGTTCGTATCCGTCAGCAGCGGATTCGGACTGAACCAGATGTCGCTGCGGCCACGCCACGCCTTGCCGTTCGTCAGGATGCGCCGGGCGAGCGTGAGCTTCTTCGGGGTGGGATCGGCGATCGCGATGCGGCAGGGCGCCGTGGGGTCAGGGCTCTGCGTCTCGCCGCGGTCGAGCAATCCAAGGAGCTCGGCCGGTGACGCGGCGGCCAGGCGGATGATGCGCTCGCCGCCGGCCTCCGGGTCGACCGAGGAGCCAGGCGCCTGCTCCAGCACGACGTGCGCGTTGATGCCGCCGAAGCCGAACGCGTTGACGCCCGCGCGGCGCGGCGCCGATCCCGACGTGGTCCACGGCCTGGCCTCGGCGAGCGGCTCGAAGCGCGTCGCCTTCAGGTCCGGGTGCGGATCGTCGCAGTGCAGCGTCGGTGGCAGGACGCTGTGATGGATGGCGAGGGCGGCCTTGATCAGGCTGGCGATGCCCGCCGCGGGCATCGTGTGGCCGATCATCGACTTCACCGAGCCCAGCGGAACCGCCGCGTCCTCGCCCTGACGCGGCCCGAAGACCTCGGCCAACGTCGCGAGCTCCGCGGTGTCGCCGGCCGGTGTGGCAGTTCCGTGCGCCTCCAGCAGGCCTAGCGCGTCCGCGGCGCGCGGGTCGAGGCCGGCCGCCTCCCACGCGCGCCGCACCGCACGCACCTGACCTGCGGGTTCGGGATTGAAGAGGCTGGCGGCGCGGCCGTCGCTGGCCACGCCGGTGCCGCGGATCACGGCATAGATCCGGTCGCCGTCCGCGACCGCGTCGTCGAGCCGCTTGAGCACGACGACGCCGGTGCCCTCGCCGATCAGCACCCCGTCGGCCGCGCGGTGGAACGGCCGGATCGACTCGTTTCGCGAGAGCGCGCCGAGCTGGCTGAACACGCTCCAGAGCGTGATGTCGTGGCAGTGGTGCACACCGCCCGCGAGCATCATGTCGCAGCGTCCTGACGCGAGCTCGGCGACCGCCTGGTCGACGGCGACGAGGGAGGAGGCGCACGCGGCGTCGACCGTGTACGCGGGTCCGCGCACGTCGAGCCGGTTGGCGATGCGCGACGCCGCGAGGTTGGGGACGAGGCCGATCGCCGCCTCGGGCCTGTTCGGGCCGAGCGCCTCGGTGAACGCGCAGCGCACCTGCTCGACGCGGTCGGCGGGCAGCTCGGGTATCAGTTCCCGCAGCGTGCGCAGCAGTTGGTTCGCCGTGCGCACGCGCTGGTCGAGCCGCACGAGGCCCGGTGTCAGGTAGCCGCCGCGGCCGAGCACGACACCGACGCGGTCGGCGTCCGGGAGCGCGTCGCGTCCGCCCGCGTCCTCGATCGCCTCGGCGGCCACGCGCAGTGCGATGAGCTGGTCGGGCTCGGCGCCGGGGATCGAGTCGGGCATGATCCCGAAGCGGAGCGGGTCCACGGAGGCGAATTCGTCCACGAATCCGCCGCGCCTGCAGTAGACCCGGTCCGCGCGGTCGGCTGAGGACGAGGGGTCGTAGAACTCCGCGTCCCAGCGGTTCGCCGGGACGTCGGTGATCGCGTCCACGCCGCCGAGGATGTTGCGCCAGTACGTGTCCAGGTCCGGCGCGCCGGGCAGCAGCGCCGCCATGCCGACGATGGCGACCGGGACGGCGGCCGGGGGCGGCGGGCTGAGGGGGCCGGTCGACGCCGCGGACTGTGCACCCGCGGTCGCCGCCGAGTCTATGAGCGTGGCCATGCGCCGCTCACCAGCCCGAGGCCGTGTAGACCACGGAGGTCCCACGGCCGAAGGCCAGCTCCCGCAGGACGGCCATCGCGCCTTCCTCCGGATCGATCAGGGCTATGCCACGCTTCGCATAGGCCTGCATCAGCTCCGGAGTGACCATACCGCCATGATCGCCGGTCGGCGCCCACGGCCCCCAGTGCAGCGTCACGCAGCGGGCGCCGGAGCGTGCCGACCAGTCGGCTCCCAGGCTTTCCAGCGCGTCGTTCGCCGAGGCGTAGTCGCTCTGGCCCTTGTTGCCCCACACGGCCGCGATGCTGCCGAACAGGACGCTGAACCTCGGCGGCGTGGGCAGATTGTCGAGGCCTGAGAACAGTGCCCTGGCACCGTCCGCCTTGGTCCCGAAGACCCGGCCGAAGGACTCAGGATCCTTATCGGCGATGACCTTGTCCTCGATGACTCCGGCCGCGTACAGCACCCCGTCGAGGCGGCCGTGCTCGGCGTGGATGTCTTTGAGCAGGCCGCCCAGTGCTTCGTCGTCGCGCGCATCGAGGGCGTGGTAGCGGGGGCGGGCACCGAGCTCGGTCAGCTCGGCGAGTGTGGCGGTGACTTCGCGGGCGGCGAGCGTGGCCGAGACGGCGCGCTCGATCTCCGCGGGGGACCGCATTCCGCTCGCGATCAGCGCGCTCCTGATCGCGGCGCCATCGGGTGCGTCGGCAGTCACCGGCGACTCCGGGGCGCTCGGGAGCGCGGTGCGGCCGATCAGCTCGATCCGGCAGCGTGACGCGACGGCGATCGAGGTCGCGATGCGTGCCGCGATGCCCCGGGCGCCTCCGACGAGCACGACGACGCCCTCGCGGTCGAGCCCGAGCGCCTGGGCCTCGGCCACGCCGTCGCCCGCCGGACCGGCTCCGTTGGCCGCCAGCGCACCGAGCGGGACCTCGACCGCTTCGAGCGCGAGCCGACGGCCGTCACGGTGCAGGGTCACCGGGTGCGCGTCGGCGGTCACGAGCTCGGTGACGAGCGCGGAGGCGAGGTTCGCGGGCAACGCGGCGGGATCCACCTCGACGAGGCGGGCGAGCGCGTCCGGGTATTCGCGCGAGATCGTACGCAGCAGGCCGCGGAAGCCGATCGCCGTACCGGGCTCGTCCAGTCGGCGCACGGCCAGGAACCAGCGCGGGTTGCCGATCAGCGCGGCCTTCATCGCGGGGAACGCGGTCGGCAGCAGCGGCTCGCCGTCGGCGCCCGCCAGGCCGCCGAGGTGGATCACGCCGTCCGCCTCGCCCTGCGCGACGACCCCGGCTCCGTGGGCGCGGAGCTGATGGGTGAGGGCGTCGGCGAGCGGCGCCGTGTCGCCCTCGTCCCCGAGGAGCAGGAAACGCGCCCCGGAAAGCGATCCGAAGTCGGCGAACCCGGCGAACGCGGCTTCGACCTCGTGCATCTCGAGACGCTGCGGAGCACGGATGTCCGCGACCGGCCCGGGGACGGACGGAGTGGTCGGAACCGCCGGCGCGGCCTGCGCGACTTCCGGCGAACCCCCGCCGAGGTGAGCCGAGAGCCAATCCGCGATCCCCTGGGCGGTCCGCGCCTTGGCCAGCTGCTCCATCTGGGCGTAGCCGAGATCCGCCGCGCCGAGATCGAGCTGCTGAGCGAGCTCGCCCGCGATCTCGGTCCGCTTGATCGAATCCACACTCAGATCGGCCTCGAGATCGAGATCGGGCTCGATCATCTCGACCGGATAGCCCGTACGAGCACTGATGACGCCGAGCACGGTCCCGAGCAGATCGACAGTCTCAGGCGCGGCGGCCGCGGGGGCGGGGCTCCCGACGTGCGCCGAAAGCCAGTCGGCGATCGCACGCGCGGTACGCGCCTTGGCCAGCTGTTCGAGCTGCTCATCGCCGAGATCCGCCGCGCCGAGGTCGAGCTGCTGAGCGAGCTCGCCCGCGATCTCGGTCCGCTTGATCGAATCCACACTCAGATCGGCCTCGAGATCGAGATCGGGCTCGATCATGTCGGTCGGGTAGCCGGTGCGTGCGCTGATGATCTCCAGGACGGTCGTCAGCAGGTCGACCGCCTTCGGCTGCGGCACCGGGGTCGGAACGACCGTCGCCTCGATCACCGTCGGAGCGGCGGCGACGGCCGGTGTCTCCTCCCAGCCGACCCGGGCGGGCGACGGCGCGCCGCCGAGGTAGGCGAGCATCACGTCCCGCTGTGCGGCGACCATCTCGCGGTTCGTCCGCAGGAATTCGGCGAGCAGCGCGTCCTGACCCGAACCCTGGACGGCGGCAGTGGTCACGGTTCCCTCCAAGGCTATTCGTCGGGCCGGGACCAGTCCCCCGGGCACGCAGGCGCGGTCCTTGGCCGTCCGTACGAGCTGGCCGTCCACGGTCCAGCCGGGCTTGGGCAGCGGCTTCTCGGTGTCGGCGTCGCGGACGTCGCGGCCCTCGAACAACCACGCCGTGCTCAGGGCGACCCCTGCCGCGGCCAGTGCCGCGACCGCGCGGAGCAGGCCGCGCAGTCCGGCGTCCGGCCGGTCCTCGCAGGCGATCGCGAGGTGCGGGCGATCGTCGCCGAGGATGGCGCCGGTCAGCCGGGAGAGCACCTTGCCGGGGCCGGCCTCGATGAAGACGCGCACGCCGGCGGCGTACATGGCCTCGATCTCGTCCACGAAGCGGACCGGCGAGCCGATCTGCGCCGCGAGCTCGCGCCGCACCGCGCCGGGGGCCGCCTCGTAGGGCGCAGCGGTCCGGTTCGCGTACACCGTGGTCTCCGGCGCGCGAACGGTCAGCCCGTCGAGTACCGCGCCGAAGGCGTCACCGGCCGCCGCGACGACCGGACTGTGGAACGCGCAGGCCACCGGGATCCGCTTCGCGCCGAGCCCGGCCGCGCGCAGCTCGATGACCGCCTTGTCCACGGCGTCGGTCGGGCCGGAGATGACCAGCTGTTTCGGTGAGTTCTGATTCGCCGGGACGACGCTCGCGCCCAAGCCGGCCGCGTCGAGGACTTTCCAGGTCTCGTCAGCGCTCGCCGAGACCGCGGCCATCGCGCCCGGATCGTCGCCCGCGGCGTCCAGGATCACCCGGGCCCGCTCCCGGCTGGCCGCCAGCAGCGCGGCCGGGTCGAGAGCTCCGGCGCTGGCCAGGGCCACGAGCTCGCCGTAGCTGTGTCCGGCGACGGCGTCGGGCGTGATGTCGAGGCGGCGCAGCAGGTGGTCCACGGCGAGTCCGGCGATGCCGAGCGTCGGCTGGGCCACGCGCGTGTCCCGGATCCGCTCGTCCTGCGCCGTGCGTTCGGCCTCGTCGAAGGCGAGCGGCGGGTGCAGCACGTCGGCCCACTCGCTTCCGAGCCGCAGGTAGTGCTGGAGTTCGGGGAACGCGACAAAAAGTTCGGCGAGCATCCCGGGCCGCTGACTCCCCTGCCCGGGGAAGACGAACGCTGTCTTGCTCGCGCCGTCTCCGAACCAGGGCTCTGCGTCGCCCGGCTGGAAGAGCCCGGCTGCCGGGTCGTGCTCACCGGCGAGCGCCCGTCGGCCCAGCGCGGCAAGTTCTTCGAGGTCTGCTGCGACGATCGTGACCCACGCGCGGTCGTTCCGCGAGTCGGAAGCCCGTGACGCGGCGAGCGCCAGGTCCCGCAGCCGCCACTCTCCCGCGGCGACGCGCCCGAGCAGCCGGTCGATCGAACGGTGCGCGGCGGCTCGATCCGCTCCGCGGAAGACGAACAGTTCGGCGGGCCACTCGTCGCGGCCGTGGCGCGGGTCGATGGTCGGCGCGTAACCGGTCATCACGACGTGGAAGTTCGTGCCGCCGAAGCCGAACGCGCTGACTCCGGCCACGCGCCCGCCGGGCGCCGCGGGCCACGCGCGGGCCGCGGAGTGGAAGGCGAAGGGGCTCGAGGCGCCGTTCCAACCGGGGTTGGGCTTCGTGAGGTGCAGCGTCGCGGGTCGGACGCCGGTGTGCAGCGCCATCGCCGTCTTGACAAGGCCGGCCAGGCCGGCCGCGCACTTCGTGTGCCCGATCTGCGATTTCACCGATCCGAGGACGCAGCTTCCGGGCGCCGCGCCCGCGTCGTCGAACACCGCGGTGAGCGTCTGCAGCTCGGTCCGGTCGCCGACCACGGTTCCGGTTCCGTGCGCCTCGACCAGCCCGACGTCCGCCGGCGATATACCGGCATTGCGATACGCGCGCTCCAGCGCCCGCCGCTGGCCCTCCGGCCGCGGCGCGGTCAGGCCGAGCGCACGTCCGTCGCTCGCGCCGCCGACGCCCTTGATCACCGCGTAGACGCGGTCGCCGTCACGCTCGGCGTCGGACAGGCGCTTGAGCACGAGGCAGGCCACGCCCTCACCGAGCGCGATTCCGTCGGCCTCCGCGTCGAAGGTGCGCGAGCGTCCCTTCGCAGACAACGCATGCACCGATGAGAACAACAAGAAGTCGTTGATCCCGTTGTGCATGTCCACGCCGCCGCAGAGCACGAGGTCGCTGGTGCCGCCGACCAGCTCCTTGCAGGCCACGTCCACGGCCGCGAGCGACGAGGCGCAGGCCGCGTCGACCGTGTAGTTGGTGCCACCGAGGTCGAGCCGGTTGGCGATGCGGCCCGCGATCACGTTCGAGAGCACGCCCGGGAAGGAGTCCTCGGTCAGCTTCGGCAGCTGCTCGTCGAGCTCCGGCGGCAGGCTGCCGAGATAGGCGGGCAGTGTGTTGCGCAGTACGCCTGCGTTGGACAGGTCGCTGCCCGCCTCGGCGCCGAAGACCACCGACGTGCGGTCGTGATCCACGCCGGGCCGGTCGTAGCCCGCGTCCGCCAGCGCCCGGCGCGCGGACTCCAGCGCCAGCAGCTGCGTCGGCTCGATGCTGCCGAGCGCCGCCGGCGGGATGCCGTAGCGCAGCGGATCGAAGGCGATCGGGGGCAGGAAGCCGCCCCACTTGGAGGGCGTGCCGCGCCCCGCGTCGCGGCCCACCGCCTTCCCGTCGTAGTAGAGGTCTGCGTCCCAACGCTCTTTCGGCACCTCCGTGACGCGGTCGGCGCCGTCGAGGATCGTCGCCCAGAACGAGGCGAGGTCGGGCGATCCGGGGAACATGCAGGCCATGCCGACGATCGCGACGTCCAGCGGCTCGGGCGCCCGATCCTCGGTCTCAGGGATCTGCTTCTCGCCGAGCTCGTCGGTCCGCGCCACGTGGTAGGACTCGGCCCCGGCGGTCACCGTCGTGTGCAGCTCGGCGACCGTCGTGACCGCCTCGCGCAGCACCGCGACCTGCCCGGCCATGAACATGCCCTGCGCGAGCTGGCCGTCCTCGTCCACGGAGATCAGCTCATCGCCCTCGCGGCGCAGGCCCTTGGCGGCGATCCGGAGTCGGCCGACGTTGAGGTCTTCGAGCCGCTCCCAGGCCTCGCGGCCCGCCACGCCCTCGTCCCTGAGCTGCGCCTTCAACTGCTCGAACTCGTCGGTGAACGGGCTGACCACGCCGCGCGTCATGTGGCCGGGCGCCGTCTCCAGCAGCGCGGTGGCCTGGGCCGCGACGACCTGCTGCTGGAACAGCGGCCGGATCGCGCCGTGCCGCACGGCCTCCTCGGTGAACAGGTACGCGGTGCCCATCAGGACGCCGATACGCACGCCTCGCGCGGTGAGCGTCCCGGCCATCGCCGCGACCATCGCTGCCGAGCGCGCGTCGTGGATGCCGCCCGCGAAGAACACGTCGCAGACCTCGCCGGGGTGCTCGTCGAGCCAGTCCTCGATGACGCCGATCTGCGCCTCCCACAGCGGAAAGCTGGCGCGCGGTCCGGTGTGGCCGCCGCACTCGGAGCCCTCGAACACGAACCTGCGCGCCCCGGCGTCGAGGAACTGGCCGAGCAGTCCCGGCGAGGGGACGTGCAGGAAGGTGCTGATGCCCTGCTCCTCGAGCGCGCGCGCCTGGGCCGGTCGTCCACCTGCGACGATCGCGCACTTCGGACGCAGCTCCCTGATGACGTCGAGCTGGGCGCCGCGAATGTGCTCCGGGGCGAAGCCGAGTACGCCGACGCCCCACGGCCGGTCGCCGAGCGCGGCCGCCGTCTGCTGCATCATCGTGCGGGTGTTCTCGCCGGTCGCGAGGGCGAGCGCGAGGAAGGGCAGCGCCCCGTCCTCGGCGACGGCGGCGGCGAACGCGGCCTGGTCGCTCACCCGCGTCATCGGGCCCTGGGCCACCGGGATGCGGATACCGAGGCTCTCGGCGAGCGGCGCGCCCTCGCGGAGAGCGTCGGCCGCGTCGTCCCGGCTGACGGCCTGGAGGATCGCGTCGCTGACAGCACGGACCGCGCTCGCGGTGTCGCCGTAGCGCGCACGGAAGCGGGCAGCGAGGAAGCCGTCCTGGCCCACCGGCGGCAGGCTCGCGGCGCGCTCGTCCGCATCCGCGCCCTCGAGCGCGTCACTGGAAACCCCTCGGGGTCGCAATATGCGACGCCTGCCGACGAGCTGCGTCTCGGAGCCGTCCATTCCGCGCAGCACGGCGGCGATCGGCTCGGGCGTCTCGGCCTCGGGCATCAGCGCGAACTGGGTGTCGAGCACGACTCCCGCCGCGCCGCCGATCACCGCCGCGGCCGCCGTGTGCTCGCCGATTCCGCCGCACGCCCAGACCGGAACGCCGAGATCGGCCCTCACGAGCTGCTGCAGCAGGACGAAGCCGCTGAGCTCACCGACCACTCCCCCGGCCTCGTCGCCCCGCGCGATCAGCCCGTGCACTCCGGCGCCGACGGCCGCGCGCGCCTCGCCCAGCGAGGTGACCTCGACCAACACCCGGTAGGGCGCGAGCGCCGGATCGGCCGCTGACCAGGGCGAATCCGCGCCGAGAACGACCAGCTCCACCCGGCCCGGCGCGAGGGCCTCGAGCTCCGCGATCTCCAGCCGGCAGCCGGCGTCGGCGCGGACCCCGAAGCTCGCCGAGCCTCCCTCGGCCGAGCGCGTCCACCAGGACGCCAGCTCCAGCGCGCGGCGCGCGGCGGGTCCGGAACGGCCGAGATCCAGGATCCCGGTCGCCCCGGCGCGCGCGGCCGCGGCCGCCAGGCGGGCATTCGGCACGCCGCAGGGGCCGGATATCAGTACTGAGTATCGCTGATTTCGGGCAGGGTTCAGCGCAACGGTTGGGGGCATTGACGGATCCGTCCTTAAGGTGGGTGCTCAAGGGGACGCTCAGGAAACCACATCGTTACCCGCGAGTAGGCCCAGTCTTTCACGCAGGAGGTGACCTGAGTGTTAACACCCGGTCGCTTCGTGTATGCCGAGGCCCATATTTTCGTCAATGGCAGGCAAAGCGCGGCCAATAAGACACCCCGCGATATAAAGGAGGGATGGAAACCTCGGCGTTTCGGCGCGACGACCAGGGACATCCCGTGCGGCCCGGTACGTTTCCGCCGCGGCGGATCGTCTCGCTGGTCCCCTCGCTCACGGAGGCGGTGGCCGAAACAGCCGCTGACCTGCTCGTCGGCGCAACGGACTGGTGCAGCCACCCGGCGGATCTCGCGGTCCGCCGCGTCGGCGGGACAAAGAACCCTGACATCCCGCGCATCGTCGGCCTGCGCCCCGATCTCGTGCTGGCGAACGAGGAGGAGAATCGCGAATCCGATCTTGCGGCGCTGCGCGAAGCCGGGCTGTCCGTCTGGGTGACCGAGATCCGAACACTCGATCAAGCGCTCATCTCCCTTGATCGAATGCTGACCGAGGCCTGCGGCCTCCCGCGACCTTCCTGGCTGGATATGGCGGAGTCGGCGTGGGCTAATGAGCCGCGAATTGATCGAATTCGCCGGGCGTTCATTCCGATCTGGCGCCGCCCTTGGATGGTCGTCGGCCGGGATACGTTCACCGGCGATCTTCTGCGCCGCATCGGCGTCGAGAACATCTACGCCGATCACGCCGAGCGCTATCCGAAGATCCCGCTCCCGGAACTGCTCGAGGCTTCGGCAGACCTCGTCGTCCTGCCCGACGAGCCGTACGCCTTCAGCACCGGGGACGGCCCGGAGGCGTTCCCCGGCCTCCCCGCCGCGCTCGTCAGCGGCAGGCACCTGACGTGGTACGGCCCGAGCCTCGCCGATGCGCCGAACCTGCTGATGGGGCAGTTGCAGACTCCCCCGTAAGGCCTAGTCGCCGGACGGGCGCGCGACTCACCGTGCGAGGGTGGGAAGGTGCCACCCCGTGCCAGGCTGCATGTCAACCACGACGTGGACCTCGACGAACTCGATCCACGCGGACGGGCACGGCGCCGGGCGGAGCGCGCGAGGAATCCCACGGCCGCTCGACGCAAGCGGCAGGCCGTCAAGATCACGGCGCTGGTCACGTCGGGGATCGTCCTCGCGGTCGCCGCGCTCGGCTTCTATATCGTGCATCACCTGTTCAGCCGAGTGGAAACGGTCAGCCTCGACCGTTTGACCCATCGACCCACCACCGCACGGCCCAACGCCGCGGGCGAGACCCCGCTGAACATCCTCGTCCTCGGCTCGCAGACCCGCGACGGCCAGACCGCTCCGCACCTCGGCGGCCCCTCGAAGGACGGCACCGACCTCTCCGACACCGCCTTCCTGGTGCACCTCGCTGCCGACCGGCAGTGGTCCGAGGTCGTCTCGATACCGCGGGACCTCGAGGTCGCCCGGCCCGACTGCCAGAGCCGCTTCAACCCGAGCGTGACCGTGCCCGGCGCCGATCAGGACATGTTCGACGCCGCGATGAACTACGGCGGCCCGGCCTGCGCCGTAGCCACGGTCGAGCAGATGACCGACATCCGCGTCGACCACTTCGTCGAGCTGACCTTCAACGCCTTCGAGCAGTTGACCGACGCCGTGGGCGGGGTCACCGTCTGCATCCCGCCGCCGGGCATCGACGACCCGAACTACTCGGGGCTCGTGATGAGCGCGGGCCTGCACACGATCAGCGGCGACACGGCGCTGGAGTTCATCCGCGATCGGCACGGGCTCTCGCTCGGCATGGACACCCAGCGCATCCAGATGCAGCAGATGTTCATGACATCGCTCTTCGACAAGCTGACCGCGAACGGGACGCTGGAGGATCCGATCACCCTCTACAACATCGCGAACGCCGTGACCGGCAACATCACAGTGGACCCCGCGCTCGACGACATCGGCACGATGATCTCGATCGCGGAGAGCGTGGGCACGATCGACAAGAAGTACATGCAGTACATCACCGTGCCCTACGAACTGGACCCGAACGATCCGAACCGGCTGATCCCGGGCGACGCTTTCGCCGAGGTCTGGAACTACCTGCGCATCGACAAGCCGCTACCCGGCACGCCCGCCGCCGCCGCGTTCGGCACCGTACCCAGCGAGCAGGTCCCGACCCAGCTCGCGGGCTTCTCGATCCCGCGCGACGACCCGTCGCCGACTCCGTCCGCGACGCCGTCCATCGACACCGAATCGCGCAACGGCAACGACGACCTCTGCGCCGGCCTGCCCGCGGTCGCGGACTACGGCGGCTCGCCCTGAGCGGATCGACGCCTGAGCGCCCTACCCTGACCGGATTGACACCTTGCCAATTGACGCGGACCCGGTGATCCCGGAGGCTGTCGGCGTGGACGATGATCGGTCGCGGCAGACCTCGCCGCTCTCCGGCGTCCTGATCGCCGACTTCGGCCGGGTGCTCGCCGCGCCCTACGCGACGATGCTGCTCGCGGACCTCGGCGCCGAGGTGATCAAGATCGAGCGTCCCGGCACCGGCGACGACACCCGGGCGTGGGGACCGCCGTTCGCGGACGGCGAATCAACCTACTTCCTCTCCGTCAACCGCAACAAGCGCTCCTTCGCGGCCGATCTGGAGAACCCGGCGGACCTCGCCGCGGTCCACGAGCTCGTGCGCCGCGCCGACGTGTTCATCGAGAACTTCCGGCCTGGCTCGCTGACGCGCCACGGCCTCGACTACGACGCCGCGCGGCTGCTGAACCCGGAGATCGTCTACTGCTCGGTGACCGGATTCGGCTCGGGCGGCGGGGCCTCGCTGCCGGGCTACGACCTGCTGGTCCAGGCGGTCGGCGGGCTGATGAGCGTGACCGGTCCGGCTCCGGGGCAGCCGGTGAAGACCGGGGTCGCGCTCGTCGACGTGCTGACCGGCCTGCACGCGGCCGTCGGCATCCTCGCCGCGCTGCGGCACCGCGAGGCGACCGGCGAGGGCCAGCTGATCGAGGTGAACCTGCTCAGCACGCTGCTGTCCTCGATGGTCAACCAGAGCGCCGGATTCACCGCGGGCGGCGTCGTGCCCGGCATCCTGGGCAACCGGCACCCGTCCATTGCTCCGTACGAGGTATTCGAGGCCGCCGACCGACCGTTCGTTCTCGCGGTGGGCAACGACCGGCAGTTCGCGGCGCTCTGCGACGTGCTGGGACTGCCGAGGCTCGCCGAGGACGCGCGCTTCGCCACCAACCCGGCGCGTGTCGCCCATGTGGAGCAGTTGGCCGAGCTGCTCGGCACCCGCCTGGCCACTCGTTCGGCCGTGGACTGGTATGAACAGCTGACGCCGAAAGGCGTACCGTGCGGGCCGGTCAACGACCTGGCCGGCGCCTTCGCGCTGGCCGAGGACCTGGGCCTGTCCCCGCGCCGGTCCGTCCAGGGCTCGCCCGAGCTCGTCGCCAACCCGATCGGCCTTTCCGCCACCCCGCCCGCCTACCGCATCCGTCCCCCGCGCCTCGGCGAGCACACCGCCGAACTGCGCGCCTGGCTCGACGAACAAGCCGCCCAAGACGCCCCGGAGAAGGAGCAGCCATGACCTCGCCGTCACCCCTCAACGACCCCTTCGACCTACTGGACATCGGTTCGCAGGTCGGTGAGGAGGAGCGGGACATCCAGGCGACGGTGCGCGCGTTCCTCGCCGAGCGGGTGCGCCCGCACATCGCCGACTGGTTCGAGACCGCGTCCTTCCCGCGCGAACTCGTGCCGGAGCTCGGCAAACTGGGCGTGCTCGGCATGCACCTGACCGGCTACGGCTGCGCCGGGACCACCGCGACCGCGTACGGCCTGGCCTGCCTCGAACTGGAGGCCGTCGACTCGGGCCTGCGCAGCTTCGTCTCCGTGCAGGGCTCACTCGCGATGTACTCCATCTGGCGGTACGGATCCGAGGAGCAGAAGCAGCAGTGGCTGCCCCGGCTCGCGGCGGGCGAGGCGATCGGCTGCTTCGGCCTGACCGAGCCGGACCACGGCTCCGATCCCGCGAACATGAGCACCAAGGCCGTGCGCGACGGCGGCGACTGGATCCTCAACGGCGCGAAGATGTGGATCACCAACGGCGGCATCGCGGACGTGGCCACGGTCTGGGCCTCGACCGAGGAGGGCATCCGCGGCTTCCTCGTCCCGCGCGGCACGCCCGGCTTCACGGCGCACGACATCAAGCAGAAACTGTCGATGCGCGCGTCGGTCACCTCGGAGCTGTCCTTCGACGACGTCCGGCTGCCCGATTCCGCCCGCCTGCCGGAGGCCCGCGGCCTCGGCGCCCCGCTCGGCTGCCTCAACGAGGCGCGCTTCGGCATCCTGTTCGGCGCGCTCGGCGCCGGACGCGACAGCCTGCAGGCCGCGCTCGACTACGCCGACTCCCGCGTCCAGTTCGACCGCCCGATCAGCGGCTTCCAGCTCACCCAGCGCAAGCTCGCCGACATGGCCGTCTCGCTGAACACCGGCATGCTGCTCGCGCTGCACCTCGCGAAGCTCAAGGAGGCCGGCCGCATCCGCCCCGAGCAGATCAGCGTCGGCAAGCTCAACAACGTGCGCACGGCCCTGGACATCGCCCGCGAGTGCCGCACGATCCTCGGCGCCAACGGCGTCTCCCTCGAATACGCCCCGCTCCGGCACGCCAACAACCTCGAGTCCGTACTCACCTACGAGGGCACCGAGGAGATCCACACCCTCGTCGTCGGCCAGGCCCTGACCGGCCAGTCCGCCTTCCGCTAGACCGCGGGCCCGACCACCGTCGCAGACCACGCACTGACCGACCAAGCCACCCTCCGCTAGGCCGCGGGCTCCACTCCGGGGTGGAGCCGATACTCCACCCGCCGCCCGCGAATCTCATACCGCCCTCGACCCCCGCGCCGACGTGGCACGACCGGTCCCGAACGTACTTTTGAGTCCGTCGGCCGGACCGGTCGGCCCGCCTGAACTGGGCGGAAGTCGTGTCGAGGGGAAGAAACCCACATGTCCGGGCTCGAGATTCTCGCGGTCGTCGCCATCGTCGGCTGGATCATCTTCCGGCAGTTCCGCGGCGAACCGCTGCGCGGCAAGCGCGCGGTGCTGCTGCCGGCGATCCTGACCGTGATCGGCTTCACCGACCTGCACGGCCACGGCAGCTCGCACCTGGCGACGGCCGACATCGTGGCGATCACGATCGGCACCGCCGGCTCCGCGCTCATCGGCCTCGGCTTCGGCGCGATCACCCGCCTCGAGGACCGCGGCGGCTACCTGTGGGCGCAGCTGCCCGTGTACGGGCTCTGGCTCTGGCTGGCCCTGTTCGCCTGGCGCGGCGTCTCCTACGTCATCGCCGACGGCATGCACGCCCACGTCGCCGCGTCCAGCGCGACGCTGCTCTTCGGCCTCGGCGTGAACCGCCTGGCCCAGGCCGCCGTGATCGTGCCGCGGGCGATGGCGATGGGCACGCCCTTCGCGCCGGAGAAGGACGGCAAGGTCTTCATGGCCGACATGTTCGACCGCGGCCGCAGCCGCTACTGACCGGCACGACGTCACGGTACTCGGTCACATCATGCTGAGGATCATCGTCGCCGACGATCAGACCACCGTCCGCGAAGGCCTGGCTGTCCTGCTGAGCGGACTGCCCGACATCGACGTCGTGGCTGCCGCCGCCAACGGCGACGAGGCCCTCGCCCTGGTCGCCGCGCACAGGCCCGACGCCATCCTGCTCGACCTGCACATGCCGGTCATGGACGGCATCGAGACCACTCGCCGCCTGCGCGCCGAGCACCCGCGGGTGGCCGTCGTCGTCCTCACCACGTACCTGGACGACAGGTCCGTGATCGACGCCCTCCGCGCCGGCGCCCGCAGCTACCTCACCAAGGACGCGGACCGCAAGGACATCGCCGACGCCCTGCACGCGGCCGCCAGCGGCCTGGCCGTCCTGGACCCGAGAATCCGCGCCACCCTCCTGACGGCCACGTCGCCCAGGCCCAAGCCCGAGCCCCGGCCGTCGCCGGACCCCGCGCCCCTCCCCGCCGGCCTCACCCAGCGCGAGGCCGAGATCCTAACCCTGGTCGCCCAGGGCCTGACGAACCCGGAGATCGCCCAGCGCCTCTACCTCAGCAGCCACACGGTCAAAACCCACATCAACCGCATCTTCGCCAAGACCGACTCGCGCAACCGCGTGGCCGCCATCCACTACGCCCAACGCAACGGCCTCGGCTAAGCGGCGGCGGGCTTTCCGTAGAGCGCCGCAAGCCGAGGCAGCATCCGATGCAGCCGCTCACTGTCCGAGAAGTCGAACCAGTACTCCCCGCCCAACGCCGGGTACCGGATGCTCCAAGACCCCTGCGGAATCGACTCGCCGGTCACCCGCCGATAAGCCCCGTAAGCGATCCCCAACGTCGACTCGCACTCCAACTCCTCCCACTCCCCCGCGGCCTCCCGAACCGCCGAATACTCCGCCAACCAGTCCGGATGCCCGACCGCGCGCTCGAACACCTCCCGCCCCTGCACGACCAGCCACCCCCGGAAGTAGTCGAACCCGTCATCCGAGCACCCGCCGTTGATGAGGTAGGCCGCCGCCCACAACGGCGCCACATAAGAAGCGGCCAACTGATCCCACAACACCTGCTGCGCCGCGATGATCTCCTCGGCCGCCAACCCGGCAAGCATCTCACCAGCCGCCGCAACCGTACCCTCAGCATCACCACCTGCCCGCAACCGCGCCCGATCGATCAGTTCCCAGAAGCCGTCTCTATCCACGCCCCGAAGTATGCCGCCCACCTCTGACAGTCCGCGTGCTGGCAGGGTCGTCGCAGACCGGCCGCAAGTCGCGCCTCGCCGACGGTATAGCAGCCCCCTGCCACGCCTCGCGCAACGCCC
>DASTAE010000014.1:0-2476 GCA_035712985.1 Actinospica sp.
GCGACGACATCTTCGGCCTGCTCGAGAACCTCTGGCAGGAACGCGGACTGACCGTGATCATGGTCACCCACGACTCCGAACTCTCCCGCCGCGTCCCCCGACTGGCCCAGATCAAAAACGGCAAACTCACCATCAAGCGCGACCGGACGACCGCGAAGTAGGCGGTTCGCGGTCGGTGGGCCGGGGGCCTCAGGGCTTCCGGCCCACCGCCGCATAGCCCGAGTAGCGGGTCACGTCGCCGTCCAGCGGGTCGGGCCCCGCATTCGGCTCCGGGCGCCAGTGGATCAGGTCGACGAGGCCGGGCTCGACCAGCTCGTACCCGGCGAGCAGCGCGGCGATCTCCCGCTTCGTGCGGTAGTGCAGCTGGTGGCTGGCGCGCAGGTAGACCTCCTCGGCGTTCTTCGCCATCGCGGGCTGGTAGTCGCTGGTCGCGTGGGTGATCGCCAGATACGACCCCGACGCGGACACGTCGCGGTACGCGGCCACCACGCCGGCCGGATCGTCGGCGTCGGCCACGAAGTGCAGGACGGCGATCATCAGCACCCCGACCGGACGCGAGAGGTCGAGCAGTTCGCCGACCTCCGTCTGCGCGAGCACGAAGGCCGGATCGCGCAGGTCCGCGTGCACGACGCCGGTGTGGCCCTCGTCGTCCCGCAGCAGCGCCCGGCCGTGCGCCACGGCCACCGGGTCGACGTCCACGTACACGGTCCGGACCTCGGGGTTCATCGCCTGCGCGATCTCGTGCACGTTCCCCGTCGTCGGCATCCCCGAGCCGAGGTCGAGGAACTGGTCGATCCCCGCCTCCACCATGACGCGCACCGCGCGGGTGAGCACCCCGCGCTGCGCCTGCGCGATCACCGGCATCTCCGGCAGTACCCGCATGTACTCGTTCGCCAGCCGCCGATCGGCCTGGAAGTTGTGCGAGCCCCCGAGGTAGTAGTCGTACATGCGCGCGGCAGAGGGACGCTCGATATCCACCGAGTCGGGCGCCCACCGCGGCCGAGCACTGTTCACCGGGACTCCGTTCGGATTCGACCACGAGACAGACACCCGCAGAGTGTAACTGTGGTGACACGGTGCGGGGGAGCCCCCCAGCGGAATCGGGGGCCGCATCCGCGAAGTCGGCGGGATTGGATTATAGTGCGGCATCCCCATCCGTCGAGGCGGGACGGCTACTGTGGGCTCATGGGACTGCTCCGGTACTCCATCAACGTCACTCTCGACGGATGCTGCGATCATCGCGTGGGCATCCCGGATGAGGAACTGCACCGCCACGCGACCGAGAACATCGCGAGTGCCGACACCCTGCTGTTCGGCCGCGTGATCTACGAGATGATGGAGTCCGCCTGGCGCCAGCCGACCGCGCCCGGCGCGATGCCCGAGTGGACGCGCCCCTTCGCCCTGACGATCGACGCGGCGAAGAAGTACGTGGTCTC
Source organism: Actinospica sp. (assembly GCA_035712985.1). Taxonomy (GTDB): domain Bacteria; phylum Actinomycetota; class Actinomycetes; order Streptomycetales; family Catenulisporaceae; genus Actinospica. The sequence goes on from DASTAE010000014.1 coordinate 1,437, forward strand.
CAGCACCTTGGCGGACGTCACCTGGAACGCGGAGCTGGTTCGGGGAGACCTGGGGACCGCCGTGCGCCGACTCAAGGAGCAGTCGCCGAACGGCGTGTTCACCGGCGGCCTTCAGCTCCCGCTCGCCCTGGCCGAGCTGGGCCTGATCGACGAGTACGAGTTCGTCGTGCATCCGCGGATCGTGGGCCACGGCCCGACCCTGTTCGCCGGGCTGACGAAGTACGTCGACCTGAGGCTCGTGAACCGCCTCGAGTTCGCGTCGGGTGTGGTGGCGATGCAGTACGTGCCGAGGCAGTTGAACGCTTGACAAATTTCCGGTGGCCCGTGCCCTTCCGGTAGAATTTCCGCATGGCGGCGGACGACGGCGGGCTCTCGGACATCGCCGTGCCGTCCTTCACCCGCAGGCAGCAGACCGGTGCGCGCAGCGCGCGGTCCATCCTGCTCACGGTGTTCGGCGAATACGTGCGGCCGTCCGGCCGGGCCGTGTGGACCTCGACCCTGCTGCACGTCTCGGCGGGGCTCGGCGTCGAGGAGAAGGCGGCGCGGCAGGCGCTGAACCGGATGGGCGCGGACGGCTGGATCACCGCCGAGCGCGAGGGCCGCCGCGTGCGCTGGAACGTGACCGAGCACGGCAGAACCCTGCTGACCGAGGGCGCGGACCGCATCTACTCCTTCGGCCGCGACCGAGAGTCCTGGGACGGACGGTGGCTGGTGCTCCTGGTCAGCGTCCCCGAGACCCAACGCGACCTGCGCCACCGGCTGCGCAACGGCCTGACCTGGGCCGGGCTGGGCAGCCCCGCCCCCGGCGTCTGGGTCAGCCCCCACCCAGACCGCGAGGCCGAAGCCAAGCAGATCGTCGCCGAGCTGGGCCTCGACGCCGCCGCGTACTCCTTCAGCGGCCCCTTCGCCGGCGTCGGCTCCGAACGCGACATGGTCGAGCAGGCCTGGCACCTCGGCGAACTGGCCGAGGCCTACGAGGAGTTCCTCGGCAGCTTCGCCGGCCTGCGCCCCGGCACCCCCGACGAGATCCTCTTCGCCCA
>DASTAE010000015.1:0-4781 GCA_035712985.1 Actinospica sp.
CCACCCTGGTGGCGGGCCCGCCGGCCGTCCGGCTCCCACGTCTGGGGCCGTGGCGCTTCCACGCCGAGGCGCCCGAGTCTCAGCTCGGCTTCGACGACAGCGGCTGGACGAAGGCCGACCACGCGACAACGAAGAACCTCGTCTACTGGACCGCCCTCGGTGGCCCCGAGCCGGTCCTCTTCATGGACGACTACGGCTTCCACTACGGCAACGTCTGGTACCGGGGCCACTTCACGGCCACGGGCAGCCAGTCATCGCTGTCGCTGAGCTGCGCGACCGGCGGCCCGCCGGCCGTTTGCAGCGCGTGGCTGAATGGGCACTTCCTCGGCACCTGGACGCCTGGTCCCAACTCCCCCACCACCGACACGTTCTCGATCCCCCGCGGACTGCTGCGTGTCGGCCAGGACAACGTGATCTCCGTGCTGGCCGAGAACGAGGGGCACCCGGAGGACTTCGCCACCTCGCTCGAGCTGCAGAAGCAGCCGCACGGGCTGATCTCGGCGACCCTGCGCTCCTCCTCGCCGGTCGAGCCGGCCATCGCCTGGCGCATCCAGGGCGACCTCGGGGGTGAGCATCCGGTCGACCGCCTTCACGGCCCGCTCAACAACGGCGGCCTCTTCGGCGAGCGGATGGGCTGGTACGAGCCCGGCTACCGGCTCGGTGCCGCCTGGCAGCCCGTCAGCCTTCCCGACCGCTGGTCGGCGCGGCACGTTCCGCCGGGCGTCGGCTGGTACCACACCACGTTCCGCTTGAACCTGCCGCGCGGGGTAGACGTCCCGCTCGGCCTGCGAATCGGCGATTCCCCGCGGTACGCCTACGAAGCGTTGATCTTCGTCAATGGCTGGATGATGGGCCGCTACGTCAACAACCTCGGTCCGCAGCACCTCTTCTACCTGCCGGCCGGGCCGGTCCTCGACGAGCACGGGCGCAACGTGGTGGCGATCGCCGTCCTGTCGCACGGGGCCGACGGCTCGGGTGGCGGGCTCGGGCGCGTGAGCCTGCAGGCCTACGGCCGCTACCGCGGGCTCGACCTCTCGCCCCCGCGGCCCTAGCCGAGGCGTGAGAGCTTGGCCCAGAAGGAGCGGCCCGGAGGCTCGCCCATCTCGCGTACTCCTGAATCCTCGGCGATCTGATCGATGATCTGCAAGCCGAAGAGCCCGGAGCCGAGGCTGTCCTCGGCGTGAGGTTGCGCGTGCGGGTTGGAACCGCCGTCGCTGACCTCGAGGCAAATGCTGTCCTCGGAGAGGACCACCGAAAGCTCGATCTCGCCGAGGCCGTAGAGGAAGGCGTGGTTGACCATCTCCGAGGCGACCAGCTGCGCGTCGGCCAGCGCCAGTGGCGGCACGTGCAGGCGCAGGCCGTCTCCGAGCAGCCGGCGGGCCACTCGTCCCGCCTCGGCTGAGCGCGGGATCTCCGACCTGAGGACCGTCGCCCCGGTCATGCCCGAGTCGGTTTCTCGGCGCTCTGCAGCGCCGCCGGGCCCCGCTCCTCGGGCGGGGGAGTCGGCAGGCCGCTGAGCGGGGGTGGGTGCCCGAGCTGACCCATCTCCGCGATGTCCCGCGGGAAGATGATCTCGGTCGACCAGTCGGCGATCAGGCGGCTCTTGCGGTCGAGGCCCGGCATCCACGCGAGGTGGTAGAAGCGACAGATCGCCCACGCGGCGAAGCCACGGACCCGTAGGCCCATCAGGTTGGCCACCGCCTTGTGACGCCCCAGCTCGGCGAACGAGCCGAGCGTCTTGAAGGTGAACGGCTTGACCTGCCCGCGTCCACCCAGCGCCGCGGCCACGTTGCGCCCGAGTCGCTTGCCCTGCCGCACGGCGTGCTGGGCGGTGGGCGGGCAGGCCTCTCCCGAGCGGGCCGGGTCCGGGACGGCGGCGATGTCGCCGAGTGCCCACACGTTCTCGTGCCCGCGCACGCGCATGAACTCGTCGCAGGCGATGCGGCCGCGGTCCAGCGGCAGGCCGAGTCGCTCGGCCACCGGGTTGGCCTTGACGCCGGCCGTCCAGCAGACCGTGCGCGCCGGGATGAACTCGCCGGAAGACAGTTCGACCCCGTCGTCGCGCACGCGCGTGACCTGCGTGGAGAGGCGGAAGGCGATCCCGCGCCGCTCGAGCAGGTCGACGGTGAACTTGGCCAGCGAAGGCTGGATCTCCGGCATGATCCGCTCGGCGGCGTCGACAAGGGTCCAGCGCGTCCCGACCTCGCGGCAGCGCGGATAGCGCTTGAGCACGTCGGCGGCAAAGTCGGCCAGGAAGGCGATGCCCTCGAGGCCTGCGTAGCCCCCGCCGACGAACACGAAAGACAGCCATGAACGCCGCTCGTCGGGGTCGTCGAGGCCCTCGGCGAGCTCGAGGTGGTGCACGACGCGGTTGCGCAGTGCCGTGGCCTCGGCGATCGTCTTGAAGCCGATCGCATGCTGGACGAGGCCGGGGATCGGGAACGTGCGGGAGATGGAGCCCAGCGCGACGATCAGCTGGTCGTAGCTGAACTCGTGCATCTTCCCACTGACCATCTCGACGTTCAGGGCGCAGCGCCCGGGATCGCCCCCGACGACCCAACCCATCCGCAGCTCCGTACGCCGGAGATGCTCCCGCAGCGGCACCACCACGTGGCGAGGGTCGAGGGTGCCCGCCGCGGCGCCCGGCAGCAGCGGGGCATAGAGCAGGAAGTTGACATCGTTGACGAGGGTGATGCGGACGTCTTCGGGAGCCAGGCGCTCGAGCTTCTTCGCCGCGTAGTAACCCCCGAAGCCTCCACCCGCGATCAGCACGTGGCGGCCCATAGAGACGAAAGCTACTCGTCGGCCGCGATGCGACGCAGCCGGAGCGCCGCCCAACCGCCGAACGCGCGCCGCTCGGCCTCCCGAAACCCCGCGCGACCGAACGCCGCGCTCACCTCGTCGACCTCCGACCCGAGCAGGCCGCCGGCGATCACGGTCTCCGGCCGCGCCGCTCCGGAGGGGGTGCCGGGACCGGCCGTGACCATCGCGACGCACCAGGTGAGCAGCAGCGGCCTCAGCAGGTTGGCCAGCACCAGCGGCGCGGCCGGTACGGCTTCCGAGCGCAGGTCGAAGCGGCGGACTTCGATGTCGGCCCCGATCCCGTTCGCGACTGCGTTCTCGCGCGTGGCCTCGACGGCCAGCGGGTCGAAGTCGAGGGCCAGGACCGGACGCCACCCCATCAGCGCCGCCGCGATCGCCAGCACCCCGGAGCCGCAGCCCAGGTCAACCACCGCCGGTGAGGTTCCCGCGCCGCCGCGGGAGAGTCCCGACCCCGGCGCAGCGGCTAGGGGTGGCGGCACCTGATCAAGGAGGAGCTCCAGACACAGCCGCGTCGTCGCGTGCGCGCCTGTCCCGAACGCCCGCCCCGGATCGATCACGATGTCGACGGGGCCCAGCGATGTTTCGCCGCCAGGCGAAGCTCGCGAGGCCGGCGAAGCGGGCACCTCCTCCCACGGCGGCCGCACGACCAATCGGTCACCGAGCACCAGCGGCTTGTGGAAGGAGCGCCAGCGCTCGGCCCAGTCGTCGGCCACCTCGGACGTGGAGACCTCCACGAGCGCCCGGCCCGCCGCCGCCTGGAAGGACGGCAGCTCGGGCAGCTCCCCCGGCGCCCCGTAGACGGCGTACTCGACCACGTCCGCGGAGACGTCCACCTCCTCGACGCCGCTCGGCGCCAGCTCGAGCAGCTCAGCCAGCACGAGCTCCGCCTGGTCGCGCCGCACCCGCAGGGCGAGGCGGATCACCCGTGCAGGACGCGCTTGAGCTTGGCGAACATGCCCTCTTCGCTGCGGAGGTTTTCTTCCGTCAGGGTGCGCGCGAGCTTCTCGTGCAGCTCGCGCTGCTCACGGTTGAGGCGACGCGGGACGACGACGTTGACGACCACGCGCAGGTCGCCGGGGCGGCGGCCGCGCAGGGATGGCATCCCGCCCCCGCGGTGGATGAGGATCGCGCCGGGCTGGGTGCCGGCCGGGACCTCGAGCTCGAGCGGGCCACCGAGGGTCGGCACCTCGACCGTCGTGCCGATCGCGGCCAGGGGTGCCGAGACGTCGACCGTGGTGAGGAGATCGTCGCCGTCACGCAGGAAGCGCGGGTCGTCCCGGACGCCGATGAGGACATAGAGGTCGCCGGGGGGGCCGCCGTGCTCGCCCGCATGGCCGCGGCCCCCGACGCGGATCCGCTGGCCACTGGCGATCCCGGCCGGGACCTCGACCGACACGCGCACGTGGTCGATCCTCCGCCCACGCCCCTCGCAGGAGCGGCACGGTTGCGTGGGGAGGCGCCCGTCGCCACCGCACTGATCGCAGGCCGCGGCGCGCATGACCTGGCCGAACGGGGTCCTCGAGACCGTGCGCAGTTGGCCCGTCCCACCGCAGCGGGGGCACGTGTCGATCCGCGTGCCCGGCTCGGCGCCGTTGCCGCGGCAGTGCTCGCAGAGGATCACCGCCTCGTAGTCGAGCTCGAGTTGAGTGCCGCGGGCGGCCTGGCCGAGGTCGATCTCGGCACTCAGCTGGACGTCAGGGCCTTGGACGGGGCCGGACCGCCCGCCTCCGCCGCCGCCGAAGCCGCTCCCGAAGGCGCTGGCGAAGCCCCCGCCCCCGCCGCCGAAGAAGGCCTCGAAGATGTCGGCCACCGAGCCGAAGCTGTCGAAGTTGGGGGAGAAGCCGCCGCTGCGCAGCCCGTCGTGGCCGTAGCGGTCGTAGGTGGCGCGGCGCTCGCGGTCGGAGAGGATCTCGTAGGCCTCGGCGGCCTCCTTGAACTTGTCCTCCGCGTTGGGGTCC
>DASTAE010000016.1:0-8719 GCA_035712985.1 Actinospica sp.
GCTGCGTGGAGATGCTACCGTGTGCGCCGGGTGAGCTGATCCTGCAACCGAAAATTTTCCGACGCACCGGGTGGGTTTACGCATCCTGTGCTAGCTTCGTAATTCTTCGGTGCCGCAGTGTAGCGGCAGTGGTGTGCGGCCGTCGCCCCGGCTAACCGCCGCGGGCGCGACCTGCGTTGGGGAGGACACTGTGAGAAGCATCAATGATCTGCTGGGCGAACTCAAAACCGCGGCGCCTCCCCGGGCCGCCGAGCTGACCGCGGCCGAGGTGGAGCGGCTCCGGGAGCTCACCCGCGAACTTCTCGAACTCAAGCCCCAATCCCTGGCCGAGTACCGGCGCTTCGAGGGCGTCCGCTCGCGATGTATCGAGCTGCCGGAGCAGGAGATCGCGGCACACGTCGAGGGCGCCACCATCCTGGTGACCGGCGGCACCGGCTGCATCGGCCGCGTCCTGCTGGGGCAGCTGCTGCCGCACCGTCCCGCGCGCCTGGTCAGCCTGAGCCGCGGCCGGACCGCGCTTCCGCTGATCGACGGGGTGGAGTTCGTCTACGGAGACGTGCGGTACCGGTCCAGCCTGGACGAGGTCTTCGCGGAGATCCGGCCCGACATCGTCTTCCACGTCGCCGCGCAGCGCAACCCGGGCCTCGCCGAGGTCGAGGTGCTGCGGACGGTGGCCACCAACGTCTTCGGCACCAGGAACGTCCTGCAGGCCGCCGCCCGGGCCGGGACCGGGACCGTCGTCTGCGCGTCCACCGGCAAGGCGCTGCGTCCCTACTCCCCGGACGTGTACGCCGCCTCCAAGCGCATCGGCGAGTGGATCCTGGCGAGGGCCGCCGCGTCCCCCGACATCCGCTTGGCCGCATCGCGGTTCACGCACGTCGTCGACAACTCCATCATCGGCGACCGCCTGCGGTCCTGGTGCGCCAAGGACGAGCCGATCCGCCTGCACAGCGCCGAGATCGGCTTCTACATCCAGTCCGCGCTGGAGTCCGCGCAACTGCTGCTCTGCGGTCTGCTCGACGCCCAGCCCGGCAACCTGCGCCTGAACGCCCTGCGCGACCTCGACTGGCCCGCGAGCCTGCTCGAGGTGGCCCTGGGCGCCGTCGCCCACAGCGGCTCCGCCGCCCCCGTCTACATCGCGGGCTACGACAGCGGCTACGAGGAGCAGGCCTTCCCCGGCCTCTACGACCCGATGACCGCGGGCGACGTCAGTCCCCTGATCAACGTCTTCGAGGCGGTGGGCGCCAAGCCCGCCGCCTCCGAGCAGGTGGACATGTTCATCCCCGACGTCCTCAGCGACGACGACCCCGCCACCCGCGCCCTGGCCGAACTCGAGTCCGCCTGCGTCCCCGCCCTCACCGGCGAGCCCGACCCGACCGTCGTCCGCCGCAAGCTCGACGACCTCTCCTGGGCCCTGCTCGACGCGACCGTCCTCGAGATCCCGGCCCAGCACCGCGCCCGAGCGGTCCGCCTGGCCGAGCGCTCGGTGGCGACGCTGCCGGAGCAGCACCCGCATCACCGGCTGCTCGGGGCGCTGCGTCCGTAAGAGCCGGAGACAAGGCGCGCCCGGCCTGTGGTGGGAGTGGGGTGCGTCGGCGGTCGGCGGGTTCTTGGTGGGGTCCGCTTCAAAAATCGCAGGGGTCGGCATCGGGTGCTGCTTGCGGCGCGCGGCGCCCGCATTTCCTTATACCCAAAGCGAAATCGGGCCGCCGCGCGAATCGAGTTCGCGCGGCGGCCCGATCGGGCACTGATCAGGTAGCGACTAGCAGCCCGGCAGCCGCGTCGCCAGGTAGGACTCGACCTGGTCCAGGGAGACGCGCTCCTGGTGCATCGTGTCGCGCTCGCGGACGGTCACGGCGTTGTCTTCGAGGGTGTCGAAGTCCACTGTCACGCAGAACGGGGTGCCGATCTCGTCGTGGCGGCGGTAGCGGCGGCCGATGCCCTGGGCGTCGTCGAAGTCGACGTTCCAGTTGCGGCGGAGGTTGTTCGCCAGCTCCTTGGCCTTCGGCGACAGGTCCGAATTACGCGAGAGCGGCAGGACGGCCACCTTGAACGGGGCGAGCCTGCGGTCCAGCTTGAGGACCGCGCGCTTCTCCATCTTGCCCGCGGCGCTCAGCGCCTCCTCCTCGACGTACGCGTCGAGCAGGAAGGCGAGCATCGCGCGGTTGACGCCGGCGGCGGGCTCGATGACGTACGGGGTGAAGCGCTCGTTGTTCGGCTGGTCGAAGTAGGACAGGTCCTGGCCCGAGGCCTTCGAGTGCGTGGACAGGTCGAAGTCGGTCCGGTTCGCGATGCCCTCGAGCTCGCCGAACTCGCTGCCGCCGAACTGGAAACGGTACTCGATGTCCACGGTCCGCTTCGCGTAGTGCGACAGCTTCTCCTTCGGGTGCTCGTACAGCCGCAGGTTGTCCGCGTTGACGCCGAGGCCGGTGTACCAGTCGAAGCGCTCCTGGATCCAGTACTCGTGCCACTTCTCGTCCTCGCCCGGCCGGACGAAGAACTCCATCTCCATCTGCTCGAACTCGCGCGTGCGGAAGATGAAGTTGCCGGGCGTGATCTCGTTGCGGAAGGACTTGCCGATCTGGCCGATGCCGAAGGGGATCTTCCGGCGGCTGGTCTCCAGCACGTTCTTGTAGGACACGAAGATGCCCTGGGCGGTCTCGGGCCGCAGGTAGTGCAGGCCGGAGCCGTCGGCCACCGCGCCGAGGTGCGTGGTGAGCATGCCGTTGAACTGCTTGGGCTCGGTGAACTGGCCCTTCACGCCGCAGTTGGGGCAGTTGACGTCGGCCAGGCCGTTCTCCGGCAGGTGCTTGTGCTTGGCCTCGTACGCCTCTTCGAGGTGGTCGGCGCGGTACCGCTTGTGGCACGAGGTGCACTCGGTCAGCGGGTCGGTGAACTCCTTGACGTGGCCGGAGGCCTCCCACACCTCGCGCGCCAGGATCACCGAGGAGTCGAGGCCCACGACGTCCTCCCGGCCGCGCACCATCGCCTGCCACCACTGGCGCTTGATGTTGTCCTTCAGCTCCACGCCGAGCGGCCCGTAGTCGTACGCGGCACGCGAGCCGCCGTAGATCTCGCTCGAGGGGAAGACGATGCCCCTGGCCTTGGCCAGTCGGACGATGGTGTCGATCTTGTCGGCGGCCACGATGATTCATTCCTCTTTTTTTCCGCCATCACGCCCGGCTGGCGTGCGGTCTTGCCGCATCGTACCGGGCGCGTCGGGGGTGCCACCAACGCATTCGCCCGGCGCCCGCGCGGCCCGCCAGGCCCGCCGGTCGAACGCGGGCGGGTCTGGTCAGTGGCACAATGAGGGATTGCGCCATACGGAGCTGAAGCGAGGAGTACCGGTCATGCAGCAGTCGCAGCCGCAGGGACCCGCGGGGGCCCGGGCCTCCGTCCCCGCCCCGGGCCGGTCGACCCGGCAGCGGGCCGCGGTGGCCTCCCTGCTGGACGAGACGGAGGACTTCGTCTCCGCGCAGCAGCTGCACGACCGGCTCAGGCACCGCGGCGACTCGGTCGGCCTGACCACCGTCTACCGCACGCTGCAGTCCCTCGCCGAGACCGGCCAGGTCGACGTGGTGCGCACCGACGAGGGCGAGTCCGTCTACCGGCGCTGCAGCAGCGGCAGCCACCATCACCACCTGGTGTGCCGCAGCTGCGGCACCGCGGTCGAGGTGGAGGGCCCGGCGGTCGAGGCCTGGGCCGGCAAGGTGGCCGCCGAGCACGGTTTCATCCAGGTGGAGCACACCGTCGAGATCTTCGGGACCTGCGCGAACTGCGCCGCGAAGGCCACCCGCTGACCCGCGCCGTCCCGGCGTGACCCGCACGAATCCGCGACCCGCCGAGGCGTGACCCGCGCCGTCAGGGCGTGACCCACACCATCCCGCGCCCCGTCTCGCCGGGCGCCTTCGCCTCCAGGCCCTCCTCGATCGCCTCCAGCCGGAAGCCGAGCCGCTTCGGCACGGCCGCGCTGCGCTCGTTGGCCGCGTCGCAGTGGATCTCGATCCGGGTGATCTCCGGCAGGCCGAGCCCGATCTCGGTCAGCCGCCGCGTCGAGCGGGTGATGACGCCGCGGCCGGTCGCGTCGCTGCGCAGCCAGTAGCCGATCTCGAGGCCGCCCGGCCCGGTCCGGTCCATCAGCGAGGTCGCGCCGATCTGCGCGCCGTCGGCGTCGTAGATGCCGTAGTCGAAGGCGCGGCCGGTGGCCCAGGCCAGGAAGCCGCGCTCGATGAAGTCCCGCTGGTCCTCGATCCTGACCGGGTCCACGCACCAGGGCATCCAGGGGTGCAGTTCGGCGAAGCTGGCCTTGATCGCCTCGTGCAGCGCCACGTCGTCGTCCCTGGTGTAGCGGCGCAGGTGGAACTCGTCGATCTCGATGCGCTCGGGCGGGTAGACGCCGAGCGGGAGCGCCTTCGGCCGCTGTTCGGGTGAGTCCGTCATACGGTCTGATCTTGCCGAAGGCGCCCGCGCTCGGCAACAGGTTTCACTCCTCGGGCGCGCTACGCGCGGTCCAGCTGCGTCGCCCCGCGCAGGTGCTCCGGCGTGCGGCGCGGCGCCGCCTTGCGTACGAAGTCCCTGCGCAGCGCGTGGTACGGCGCCTCCCGGTCCTCGAAGATCGCGCGCATCCTGGCCAGCTCGGCCTGCCGGTAGCGGGCCAGCGGGCGCGCCGCCTCGTCGCCGGCCAGCCGCTTCGCCTTGTCCGCGATCCGGGTGCCGAGGTCGGGGGCGGCGGCCAGTTCGAAGGCGTCGGCCCAGACGGCCTCGGTGAAGTCGGCCGGGTCTACCTCGACGATGCGCTCGGCGAGGCCGCCGCGCACCGCGCCGGCCGCGCTGACCGGCAGCGCGGCCTCCGTCAGCCGCTCCGCCTCCGCGCGGCCGACCCGGCGGGGCAGCACGTAGGTCCAGTACTCGGATCCGTACAGGCCCATCAACCGGTAGTGCGGGTTGAGCACGGCGCCGCGGCGCAGCCAGACCTCGTCCGCCGCCAAGCCGAGCACCGCGGAGCCGGCCGCCGCGTTACCGCCCATCGCGGCCACGACCATCCGGTCGGTCATCCGCAGCACGGCCTCGACCACGTCGTCGATCGCGTTGATATTGGCCCAGGACTCGGCCGCGGGGTCGGCCGCCGCCTCGATCACGCCGAGGTGGATGCCGTTGCCGAAGAAGTCCCGCCGCCCGCCGAGCACCAGCACCCTGGTCGGCCGGGTGCAGGCGTGCCGCAGCGCTCTCAGCAGCCTGCGACAGTGCTCGGTGCTCATCGCGCCGCCGGGGAAGCCGAAGCTCAGCATGCCGACCTCGCCGCGCTCCCGGTACCTGATCTCGGGGGAGCCCGGGCACTCGGGCAGGTGGCCGACGTGGCCGGACAGCGCGAGCGCCGCGGGCAGCTTCACGCCGCGCGGGCCGCCGGGGAGCCGCTTCGGCTTCGCGTGGCTGAGCCAGACCGCGCCGTCCGCCGTCGCCCGGCACACGGCGCCGGTCCTGGTCGCCAGCAGCGTGCCGGGCCGCCCGCGCAGCGCGTACTCCGGCTCGCCCCCGAAGAGGTAGTACTCGCGCCGGTCGATCCGGTCCAGCACGCCGGGGCTGGAGTCCGCCGCGCGCAGCAGCGCGCTGACACGCTCGGTGGAGTCGGCGGCCCAGTCGATCCGGCGCAGCTGCTGCGGGAACACGCCGCGGGTCACGCACTCGCGCTGCGGACGCGGTCGCAGCCCGGCGGCGAAGCGGCGCACGGCCTCGTGCACCGCGGCGCTCGCGGCGTCGGCCAGCTCGCCGCGGTAGAGCGCGCTCTTGCTCACGCCCTCGGGGATCCGGAAGCCCGCCGTGGCCCAGATCGGACCGGCGTCCATCTCGGCCACGGCCTGCAGCACCGTGACGCCCCAGGTCCGCTCGCCCAGGTGCAGGGCCCAGTCCAGCGAGGCCGGACCGCGGTCCCCGGCCGGTCCCGGATGCACGATCAGGCAGGGCAGCGCGCGCCAGACGTCCTCGGGTATCGCGGTGGTCAGCATCGGCGCGACGCAGAGATCGAATCTCGGCGGCGCCCCCGGCCCCTCGCCGGGTCCGAACACCGCCTCGCGCACCTCGGCGTCCCCGCAGGCCGCGACCACCACCTCGAGTTCGTGCCCTTCGTCGCCGAGTTCGGCGTAGACGCGTTGGGCGAGACTGTTGAAAGCGGTCGCGATCAGCAGGATCCGCACGAAGAGGTCCTCTCGTAGGGGACACGACACACAGCACGGTACGAACGGGCGTTCCACCGGGACCAGGCCGCACCCGTGAGTATTCGGAGCAGGAGTGGGCCGATACCCGCCCGGACGCGCGCCCTGGCGCGCCCGTGGCGACCGGCGGCCGTCCCGGTCGCGTCGCGCTTGACTTTCCGGAGACGCGATATATCGTGGTTCTCGAAGGACGCGATACATCGCGTTTTCGGCGGAGACGGCGAGTGGAAGGAAGCGGGGAGGGCCATGGGCGAGAAGTGGAAGATCGAGCAGCCCGAGCAGCTGGCGATCGGGGAGGGCGTGCACCGGCTGCGCCTGTCGGCGGTCGGCGGGCGGATCAACGTGCTGGGGGTGGACGGGCCCGCGGCGCTCGAGGTCAACCGGATCAGCGGTCCGCCGCTGAACGTCGAGCTCGAGGACGGGGAGCTGACCGTCAAGCACGGCGAGGACCTCAAGACCGGGCTGTGGAGCTGGCTCACCCGCGGCGCCCGGCAGGAGGTGGAGCTGTCCATCTCGGTGCCGCCGGACGCGCTGGTCGAGGTGACCGTCGTCTCCGGGCCCGTGGTGGTGTCCAACTTCCACGAGCGGGTCGGGGTCAAGGGCGTCTCGGGGGAGATCACCCTGGCCGGGGTCTACGGGCCGACCAGCGTCAGCACCGTGTCCGGCGCGGTCACCGTCGAGCAGGCCACCGACGACCTCAAGGTCAAGGCGGTCTCCGGCTCGATCACCGTGCTCGCCGGGGCGGGCGGCGAGATCGAGCTGAACACCGTGGCCGGCTCCATCACCGTCGACCTTGAGGACCCGATGCCGGGCCGGGTGCACGCGAGTTGCGTCTCCGGCGCGCTGACCGTGCGCCTGCCGCACGACCCCGACGTCGAGGTGGACATCACCTCCACCAGCGGGCGCGCCACCACGGCGTTCCCCGAGATCACCCGCAGCAGGCAGCCGGGCAGCTCGCGGCTGCGCGGGGTGATCGGGTCCGGAGCGGCGCAACTCAAGGGCCACACCGTGTCAGGATCGATCACGCTGCTGCGCCGCGACGCCGACGAGGACGCGGACATCCAGGACGTTCAGGATGCGAAGCCGGGACACTCCGGCGAAGAGGGAATCGAGGACGCACGATGACTCCGGTCTTCGGACACGGCCGGCTCCGGCTGTACCTGCTCAAGCTGCTCGACGAGAGCCCGCGGCACGGCTACGAGATCATCCAGCAGCTGCGCGAGCGCTTCGCGGGCCTCTACTCGCCGAGCGCCGGCACCGTCTACCCACGGCTCGCCCGCCTGGAGACCGAGGGTCTGATCAGGCACGAGACCGACGGCGGCCGCAAGGTCTACCAGATCACCGACGCCGGGCGGGCCGAGCTCGCCGCGCGCGCCGGGGAGCTCGAGGAGCTGGAGACCGAGATCCGCGCCTCGGCCCGCGACCTGGCCGAGGGCATCCGCCAGGAGGTGCGCGAGTCCGCCAAGGCGGTGCAGCAGGAGCTCGCCGACCAGGCCCGCCGCGCCCAGCAGGAGGAGCACGGCGCGGGCCGGGGCGCCGACGCCCCCGGCGGCTGGGCCGGGATCCCGCCGTGGGCCCCGCAGCCTCCGCAGCCCCCGCTTCCCCCGGAGTTCGATGACGCGGTGCCCCCCGTGCCGCCGACTCCGCCGGGGGGTGGTGCCGGTTTCCCCAATTTCCCCGGTTTCCCTCCTGGGTTCCCCTTCGGGCAGCCGCCGGGATCCGCTGACTGGAACCGGGAGCAGTGGCGCGAGTGGAAGCAGCAGCTCAAGGAGCAGGCCCAGGGGTGGAAGCACCACCAGGAGGAGTGGAAGCAGCAGCAGAAGGACTGGCGCGAGCAGCAGAAGGACCAGCGCCGCGAGTGGCGCCAGCAGCAGCGCGACTGGCAGCGGGACTGGAAGGAGCAGTGGGCGCGCCAGTGGAAGGAGCAGTGGCAGCAGCAGCAGGGCGACTGGGAGGGCGGCATGCAGGGCTGGCGCACGTGGCTCGGCGGTCTCGCGGGGGAGACCGACTTCAGCCAGGTCGGGGAGCTGCTCAGCTACCTGCGCCGGGAGGGCGGGCCGGTGGCCGACGCCTTCCGCCGGCACGGCACGCTGACCGAGCAGGAGCAGGCCGAGGTCAAGGCGATCCTGGACAGCACGCTGGCTCAGCTCAAGGATCTGCTCGACGGTCCTCGGGACGCCCGTCCCGAGGAGTGAGACGCGGGGGAACGGGCCGGGGGCCCGGCAGGAGGGGAACGCCGTGGGGCGCCGGACGATCGGGTCCGGCGCCCCACGGCGTTCCCGCGGGGTTCGCGGTGGTCCGTCCCCGATTCGGGGGAGCGGGCGCCGCCTCGGGCGGGGGTGCGCGACGCCGCCGCGTCCGGGTTCGGCGCGGAACGCCGGACATACCGTGGCGGATGTCGCTCACGCGCCGGGCGTGCGCCCCTCTAGACTCCCGGTGTGACTGAGGGCTGGATAGTGATCGCGCCGGACAAGTTCAAGGGCTCGCTGAGCGCCGCCGAGGTGGCCGAG